>NZ_JBCPDN010000005.1:0-30901 GCF_040915425.1 Collinsella aerofaciens | reverse complement strand
GGAGTACACCGGTCGTGTGGTTTCCATCCAGCCGTTCGGCGCTTTTGTGAACCTGCTGCCCGGTAAGGACGGCCTGCTGCACATCTCCCGCGTCGCCAAGGGCCGCGTTGAGAAGGTCGAGGACGTCCTCAACGTGGGCGACGAGGTCAAGGTCGTCGTCATCGAGGTCGATGATCGCGGCAAGATCTCGCTCGATCGTCTTGACAAGCCCGAGGCCCCGGCTCGCGCTGAGGGTGCCTCCGAGGGTGACGGCGAGCACTTCCAGCGCCGTGAGCGTCCGCGTCGCGAGCGCTCCGAGCGCAGCGACCGTCCGCGCCGTCCCGGCGACAACGGAGGCCGAAAGCCTCGCCGTCACCACGACGCCGAGTAACAGCCGTACATAAGCAGCTCAACGAGGGCGACTCCTAAGGGGGTCGCCCTTTTGCTATTCCCGGCGGGGTCCGCGGATAAAGTTTCCTGCTCTACAGTCCTGCTCACGACGGAGGCCACATTAAGTGGCCTCCTGTTCGTGCGGAACTCGCGATAAACTTTATCCGCGAACCCCGCCGGGAGTAGCAAAAGGGCTGTTTGGTGCGGGTTTCGATTTTGTCAGACAGTCTATTCAGTTATCTGAATTCAGATCTTTAGATAAACGCATGTGCGGCATTACCCCAGATAAAACCGACCAAAATAAACCTGTCCCTATTTGGCAGGTCTGGGGCCATCGGGGCCGGGGTGGGTTAAGTTTGTCGCGAGTTCCGCACGCAAAGGAAAGCACTTAATGTGCTTTCCGTCTTGCGCAGGACTGTAGAGCAGCAAACTTAACCCGCCCCGGCCCCGATGGCCCCAGACCGGCGGGATAGACGGGTTCAGATGGGGCTTTGATGCATGGGTGGTCTGTTGTTGTGCAAATGGGTATCATACTGTGGTTATTGCATCGACTCTATGATGCATGCTTGTACGTTCCCGGCGGTCGGTTTGCCAGAAGCGCCCCGTCGGTTGTTCCAGACCCGTTTCGAAGAAAGGAAACCACACGAACCTATGGCAGCTAAAAAATCATCTCCTTTGAAGATCATTCCGCTCGGCGGCCTTGACGGCATCGGCAAGAACATGACGGTCTTCGAATGCGGCGACGACATGGTGCTCGTTGACGCTGGCCTTATGTTCCCCGACGATTCCCAGCCCGGTATTGACCTGGTGCTTCCCGACTACACCTATGTTCTGGAGAACGAGGAGAAGCTCCGCGGTATCGTCGTCACCCACGGCCACGAGGACCACACCGGTTCGCTTCCGTACCTGCTGCAGGACCTTAACAATAAGGTGCCCATCTTTTCGAGCAAGCTGACGCTTGGCTTTATCGAGGGCAAGCTTTCTGAGTTCCGCATCCGCGCACCCAAGTTCCGCGAGGTCAAGGGCGGCAGCCATGTCAACCTCGGCGGCATCTCGCTCGACTTCTTCTCGATGACGCACTCCATTCCCGGCGCTCTGGGCGTGTTCATCCGCACCAACCAGGGTACCGTTATGCACACCGGCGACTTTAAGCTCGACCAGACGCCCATCGACGGCGTCACGCCCGACTATGCCGCTATCAGCCGCTTTGCCAAGCAGGGTATCGACCTGCTGCTTTCCGACTCCACCAACGCTACGGTTCCCGGCTTTACCAAGTCCGAGGCCGAGGTTGGTCCCAACCTGCTGCACGCCATCAAGAACGCGCCGGGTCGCGTGTTCGTCGCGTCGTTCTCGAGCCATATCCATCGTTTGCAGCAGATCTGCGATGCCGCCCGCAAGTGCGGCCGTAAGGTCGTTGTGACCGGTCGCTCCATGCTCACTAACACCCGCGTGGCGCGCGAGCTTGGCTACCTCAACATCGACGACGCCGATGTCATCGATGCCTTTGACATTGATAACCTGCCTGACGACAAGATTGTCGTCATGTGCACCGGTTCGCAGGGCGAGCCGCTGTCGGCCCTGTCCCGCATGGCCAATGGCGAGCACAAGACGCTCTCCATCCACGAGGGCGATACCGTTATCCTCTCGGCAACTCCTGTTCCCGGCAATGAGAAAGCCGTCCAGCAGGTCGTCAACAGCCTGGCCAAGCTCGGCTGCGACGTGTGGGATAAGAACCGCGCTCTCGTTCACGTTTCCGGTCACGGTAGCCAGGAGGAGCTCAAGCTCCTGATGGCCATGGCCAAGCCCACGTACTTTATGCCGGTTCACGGTGAAGCCGTGCATCTGCGCGCCCATGCCCAGCTGGCCCGCAAGATGGGTCTCAAGGACGATCATATCTTTATCCTCGACAACGGCGACACGCTCGAGATGCGCGGCGGTATCGTCAAGCGCGGTACGCCCGTCGAGTCCGGCGTCGTTTACGTCGACGGCCTGCGCATCGGCGATACCGACCCCATCGTCTTGCGTGATCGTCAGAAGCTCGCCAACGACGGTATGGTTACCGCTGTTGCCATCGTCTCGCTCAAGCACAAGAAGATCGAGGCCATCGAGTTCTCGGGCCGCGGCGTCTCGTTTGCCATCGACGACCAGTTCTCCGAGGATGCCTCCGCGTCCATTATGAAGACGATCGAGAAGGGCAAGTTCAGCTTTACGAGCAGCGGTTCCGATGCCATTCGCAAGGCCGTGCGCGACTCGCTCTCCAACTTTATTTGGAGCCGTACGCGCAGTCGTCCGATGATCATCCCGGTCGTCATGGAGGTTTAGTTTGGCGCGCGGATCTGCACAAAACGCCAAAGGCAATAAGGCCAACAACCAACCGGCATCTGCTAAGGGTGCCGGTTCCCATCTGCGTGCCAATAAGGGCCACGAGTCCGAGTTCGATGATTTCGAGCCCTTGGTCGAGCCCTCGGCCAACCGCGATATCGCCGGCGTGGTCATTGCTGTTTTGGCGATTGCGTCCTTTATTGCCGTGATTTCGCCGGCGACTGCGCCCGTTACGGCTGCGGTTGCCGGTTTCTACCACTTGGGCTTTGGTCTGGGCGCCTACGTGCTGCCGATCGTCATTTTGCTGTTTGCCGCCACGCTCTTTTTAGGCGAGGACTCGCCGCTCAACGCGCGCTCTGTTGCGGGCGGCGCCGTGGTCTTTATCGCCGTCGTCTCCATTCTTTCGTTGATGGTGCCAGGTACGAGCGACTCGTGCGACCTTATGTTCACGCCGCAAAATCTGTCCGCCTCGGGTGGCTACATCGGTGCGTTTATTGCGAGTGCGCTGCAGAATGCCCTGGGTAAGCCTATCGCGATGGTGGTCCTGTTGGGCCTTGTCGTCGTGGGCCTGGTCATCATCGGCTTTTCGGTGGGCGGCGTTTTGCGCTCTGCTCGCGACCGTGCGGCCGATTTTGCCGAGCGCCGTCGTGCCGATGTTAACGCGAGTCCGTGGGGTGACGATGAGGCCCTGTCGGTGCCCGGCGTTGCCCGTCCTCACCTGAGCATTCTTCGTCAAAAGGGCTCCGATGCTGCCGTGACCACGGTCATGGGCAACGATGTGGACCCGGTTTTGGACGATGACGACGAGGACGAGGATCCGTTTGTCGACGTGTCCGATGCCGTGGAAGCTGAGCGCGCTAAGACGACGCTGTTGCCGCGCCGCCATGCCAAGAAGGGCAAGGCTGCGCCCAAACTCAATACGAGTGAACCCGACCCGTCTTGGTCCGAGAGCGAGATTGAGCTCACCGAGGGCGATGACGAGGACGACGAGGCTCCGATTGAGACCGCAAAGACAACTTTGCTGCCGCGTCGCCATGCAAAGCGCGACCAGGTAACCGGTCAGCTTTCGATGGAAGACGACCCCGATAAGATCGACGAGTCCGAGCCGCCGTTTGCCGTGAATCCTGTCTCGGCAGCACCTCAGATCCCCGATTTCTTGAAGCATCCCAAGGTTGCCGATGCGCCTGCCTTGAGTGCTGTCGAATCGGCTGCGGCTAGCGATGGGGGAGCGGACGGCGGCGCCGCAGATAACGAGGGCGAAGAAGAGGACGGCCTCAAACTTCCGCCACTTGAGATTCTGCATGCCAACCCGCAGTCGGCTTCCTCCGCGTCTTCTGACAAGGAGCTGGAACAGACTGCCGAGTCGCTTCAGTCCACCTTGCTGGAGTTTGGTCGTAGTGCCCGCGTGGTCGGCTGGATCGCCGGCCCCACGGTGACGACCTTTAAGCTGCAACCTGGCGAGGGCGAGCGCGTGAGCAAGATTTCGAGCCTCGAGGACGATATCGCGCTATCGCTTGCTGCCCAGTCGGTGCGTATCTTTGCCCCGATCCCCGGCACCTCGCTTGTGGGTATCGAGATCCCCAATCGCAAGCGCCAGAACGTCAACCTGGGCGACGTGCTTCCCTATGTGAAGGGCGGTCCGCTCGAGCTGGCCATCGGTCGCGATGCCGAGGGTACGCCGGTCGTCGCCGACCTTGCCAAGATGCCCCACCTGCTGATCGCCGGTACCACGGGTTCCGGTAAGTCGGTCATGATCAACTCCATCATCACGACCTTGCTTATGCGCGCCCTTCCCGAGGACGTTCGCCTGATCATGGTCGACCCCAAGCGCGTCGAGCTTGCGGGCTATAACGGTCTGCCGCATCTTTACGTGCCCGTGGTGACCGAGCCCAAGCAGGCCGCGAGCGCTCTGCAATGGGCTGTGTCTGAGATGGAGCGTCGCCTGAAGGTCTTCGAGCGTCTCAACGTTCGCAAGATTTCGACCTACAACGAAAAGCAGGCCGCCGGCGAGTTTGAGCATTACGACAACCCGCCGCAAAAGATGCCCTACCTAGTCATCATCATTGACGAGCTCTCGGACCTGATGATGGTCGCCGGTAAGGATGTCGAGGCGTCGATTGTGCGTATTGCACAGCTGGGCCGTGCCGCCGGTATTCATCTTATCGTGGCTACGCAGCGCCCGAGCTCCAACGTGGTGACGGGCCTCATCAAGGCCAACATCACCAACCGCATCGCCTTTAACGTTGCCACGGGCATCGACTCGCGCGTCATCATCGACCAGATGGGTGCCGAAAAGCTCACTGGTTTAGGCGACATGCTGTTCTCCAAGGTCGACTGGGGCAAGCCTCGCCGTATCCAGGGATGCTTTGTCTCGGATGACGAAATTAACGAGATTGTTGAGTTCGTCAAGTCACAGAGCGAGCCCGACTACCACGAGGAGATCCTGTCTGCCGTGGCGCCCGCTTCCATGTCCATGGCGGGTGGCGGCGGCATTGTCCGTACCGGCGTTGCCGAGCCGCAAGACGATGATCCGCTCATTTGGGAAGCCGCCCATATTGTGGTGGAATCGCAGCTTGGCTCCACATCTGGCCTGCAACGTCGTCTGAAGGTTGGCTATGCGCGTGCCGGGCGTATTATGGATATGCTGGAAGAAAAGGGTGTCGTCGGCCCGCCCGACGGTTCCAAGCCGCGCGAGGTCCTGTTGGACGAGGAGGGGCTTGCCGCGCTGGAGTCTGTCGACGCCGAGATGGCACGTGAAGATCGTGAGTTTGGAGGATTCTGATGGCTGCACGCTTTGGTGACATGCTGCTTGAGCAGCGTCGCCGAATGGGCCTTTCCATTCAGCAAGTCGCCAACACCATCAAAATCAGGCCGCAGATCATCGAGTTTTTCGAGACCGGTAACTTTGCTTCGATGCCGCCGCGCGGCTATGCGCAGGGCATGATTTCGAGCTATGCTCGCTTTTTGGGCCTCAATCCGCGCGATGTCGTCAATGCCTACTTTGACGACCTGATGGCATACGAACGCGAGACGTCGCAGCAGGGCGGTCGTTTTCAGGACGCCGCCGGCTACGTCAATTCGCGTTCCTCGGTCGAAAACGGGCGCTTCCTGATGGTTCAGGGCGGTCGTTCGACCCGCTATGGACAGCGTCCTCAGCAGGCCGGTTATATTACCGAGACGGGTTCGGGCGAGGAGATTCGCTCACAGCGTGACCGGTTCCGCAGTACGCCGATGCCCGAGGACCGTGCACTTCCCGCTGCCCGAGGCGTGGCGCGTGACCCTCGTGCCGGCTACGGCGACGGCGGCTATTCCGATCGCGGTTACCGTGGTGCCTCTACGGGACGCTCTCGCGGTGGCTATGCGGATGCCGATACCACGCAGGTGACGCCGCGTCTTCGCTCTCAATCACAGCCGTATGGCCAGCGCTCTTCGGCTCCGCGTTCGGGCCAGCGTGGCTATCAAGGCCGCGGTGAACTTGCGCCCCGCTCGGGTCAGCGCAGCCTTCAGGGCCAGGGTGGCTATCGCGGCCGTTCCGATAGCAATCGTGGTCGTATGCCTCAGGGAGGCGGCCGCAGCAGTTCCAGTCGTGGACGCGGCGGATCACGTACTCCTCAAAACACCGGGCTCGATCCGCGTATCGTCTACACCGGCATCGGCGCCGTTGCGCTGCTGTTGATTGTGCTCATCGTGGTTCTTCTGCGCGGCTGCGCATCTTCGGCGCCCGAGACTACGCCCGAGACGCCCACTGCTACCAAGACGACGACCAAGAAGTCTTCTAGGAAGACCGAAACGGTCGACGAGGACGAAGACACCGATGAGGCGACGGATGAGTCGACTGACTCGGACGCTACCAAGACGACGGCCAAGAAGGAAGAGAACGAGGCCACGAAGGTCAAAGTCTCCGTTGCCAAGGGAAAGACCGCGTGGATTGAGGTCAAGGTCGACGGCAAGTCGGTCTATGGCGCCCAAGCGACTGGCCCCTTTGAGCAGGAGTACACGCCCGAGTCCTCGATCGAGATCACCACGTCCAAGCCTTCCGATGTCACCGTTACCAAGAACGGCGAAAAGGTCCGCTACGACACCAAGACCTCGGGCGTGGCGCGCGTGACGATCACCGTTCCCAAGAAGGAGACGTCTGATTCCGAGAATGGTGAAAGTTCTGATGGTACCGACACCACCGATGGTACCGATGCCCAGTCCACGGATGGCGCCGATACCTCAACTGACGGTCAGACGCCCACCGATTCTACCGACTATTCGTACGATAGCTACTAAGCCACTCGTACGCGAAAGGAAACATCATGGCTAAAGATTCCAGCTTCGACGTCGTGTCCGAGGTCAACATGCAAGAGGTCGACAACGCCTTCCAGCAGACCACGCGCGAGATTTCTCAGCGCTATGACCTTAAGGATTCCGGCGCCACGATCGAGCTTTCGAAGGGCGACAAGCTCTTTACGATCAACGCCCCGGCCGACTTTGTCTCCAAGCAGATTGTCGACGTGCTGAGCTCCAAGCTCATCAAGCGCGGCATCGACCTCAAGGCCGTGTCCTGGGATGCTCCGCAGGCGGCATCGGGCGGCACCGTGCGCGTGCTCGGCCATATCGTCGAGGGTATCGACCAGGCGACCGCCAAGAAGATCAACAAGGACATCAAGGACCAAAAGCTCAAGGTCAAGGTGACCATCGAGGCCGACAAGCTGCGTGTTTCCTCTGCTTCGAAGGACGCGTTGCAGACCGTGATCCAGTTTCTGCGCGACCAGGACTACGGCCAGCCGCTGCAGTTCACCAACTACCGCTAATATCATTCGAAAGGACGTTCTCCAACATGGATACACCGTTGGGCTCCGTGCTCTACATCACCCTCGGGTGCGCTAAGAACGAGGTTGACACCGACCGCATGCGTTCTCTTTTGACCGCTGCAGGCTACGAGGAAGCATTCGACCCGCAGGATGCCGATATCGCCATCGTCAATACATGCTCGTTCCTTGCCTCCGCAACGTCCGAGAGCATCGAGACCACGCTCGAGCTCGCCAACGAGGTTCAGGACGGCGTTCGTTCTTGCCCCATCGTCATGTGCGGCTGTGTGCCGTCGCGCTATGGCGACGACCTGCCTGACGAGCTGCCCGAGGTCGCTGCCTTTGTGAAGGCCGACGAGGAGGACGGCATCGTGGCGGTCATCGATGGCGTACTGGGTGTCGAGCGTGAGATCGCAGCCTATATTCCGCAGGTCAAGCGCACTGTCGAGGGCGCTGTCGCCTACGTCAAGATCTCCGATGGCTGCAATCGTTTTTGCAGCTTCTGCATGATCCCCTACATTCGCGGTCGCTATCATTCGCGCAATGCTGAGAGCATTATCTCCGAGGTGCGCGACCTGGTTGCCGGCGGTGTGCGCGAGATCGTGCTGATCGGCCAGGACACGGGTATTTGGGGCACCGACTTTGCCGACGAGGACGTCGCCGAGGGCTCGCCGCGCAATCTGGCACAGCTGCTGCGTGCCGTCGCTGAGGCCGTGCGCCCGCACAACGTCTGGGTCCGCGTGCTCTACCTGCAGCCCGAGGGCATGACTGACGAACTCATCGAGACGATACGCGATACGCCCGAGGTGCTGCCCTATATCGATATCCCCGTGCAGCACTGCGACGCGCGCATCCTCAAGGCCATGCGTCGCTCCGGTTCGCGCCAGGAGCTCGAGGACCTGTTCCGCGACCTTCGCGAGCGCATCCCCGGTATCGTGATTCGCTCCACGGCCATGGTCGGCTTCCCGACCGAGACCGACGACGAGTTTCGTGATCTTATCGACTTTATGGACACCGTCGGCTTTGACTACACGAGCGTCTTTGCTTACTCGCAGGAGGAGGGCAGCCTGGCCGCTAAGATGGAGGGTCAGGTCGACGAAGAGGTCAAGCTCGAGCGCGCCCAGGAGGCCATGGACCTGGCCGAGTCGCTCGGTTTTGCCGCCACCGCCGCACATGTGGGCGAGCGCGCCCAGGTGATCGTCGACGGTATCGAAGAAACCGAGGACGGCGCCGAGCTGATCGGCCATGCCTGGTTCCAGGCGCCCGATTCCGATGGCGCGGTGCACTTGGATGCCAGCGAGGCATCTGTGGGCGATATTCTGACTGTCGAGTTTACCGATAGCTTCTGCTATGAGCTTATCGGCCATGTTGTGGAGTAGGAGAGCATCGTGGCAAACGAGAGCAATAAGGAACTGACGAGTGTTTGGACGCCCGCCAACATCGTGACGTGCGTTCGCATCGTTTTTATCCCGGTGTTCATGATCGTGTCGGCGCTTTCTCACACGAGTGTTGCCGGTACGGATTGGAGCACCTTCGACGGCCCGCTCGCCGCCGCTGCCTTCATTCTGTATGTGATCCTGTCGTGCACCGATAAGGTCGACGGTTATCTGGCGCGTTCGCGCAACGAGATCACCGACTTCGGTAAATTCTTGGACCCCATCGCCGATAAGCTGCTCGTGTTTTCGGCCCTGCTGCTGTTCTTGGATTTTGGCGCGGTGACCGTGTGGTCCGTGTTCATTATCCTGTTCCGTGAGCTTCTGGTGAGCGCCCTTCGCATGGTCGCGAGTGCGGCCGGTGTGGTCGTTGCGGCCGATAAGCTCGGCAAGTACAAGACGGCGACCACGATGGTCTCCATCTGCGGTTACCTGTGCGTTTTTGCTATGGCCGGCTTGCACCTTGGCCCGGTGGCGCTGACGCTCGGCATCTACTCGGTGTCGCGCTTCCTGTATGCCGTTGCCGTTGTCTTGACCGTTATCTCGGGCGCCCAGTACTTCTGGAACTGCCGCAAGATCGTCTTTTCGGTCTAGGTCCTGGTGGGTATGACGGACTCTTTTGAGCAGATTTCCGCACATAACGAGGAGCTGGCGCGCGATATCGTCGAGCGCGCGAGCGCTCGGGGTGTGACGGTTTCGACGGCTGAGTCGCTGACGGCGGGTATGATCGCCTCGACGATTGCGGATATCCCGGGCGCCTCGGCGGTGCTGCGTGGCGGTGCGGTGACCTACTGCGATGAGATTAAGCATCGCGTGCTGGGTGTTGAGCAGGAGACGCTCGACCGCTACACCGCGGTGTCGCATCAAACTGCGCGCGAGATGGCGTCGGGTTCGCTGGAGCTGTACCAGAGCGATATTGCAGTGAGCGCAACGGGTTATGCCGGCCCCGGCGGTGGTACTGAGGACGATCCTGCTGGCACTTTCTATATTGGCTGGGCACATCGTTCCGCCGATGGGGGAGTGCCGGTCGTGGACTCTGTGCGCTGCCACTATGAGGGCGACCGTTCGTGTGTTCGTGCCCATGCGGTCACGGAGGCATTGGGTCGCATTGTCTGCGTGCTCGATTCTATGGAATAGACGTGTTTTAAGGGGCCTCCGGGCCCCTTAATTGTGGAGATGGGGACCTCAGAAGAATTTAGCGTTTGTGCTGTTCATAGGTGTATTTTTGCCTGCCTTGTTCTTATTTGGCCCTTTATGGTCAAGCATTTGGTCAGTGTTTGGTCGGCTTTTGGTTGGGTTTTGGAAAGGTCGGCTGCATATGATTTATCTGAACGGTTGACCACGAACAGCCGTTCGTTTATTATCGATGCAGGTTGTTAAGAGGAGGGCTATTCATGGCCAAGAATTCAGGTCCCGTACGTACCGTTCATGCTCGCACGACGGGTAAAGAGCGCGATGAGATGATCGCCACCACCAAGGCCGAGATCGAGAAGAAATTCGGCCAGGGTTCCATCATGAGGTACGGCGACGGTGGCCCCGAGCTCGAGGTCGAGGCCATCCCTACGGGCGCTCTGGCACTCGATGCCGCGCTGGGTATCGGCGGCGTGCCGCGTGGCCGTATCGTCGAGATTTACGGTCCTGAGTCCTCCGGTAAGACGACGCTTTCGCTCGAGATCCTGGCCGAGGCCCAGGCAATGGGTGGCGTTGTGGCATTTATCGATGCCGAGCATGCGCTCGATCCCACTTATGCCGCGCGTATCGGCGTGGATATCGACGAGGTGCTCATTTCTCAGCCCGATACGGGCGAGCAGGCGCTCGAGATTGTTGACATGCTCGTGCGTTCCGGCGCCATCGATGCCATCGTTGTTGACTCCGTCGCCGCGCTGACCCCGCGTGCCGAGATCGAGGGAGAAATCGGCGACACTACGGTCGGTCTTCAGGCTCGCCTGATGAGCCAAGCGCTCCGCAAGCTCGCCGGCTCGCTGTCTAAGTCCAACACGACGTGCATCTTCATTAACCAGCTGCGTGAGAAGATCGGCGTCATGTTCGGCAACCCCGAGACCACGACGGGCGGCCGCGCCCTTAAATTCTTCTCTTCGGTGCGTATCGACATTCGCCGTATCGATAGCATTAAGCTTAAGGACGAGGTTATCGGTAACCGCGTGCGCGCTAAGGTCGTTAAGAACAAGGTGGCAGCTCCGTTCCGTTCTGCTGAGTTCGACATTATGTACGGTACGGGCATCTCTAAGGAGGGCTCGATTCTGGACATGGCTGTCGAGTGCGGCATCTGCAAGAAGATGGGCTCCTGGTTTGCCTATGGCGAGGACAAGCTCGGCAACGGTCGCGAGGCCGCCAAGGCGTTCCTGCGCGAACACCCCGATTGCGCCGACGAGATCGAGCATAAGGTTCGCCTTGCCTGCGGACTTGAGTTTGATGACGATGCTCCGTCCGAGGTCGAGCTGACCGATCAGCCTGCGCCTGAGGAGTTTGATGAGCTTTACGCCATCGATGGTTCCGCTATGCTCGATGATGACGACGAGTAGCGGTTACGCTCATGTCGTATACGGTGACCGAGGCCACGGTCGTCTTTCCCGATAAGAAGGCGGCCTCCTCGTTCTCGAGCGGGTATGCGTCCAAAAAGCCTTGCGCACATATCGATTGTGAGCTTGAAGACGGTTTTGAGCGGTCCATTTGGATTCCCGTGCGGGTCGCGCGCCTGTATGTCAAAAACCGCCCCGATCTTCCCTGTGATTGGGACAACTTTCGTGAGGCGGTGCAGCTCATCGAGCGTAAATGTGCACTTACCATGGTGACCGAGATGTTATCGCGCCGCGACCATGCGACGGGTGAGGTCCGTGACAAGCTGGCTCGCTACGGCTTTCGCCAGCCCGCGATCGATTTCGCCGTCGAGCGCGCCACCGAGTATCGCTTTTTAGACGAGAACCGCTTTTGCTCGTACTTTATCGAGGAACGCAAGCGGCGTGGTTGGGGACAGCGTAAAATCGAGACCGAGCTCAAGCGACGTCATGTTGTGCTCGATGACATTCCCGGTTATCCCGAGGATTATTTTGCCGACGAAGACGATTTGTCGCGTGCGTCAGCCCTGCTCGCTAAGCGGCGTGTTCCAGAGACGCGCGGATTCGAAAAAATGGTTCGGTTTTTGATGGGCAAGGGCTTTTCGTATCACATCGCCGCCGATGCCGTTAAGGCACGCCTCGATGCCGAATGCGAGGAATGTGCGCTTTAGGCGTATGCGTTCTGTGGCCCTGCCGTTCACCGCGTTTTAGCCGCCGTACTGGGGCCATTTATTTGACAGTTGTTGTGGTTCAACGTACGATAAACACTGTCATTTGCTTTGTGATATGTGCTCATCTGTGATGAGTTTGTTTATATGTTTATCTGTATCCGACCCGCATAAGCTGCGCCCATATTACTCAAATGTCGCGAGCCGTTCGTAAGGACGGTTCGCTTTGTTGTGTAACGAATCCATAAAAAGGAGTGAGCATGCCTATCATCGCAGCGCTCGTTGGCATCGTTTTGGGTGCCATCGCCGCCATTGCCTACATGCGCACCGCCAAGCAGGGTAGTCTTCACGAGGCCGACGAAAAGATCCAGTCGGCACACGCACAGGCTGAGTCCCTGATCGGTGATGCTAAGCGTCAGGCCGAGACCCTCAAAAAAGAGGCTCTGCTCGAGGCTAAAGAGGAGATCATCAAGAACAAGCAGGCCGCCGAGGCCGAGGACAAGCAGCGTAAGAGCGAGATTCGTACGCTCGAGAACCGTGTGATGCAGCGCGAGGAGTCCCTCGATCGCCGAAACGACGCTCTCGACAAGCGTGAGCACCAGCTGTCCAGCCAGGCCGGTCAGGTCGAGAAGCGCTCTCGCGAGCTCGAGGAGCTCTGCGCCAAGCAGACCTCCGAGCTCGAGCGTATCGCCGACCTGACCCGCGAGGATGCCCACAAGGAGCTCCTCGATAAGGTTCGCGGCGAGGTCACCCACGAGGCCGCCACGATCATTCGCGAGTCCGAGCAGCAGGTTCGCGCCGAGTGCCACAAGACCGCCCAGGAGATTCTGTCCCTGGCGATTCAGCGCTGCGCTGCCGACCACACAGCCGAGGTCACCGTTACCTCCGTGCACATTCCCTCTGATGACCTCAAGGGCCGTATCATCGGTCGCGAGGGTCGCAACATCCGGACCTTCGAGCAGGTTTCCGGCGTCAACCTCGTGATTGACGACACGCCCGAGACCGTCGTTCTTTCGAGCTTCGACCCGGTCCGTCGTGAGACCGCCCGTGTTGCCCTCGAGAACCTCATCGCCGACGGCCGCATTCACCCCGCCCGCATCGAGGAGATGTATCACAAGGCTGCCGACCTGGTTCAGCAGCGCGTGCGCGAGGCTGGCGAGCAGGCTGCCTTCGATACCGGCATTCACGACCTGCACCCCGAGATCGTCAAGACCCTTGGTGCCCTGCGCTACCGTACCTCGTTTGGTCAGAACGTGCTTCAGCACTCCCTCGAAGTCTCTGACCTGTGCGGCGTGATGGCTTCCGAGCTTGGCCTGGACGTTGTGACCGCCAAGCGCGCCGGTCTGCTGCACGACCTGGGCAAGGCAATTGACCACGACGTCGAGGGCCCGCATGCCGTCATCGGCGCCGAGCTTGCCCGCCGTTATGGCGAGAAGCCCGTTATCGTTCATGCTATCGAGGCCCACCATGCCGATGTCGACCCTAACACGGTGCTCGATGTCCTGGTACAGGCCGCTGATGCTGTCTCTGCTTCTCGCCCCGGTGCCCGTCGCGAGTCTGCCGAGAACTACATCAAGCGTCTCGAGAAGCTCGAGGAGATCGCCAACTCCCATGAAGGCGTCGAGCGTACCTATGCCATGCAGGCTGGTCGCGAGGTCCATGTCATGGTTCAGCCGGACAAGATCTCCGATGCCCAGTCCACGGTCCTGGCTCACGATATCGCCCATCAGATTGAGGAAGAGATGGAGTATCCCGGTCAGGTGCGCGTCGTCGTGATTCGCGAGAGCCGCGCTGTCGATATCGCTAAATAACATGAGCGACGCGAACGAGCTCATCTCATTTATCGCGTCGATGTCGGGGGAGGGCAACCTTCGCGTCGAGGAGAACCTTGGCGAGGGGTATGTCCGCCTCCGTGTTTCGGAGGCCGAGCGGCGCCAGGCAAAGCACGACATTCAGCATGTCGAGGATATCGTCATCGAAATGCTCCGTAATGCTCGCGATGCCGGCGCCGACAAGGTCTATCTCGCCACGACCAAGGAAGATGGCGTCCGCACGCTTGTCTTTCTGGATAACGGTTCGGGCGTTCCGCAAGATATGCAAGAGCGAATCTTCGATGCCCGTGTTACCTCCAAGCTCGAGAGCATGAAGATGGACCGTTGGGGCGTTCACGGTCGTGGCATGGCATTGTTTTCGATCAAGCAGAACACCGACGAGGCCCGTGTGGTCACGTCCGGTGTCGATCTTGGTTCAGCCTTTAAGGTGAGCGTTGCGGCCGACCGCCTCAGCGAGCGTGCCGATCAGTCCAGCTGGCCCCAGGCCGTCAAGGATGAGGACGGACGTTATGTCTGTGCTCGCGGTCCTCATAATATTATTCGCGCTGCCTGTGAGTTTGCGCTCGAGGAGCTGCGTGGTTGCGATGTCTATCTTGGTTCTCCGTCTGAGATTGCCGCGACTCTTTATGCTCAGGCGTCAAGTCGGCTCGATACGTCTCGTCTCCTGTTTATTGATGACGAGAGCGAGCTTCCGGTTGTCGATCGTTTAGGCCTTGCCTCTGATGCCGAGGACTTTATCCGTATCTGTTCGGGTTTGGGTCTTGAGATGTCCGAGCGCACGGCCCATCGCATTTTGGCAGGGCAGATTAAGCCCGTTCGCGGTGTGACTGCGCGTCTGCTGCGCGAGCGTGACTCATCCTCGCATGCGCCGGCTCCTGTCGATCTTGCGAAAGATCGTCGCGGGCTACGTATTGCCAAGGATGACATGGCACAGTTTTCGCGCGCTGTGGAACGCGACTTTAACGACCTTGCTGCTCGGTACTATCTCAACCTTTGCGGCGACCCAAAGATTCGTGTTTCGCGTGATCGAATCACTGTGACCTTCGATCTTGCCAAAGAGGAATAGTGCCTTTACCGAGTCCACTCGGTACGATACAGTTATTGCAGTTAAAACGTACTTTTAAACGCAGGAGTTTCTTCATGGATTGCCTGAAGGTATCAAGCAAATCATCGCCCGCGTCCGTTGCCGGCGCCATCGCCGGCATGGTCAAGGATGGTGTACCCGTCAACATCCAGTGTGTCGGCGCTGGTGCTGTCAACCAGGCCATAAAGGCCGTGGCTATCGCGCGCGGTTTTTTGATTCCAACCGGGTTTGATATTTCCTGCGCGCCCGTGTTCTCCGACATCCTCATTAACGGGGAGTCGCGCACGGCCATCCGTCTTTCTATTTACGTTCACCAGATCAATCGAGCAGCTATGGATAACGTCGTCATTGATGATGTTAAGCCTGTAGCATAGCTTTTGCTTGCCTCGATTCGCCTCCCTTCCATCGTTAGGACTTATGCACATGGACCAGCGTTCCGTACGCGATATTCTTGCCGGTAAAACCTACTTTATCCGCACCTTTGGCTGCCAGATGAATCAGCACGATTCCGAGCGCGTGAGCGGTCTGCTCGATTCGTATGGTTGCCTCATGGCGCTCGATCCCGAGCATGCCGATATCGTTGTCTTCATGACATGCTGTGTGCGTGAGGCCGCCGATACTCGCCTGTACGGTCAGTGCAATTCCTGCAAAAGCCTACCTCCTTCGCCTTCGGGTAAGCGTGTGGTTGCCGTGGGCGGCTGCATCGCGCAGCGTGATGGCGAGGGCCTGCTCACCAACGTCGATAACGTCAATGTCATCTTTGGCACGCATTCTATCGCACATGTGGCCGAGCTCATTGCCGAGGCGTTCCTTGACGGCAAGCGTCATATCCGCACCAATGAGCATGAGGATACGGATGCCATGAGCATGCCATGGCATCGCGAGACCCAGTATCACGCCTGGGTGCCCATCATGACGGGCTGCAATAATTTCTGTACCTATTGCATCGTGCCGTACGTGCGCGGTCGCGAAAAAAGTCGCCCCTTCGAGGAGATTGTCGACGAGGTGACCGGTCTGGTGCGCCAGGGCGTGCGCGAGATCACGCTGTTGGGCCAAAACGTTAACTCATATGGTCGCGATCTGTTTGGCAAGCCGCGTTTTGCCGATTTGCTGCGCGCGGTGGGCGATACGGGCGTCGAGCGCATCTTCTTTACCTCTTCTCATCCTAAGGATCTGCTGCCCGAGACCATCGACGCTATGGCCGAGACGCCCGCCGTCATGCCGCAGCTTCACTTGGCCGTTCAGTCGGGCTCCACGCGCATCCTCAAAGAGATGAATCGCCGTTATACACGCGAGGACTATCTGGGCCTGGTCGATCGCATTCGCAATCGCATGCCTGATATCGCGCTCTCGACCGACATTATCGTTGGCTTCCCGGGCGAGACTGAAGAGGACTTTGAGCAGACGCTCTCACTTGCCGAGACGGTCCGCTATGCTCAGGCCTATACTTTCATCTATTCCAAGCGCGCCGGTACTCCGGCCGCCGAGATTGACGATCCTACGCCGCATGAGGTTATTCTCGAGCGTTTCAACCGCCTGGTTAAGGTTATCGAGACCACGGCACACGAGTATAACCAGCGTGAGCTTCACACTGTGGTGCCGGCGCTCATTGAGGGAACGAGTAAAAAGAACGACGCGGTCCTGCTGGGCAAGAGTCCCAAGAATCAGACCGTGCATGCGCCTATCCCCGAGGGTTACAGCATCGATCAGCTCGTTGGCAAGATCGTTGATGTTGACGTCGACGTTGCCAAGACCTGGTATTTGTCCGGCTCCGTTGTGGGCGAGCCGCGCTAATGGTTTCTCCCGGGGCAGGTCTTTCCGCCGTTGCGATCGTCGGTCCGACGGCGGTTGGTAAGAGCGATGTTGCCGACCGTTTGGCAGCTCGTCTTTCGTCCGAAGTGCTGTCGTGCGATGCGATGCAAATCTATCGCGGCATGGACATCGGTACTGCAAAGATGGCGCCCGATGAGTGTACGGCGCCGCTGCGTCTCGTCGACATTGTAGAGCCGGGTGTGGCATATTCTGCTGCGCTTTATCAGGCTGACGCTCGTGTGCATGTTGAGCGTTTGCTTGGCGAGGGCCGCCTACCGGTGTTTTGCGGGGGCACAGGCTTGTATCTCAAGGCCGCCCTGGATGAGATGGATTTTCCCTCGGGCGAGCTTGAGGACGATCGTCGCGCGGGGTATCAGGAACTTGCCGAGCGCATAGGCGAGGAAGCGCTGCACGCGCTGCTTGCCGAGCGTGACCCCGAGTCCGCTGCGGTCATCCACCCCCATAATGTTCGTCGCGTGATTCGCGCGCTCGAAATGCACGATGATGGAGTGTCCTACGCGCAGCAAAAGTCGCAGTTTAGTGTTCCGCGCGAGCATTATCATGCCCTATGGTTTGGTCTGACGCGTAATCGCGAGGTGCTCTACGAGCGCATTAACCTGCGTGTCGATCTGATGTTTGAACAGGGTCTTGTTGATGAGGTTCGCGGTCTTATGGACCAGGGTCTGGGAGATGCCCTGACTTCGATGCAGGCAATTGGCTATAAAGAGATCATCGATGCTTTCAATGGCGTGACGAGCATGGATGAGGCTCGCGAACTCATTAAGATGCGTTCGCGTCGCTATGCCAAACGTCAGCTTTCGTGGTTTAAGCGCGATGACCGTATCGTGTGGTTTGATATGGATGAATTTACGATCGATGAGGTCGTTGAGGATATCCTGCATCGTATTGAGGCTGCCTAATGGCCCGTTTTCCCCTTGTTCCCACGGCACCCGAGCCCGAGCGTGCCATATTAGTTGGTGTTGAGTGGCGCGACAATGCGTGGCCGCTCGATCGTTCGCTTGACGAGCTCGAGCGCCTGGCCCATACGGCTGGCGCCCAGTGCGTGGCGCGTTTGTCACAGCGTCTGGTCAAACCCTATCCTAAATCGTTTATCGGCTCCGGTAAGGTAGAGGAGCTTTGCGGCCTGGTTCATCGCATGGATGCCGATGTTGTTATCTTTGACGACGACCTGACGCCCTCGCAGCAATCCTATTTGGAGAAAGCCGTGGGCGAGCCGGTAAAGATTATTGATCGTACGGCACTGATCTTGGATATCTTTGGCCTTCATGCTCAGACGCGTGAGGGACGCTTACAGGTACAGCTGGCACAGCTTCAATATCTGTTGCCTCGTCTGCGTGGCATGTGGAGCCATCTCGCCAAGGAGCAGACGCGCGGCGGCATCGGCTCACGTTTTGGTCAGGGCGAAAGTCAGCTCGAGGTCGACCGTCGCCTCATTCGTAATAAGATCGCTGCGCTTCGTCGTGAGCTCAAGCAGGTTGAACAGCGTCGCGATGTTCAATCCAAGAGCCGCATTGAGTCACCGGCGTTTCGCGTCGCGTTAGCCGGTTATACCAATGCCGGTAAATCGACGTTGCTCAATCGTCTGACCGGCTCTACGGAACTTTCTCAGGACAAGCTGTTTGCTACGCTCGATCCGACGACGCGTTCGTATCGCCTGCCCGGCGGTCGCGGCATGACGATTACCGATACCGTCGGCTTTATTCAAAAGCTGCCGCATGGTCTGGTCGATGCCTTTAAATCGACGCTGTCCGAGGTGTTGGGTGCCGATCTAATTCTCAAAGTCGTAGATGCGTCTGACGAGGACTATGAGCGGCAGCTGGAGGCTGTCGACCGCGTGCTTGATGAGATCGGCGCCGGAGAGCGCCTAACGCTGACCGTATTCAATAAAATCGATCTTCTCAATAGCGTTGATCGATTAAGTTTCCGTCGTCGCTATCCGGAAGCCGTTCTGTTCTCGGCCCAAACGGGCGAGGGACTCGACGATCTCGTCGATCGCATTGCTCGCGAGGCAGCTGCCACCGATGTGTTGCTCTCCGCTGATATCCCGTATCGCGAGGGCGCTCTCATCACGCTGGTGCATGAGCAGGGAACCCTTCTGCATGAGGAATATCTCGAGGACGGCGTTCGCATTGTGGCGAAACTGCCGGCTCGTATTGCACCGCGGCTTGAGCGTTATCGTACCGAGTAGATGAGCTCCAAAATGCCCAGAATGATGGGCTGATGCAGCAGATAAAAGGGGAGTGCATGGCGTCCAAGGCTGGCGAGCGCCGGGATGGGATTGGCGTAGGTCCATTCTGGCGCTTCGAGGCTTGATGCTTGTGCTACCTGGGCAGCAAAATAGCCGGTAAGGTACATAAAGACAAACGGAATGAGCGGATAGTAGTCTCCCGAAACAAAACCCGGGCCCGGAAATCCTAGCCATGCCAGGTAGGGGAGTGGGTAGACCGCTTTTGGAATGCCCCAGGTTAGGGCAAAAAGAACAAGGCACGCCGCGATGCCCCACGAGCCCGGTAATTTTTGGAGTAGCGGACGGGTGAGTGCAACCACCGCCGTGCACGCCGCCATGCAATAAATGATGCCAAAGTTCACTGAATCGTCGACCGATACGAGCGTTGTTGCGATCCAGACGACCAAAGCTGCGGCAGCGTACTTGGCCGCTCGTTTAACATTGTTGCGTGAGAGCGTGCACATCCAACCCGCGATAAACAAAAATACCCAGCTGATGCTGGCGCGCCAGATATCTTGAAAGACAGTCTGGGTAAACCATGGCATATCCCAGTCGTACAGGTACGCGAGATCGTAGCAAGCGTGAAAACCTGCCATTGAAATCATCGTAAACCCGCGGACGGTATCAAAGATGGTGATGCGTTTTTGCATTACGAGAACCGGCGCATCAAGCCGACGACTTTGCCCAAAATAACGGGATTTGTTGCATAGATAGGCTCCATGGTGTCATTCTCGGGCTGCAGGCGTACGCGTCCCTGCTCCTTGTAGAACGTCTTGACGGTCGCTGAACCATCAATCATGGCCACGACAATTTCGCCGTTCATGGCACTCTTTTGTTCACGGACGATGATGTAATCGCCATTGAAGATGCCGACATTGATCATTGAGCTCCCATGCACCTCAAGGATAAAGGAACCCTGATCAGTGGCGATTTCGGTCGGGATAGTAAAAGTGTCTTCGATATTCTGCTCGGCCAGAATGGGAATCCCAGCCGCGACGCGACCAACGAGCGGTAGCGAGACCGTTCCGCGAGGTGCGGTGGGCTCGTCAGATTTAGAAATTGAGACAGAGGAACCGTCCTCGTTAAAGAGTTCCAGGGCGCGCGGTTTGGTGGCATCGCGCTTGAGTAGCCCGCGCGCCTCCAGGGCAGATAGATGGGCGTGCACGGTGCTGGGGGAGGAAAGGCCCACGGCAGAAGCCATCTCGCGCACGCTGGGCGGATAACCCTTCTCCTGCTGATATTCCTTGATGAAGTCGTAAATTTGCTGCTGACGCTTGGTAATTTTGCGAGCCATCAGGGCATCCTCTCTACCCATGTCAAACAAATGTTCGAATTTTGCTTGACAGGAACAACTGTTCGAAGATAATAATAACCGAACATTCGTTCTCGCGCTAGACATTTTTGTCCGCGCGGCTTGATAAAACTGTTCTCAGCAAAACACGCGAGAGGAGAACATGATGAACGCAACGAATATGGTCCAGGGAAACCTCGCCCTTAAGCTCGAGACGCCTGCAGAACCCACTTTTACGGTTGTTCAGGGTGGCCGCTCCGGCTTTCAGCCTTTGACCGTAAAGCCTGCTCGCAATCAGCAGGCTGTAGTTGCGCCGGCTCGCGTTGCCCTGAAGGTTCCGACGATTGTCGCCGTTGCCGTTGCGCTTACGCTCTTCTTTGTCCTCGCTATGTCGGTCTTTAGCGCTCGTCACGCCGCGTATGCCGAGTCCGTTTCCAACGTTACCTACGAGACTATTCGCGTTCAGCCTGGTGATTCTCTTTGGTCGCTTGCCGAGGAATATCCTATCGAAGGCCTTTCCACGCAAGAGACTTCCGACATGATCCGTAACGTCAATCATCTGGAGCATGGTTCGCTCGCCGCCGGTGCGCATCTTAAGGTTCCTGCTCGTTCGTAATCATTATCGCGCTGCGCATGGTACCCTTGTTATCGTTTAAGAGGAGGTACCATGCGCTGTCCCAAATGTGGCAAGGCACATACCCGCGTCGTTGATTCCCGTATGCAGGAGTCAAATAACACCATTAAGCGCCGTCGCGAATGTTGTTCGTGTAACTATCGCTTTACAACGTTTGAGCGATGCGAAGACCCAATCGAGGTCATTAAGTCAGACGGAACCAAGCAGCGGTTCGATCGCAATAAGCTGCTCGTCGGCTTGATGCGCGCCACCATCAAGCGTGATATCGATACTAAGAAGCTCAATGAGATTATCGACGACATCGAGGTCGAGCTGCGCTCTCGCACGCTGACGGCCGTCACGTCCCATGAGTTGGGTGACATGGTGCTCAAGCGCTTGGCCAAGATCGACAAGGTGGCCTACATCCGCTTTGCCTCGGTCTACCGCGATTTCAAAGACGTCGATGAGTTTCTGCAAGAGCTCGACAAGCTAAGGTGATTCCATGTCCAACATTACCGTCAACATAAAGCGTCTCGACCCCACCGTCGAGCTTCCCAAATACGCCCATCCCACCGATGCCGGCTTGGATTTGCGCTCCAACGAGGACTGCGTCCTGAAGCCCTTCGAACGTCGTCTGGTCTCTACTGGGCTGGCCATCGCCTTGCCCGATGGCTACGCCGGCTTCGTCCAGCCCCGCAGCGGCTTGGCCATCAAGCAGGGCCTGTCTATAGTTAACACGCCGGGCCTCATCGACGCCCACTACCGAGGAGAACTCAAGGTTATCCTCATCAACCTGGACCCCTCCAACAACATCCAAATCAACAAAGGCGACCGCATAGCCCAACTCGTCATCCAAGAAGTCCCCACGGTCAACCTCATAGAGGTAGACGAACTAGACAAAACCGACCGAGGCAACGGAGGCTTCGGCTCCAGCGGCGTCGCCTAGGGGTACTCGTATCCCTCCCGCCCGGGGCTTACCTATATCATTCCATGCTCAAACATTCTCGCGTCGCTTCGCTCGCTGCGAAACTGCGCGTGGAACGATATAGGTAAGCCCCGGGCGGGCGGCTACTCGCTTGAAACAATAATTACTTTTCTAGTAAGTCGATGCGATAAAGGGACGCCTCCTTTGTCGCATCGACTTACTGTATTTATATTTTCTGGTTCCCCTTTTCAGATTCTACTGGTGGGGAATCTGGTATAGCCGCTAGTACGTTAACGCAGCTTACCTGTGGGAGGCCCCTATATATCGTTCCACGCGCAGTTTCGCAGCGCAGCGAGAATGTTTGAGCATGGGATGATATATAGGGGCCTCCCACAGGTAAGCGGACAGTCCAATGCTAGCGGATATGCGCGGGTTTTCCGCCCCAGTAGAAGCGGCAGAAGGCTCGTTTGCGCTTTTGGGGTTTGCCTACGAGCTCCATGGTTGCGATGGCTATATCTTCGGCTGCGTGGGGGCGGCGTAGTACTTCGCCGTTGATGAGTAGGGCTTTGAGTGATTCGGGATGATCGTGCAGATGGCGCAGGGTTACGATGAGTTCTCGTGCGGTGGTGACATGCATGCTGGCGCCCATTCCGGTGAGCATGGTGGTGTTGGCCTTTTCTTGACCATATGATTTGCCCAGCAGGATCATCGGCAGATGCGCGCATAGGCATTCGGTGACGGTGAGTCCGCCCGATTTGAGGATTGCCAGGTCGCAGCCGTGCATGAGGGCTGCCATATCGTCCACGTAGTCCAGAACCGTGACGTTTTCGAGCTTCATGGCGTCGAAGAGCGTCTTGAGGCGGGTGGCGTATTCCTCATCCTTGCCCGGCAAAAAGACAAAGTGCATGTCCTCGAAGCTGCGCAGGAAGGGGAGTGTGCGGTCCATCTCCGCGCGAAAGCGAACGTACGGTTGAGGCAAACTGGCACCGGCCATCACCAACACAACGGTCTTGTCAGCGGGGAGATTGAACTTCTCGAGTTCTTCCTCGCGATTGTAGTCCGTATCAAACCCGGCGCGAATGGGGATGCCTGTAATGCGGATTTTGGTCTCGGGAACTTTACGGGGGCGAAGTGTCTCGGCCATAAATTCGTTGGCTACGCAGAACAGATCGGTGTCCTTGTGGGGCCAAAAGCCTTCGACTTCATAGTCTGTTGGTACGCAGATGACGGGATAATCGATACCCGTGATGACGCGGGCACCCACAGCGACGTTGGCCGCCGTGATGTGTGTTGCGACCACGGCTATGGGCCTGCGGGTGCGGACATATTCGTTGAAGGCAGGGAACATAATACGTGACCATGCCGTGCCTCCGCCCCAGAGCAGATGTCCCGTAAACGTGTATCGCCAGGTTAGGTCATATATGGGACGCGTGGCGCCGGTAAACGAAGCTGCTGTTTTATTACCATCGAACCTAATACGTCCAAAATCGAGGATATCCAGGACTTCGATCTCAACATCCTCAGGGATTCCCTTGGTGCCGCTGATAAGGTCAAATGCTTGTGCAATCGCGTTGGCGGCGGCTTTGTGGCCCGATCCAACCGATGCGTGCACGATGGTTACTAGGGGTTTTTGTGCAGGTGAAACGGTCATTTGCTCCGGTTGGGGAGTAGCTTGCATGGGCAGGGGAGCGCTATTGCTCGTCTGCATTTGATCCATCGATAACTCCCCTTCAGCTTTGTTACGCGATTTATCATTGTAGTGCATGAGTGTCATGTTCACGTAAATTTGGGTATGAGCGCAAAGAACGCCAATCTTTCGACAGGAGGTCTCTTCATGACTACCCATCAGCCGATCGATGTTGCTATTATCGGCGGCGGCCCTGCGGGCTATGCTGCAGCCATTTACGCGGCGCGCGCCAACCTAACGACGACCGTGATTGAGCAGGGCATGTCGGGAGGACAGATCGCCACAACCAATGAGGTCGAGAACTATCCGGGCATTCCGCTACTGAGCGGCGCTGAACTCGGTGAGCGATTCCAACAACATGCAGAAGGCCTAGGGGCTCAGGTTGAATGGAGCATGGTGACGGGTGTCGATTACGATGCCGGCTCCAAATTGTTTACCGTTCATCACGATGTTGGTGATACGACGGCTAGGAGTGTTATCGCTTGCATGGGTGCCACGCCGCGTCCGGCAGGTTTCGCTGGCGAGGATACGTATCGCGGTCGTGGCGTTTCGTATTGCGCGACGTGTGACGGCATGTTCTTCCGTGGCAAACAGGTCTTTGTAATCGGTGGTGGCAATTCGGCATGCGAGGAAGCTCTGTTCTTGTCAGAAATCGCCAGCAGCGTGACCATCGTTTTGCGCCGCGATCAGTTCCGTGCCCCCGATGGTGTGGTTCAAAAAGTTCTTGCAAAAGATAATATTTCAGTTAGGTACCAAACTAGTATTGTGGAGCTCTCGGGCGAAGCCATGCCAACGACGATTACCTTTAAGGACAATGCATCCGGTGAGACTCATACCGATTCATTTGAGCCCGGCTCGTTTGGTATCTTTGTCTTTACCGGGACGCAACCCCATACCGAGCTTGTTGAGCATCTAGTCGATCTGGCGCCTGATGGCGGCATTCTGACTGATGAATCCATGGCGACCCGCACGCCAGGTCTATTTGCCGCTGGCGACATCCGTTCCAAGCTTTTACGTCAGGTTGTGACCGCCGTTTCTGATGGAGCCATAGCGGCAACCAGAGCATACGCATTTCTCCACGGATAAGTACGATAATATATCTTATGTAATGTTGTTATCAATTTACTAAGTGGCGGGACGATGTATCAGTGCTCCGTCCCGCCAATTTTCTTGCCGGCTATGTGGTATGCAAAACTAGATTACGTAGAATACAATATAAAAAATGAACGGAGGACCTTTATGAATCACGTTAAACACGTTATTCCGATGTCTGATTCGTCGGTCAGCATTAAGCCTGAGGATATTCAGCCCACTGTGCTGCCCGATGCATTTATTCAGTCCGATATCGTGCGCAAACTCAATACGTTGAGTCTGCCGCGCTATGACCAGTTGCCAAATGTGACGCTCTACCGCGACCAGGTCATTGAGTATGTTGCGCTGTGGATGGAGCCGCTGTCCATTTGCGTTGAGCAACCCATCATTACGCCATCGATGATCAATAACTACGTAAAGGTCGGCCTAGTGCCTGCTCCGGTCAAAAAGCAATATGGCCGCGAGCAGATTGCCCGCCTGATCGCTATCTGCATCTTTAAACAGGTGCTACCTATTGCTGCTGTGCAGGCACTCTTTAACATTCAGCGTTTGAGCTACGATGCCCCGACGGCCTTCGATTATGTGGTCGATCAGCTCGAGGCATCGATTCGTTCGGCGTTTTCCGTCGAGCAGACGCCGGTTCCCGATACGGCGCATCAGGTAACGCGTGAGTCGCTGCTTGTGCGCAGCGCGGTATCGTCCTTCGTTTCGAAGGCGTACCTGATGAGCTATCTCAAGTTCAACGGGTTTAATAGCTAGTCGACGTATAAAACGGGCGGGATAAAGAGGCATCTGTCGCTTTATCCCGCCCGTATTTTTGCTTGGTTGGACTTTATTTGCCCGAAGCTACGCCCATGCCGTAGCCGATGATTAGGCCGTGCATCTCGGCGTAATAGGAATCCAGGCCGTTGCAGGGCATGATGATGGTCTTGGAGCCGGGCCAATGCTCGACTATGCGGTCAGTAAGCGCCTGTGCTCCAGCTTCGTTCTCAACGTGATCGATGATGACCTCGCCGCCCGTAAAACCCTCGGCTTCCATGGTGTCGATGATCTTGTTGAGCATCTTCTTTTCGCCACGCGTGTGCCCGACGAGTTCGATTTTACCGGCCTCGCTCGCCGTGCCCAAAATGCGGATATTGAGCTTGTTGGCAATGACGCCGGCTGCCTTAGGGATACGTCCGGCTTTGGCCAGGTTTTCGTAATTGCACAAGCTGAAGAGGATTTTGCTGTTCTGCTCAAGGCTATCGAAGTATGCGCAAGCGTCCTCGAATGAGACATCCGGATTGCTTGCAAGATAGCGGTCGAACAGCAAGAAAATGAGGTCCATTTTGCCGCCAGCTGCGCGCGAATTGACTAGATGAATCTGCCGGTCGGGCTCCTCGGCAAGAACCATATCGCGAGCCGTGGCTGCTGCGTTGTAGCTGCCCGACACGCCCTCAGAGATCGGCATGCAGATGGTCTTGTCTGCCAATTTGAAGAGCTCGGCCCACTCCCCTACGCTGGGACAAGCGCTCGAAGAAGCGTTCGTCTCCGCCTGAACAGCGCAGTTGAGTTCATGAACATCGAGTGAAAGGTCATCGACGAATTCACGCTCCCCCACTCGAATTTTGAGGGGCGCAAATGCAAAGGTGGTATGGGGCGCAGTCGGTTGCCAATCGCGGAGGTTACAGCTTGAATCGGAGATAAGTGCCCAGCTCATAGAGGGTCCTTTCTAATTGTTCCTCAACAATTATAGCCATCTTGCAAACTGAATATGCGGCTATCTAGTTTTGAATACTAGATAGCCGCACAATATTAGAGAAAAACGAATGGACCTCGCGACTTAAAGCCACGAGGTCCACATTCACACGCTGTGTAAGATGACTTAGTAACGCACGAAGATGTAGTTATTGTTCATGCCGGCGGCAACAGAGCTGATGATAACACCCGTGTTGTAGTCGGAAGCATGAATCATCTGACCACCACCGATGTAAATGCCGGTGTGGTACGAGTTGACCACAACGTCACCGGGCTGCGGATCGGACACACGCGTCCAGCCCATAAAGGTACCCGTGGTGCCCAGGCGGCAATAGCGACCAGTGAGGCAATAGCTAACAAAACCAGAGCAGTCGAAGCTGTTCGGGCCAATTCCGCCCCAGGAATAAGCGCAACCAAGCTTACTGTATGCACGCGATACAACAGAACCGCCGTCGACGGACTGGCTCGGAGCAGAAGGCGTCGGAGCCGGAGCAGGTGTGGAGGGCTGCGGCGTCGGAGCAGGTGCCGGCGTAGGAGCCGGAGTGTTGCCGCCCTGGTTGTTGTTATTGCTGGTCTGGCCACCGTTGTTGGTCTTCTCGGTCGTACCGGCAGTCTCGTTGCTCACCGTGGCCTTCTCGGCGGTGCTGGCGTTGATGCCGGCCTGCAGCGCGGCGTTGGCCTCGGCCTCTGCGGCAAGCTCGGCTTGCAGCTGCGAATCCAGGGAGTTTACGACGTTCTGGGCTTCAGCCTGCTGGGCGTTAAGCTCGTCAACCTTCTTTTGCGTGGTGGCGACGTTCTTCTCCTGCTCGGCCTGCTTATCGGTGAGCTGCTGCTTAAGCTCTTTGACCTCTTGAATGGTCTGAGCTTGCTTATCGGAAACTTTGCCGTAGTAGAACAAACGGTTGAGCATATCGCTCAGATCATCGACACCCGTCAGAACCTGAAGCAGGCTCAGACCGCCGGTTTTGTACTCGCCGGCGACATAGGTCGAGAGTTTGGCCTGACCATCGGCGATCTCCTGCTGCTTTTGCGTGATCTCGCCAGCAGTCTGATCGAGTGCCTGCGTCTGCGTGGCGAGCTCATCGTAAATCTGCTGGGTTTGGGTACCGATCTGCTCGAGCTTCGTACGAGCAGCGGCAAGGTCGGATGCGGTATCGGCGTAGGCAGGAGCCGCGAGGCCCAAGCCCAAAACACAAGCGAGGGTTGCCGTAGCAGCGCAGCGTGCCATGTTTTTGTGCGTGTTTGCTGTGCGCATGTAGCTTCCTTTCCAGTAACTAAGGGTAACGGCTAGTCCACCGTCACCAGGCTAAAGAGCTCCACATCGTCATCAGACGGCGTGAGCTTCTCGCGCGGGTTGAGAAACGCAAGCTCAAGGATACAACCGTAACCGACAAGCTTTGCGCCCATATCTCGCACCAGTTTACCTGTTGCCTCGACGGTTCCGCCCGTCGCGGCCAAGTCGTCCAGAATCAACACGGTATCTTTAGAGCTGATAGCGTCGGCATGGATCTCAATTGAATCGGTGCCGTACTCGAGCTCGTAGCTCTGGCTCACGGTCTCGCGCGGCAGCTTACCCGGTTTACGTGCGGGAACAAAGCCGGCGCCAAGGGCTACAGCCACCGGTACGCCAACCATAAAGCCTCGAGCCTCTGGGCCCACGACCTTGGTGATTCCCATGCCGGCAAAGTGCTCGGCGAGGGCATCGGTCATGGCTTTGAGCGCCTCGGGATTGCCGAAGAGCGGCGTGATGT
The DNA here is from genome assembly GCF_040915425.1 of Collinsella aerofaciens. Classification (GTDB taxonomy): domain Bacteria; phylum Actinomycetota; class Coriobacteriia; order Coriobacteriales; family Coriobacteriaceae; genus Collinsella; species Collinsella aerofaciens_BW. Next base: position 2,665 of record NZ_JBCPDN010000005.1, on the reverse strand, counting down.
CTTTAAAGATGACTCCGGGCTCGGGATAGTCGGGGATGTCGACGATTTGAGATTCGAAGTCGTACATTGCATGACCTTTCAATGGGTTGCCGGATAAGCGGCAGCTGTTACTTGCCCGCGGTGACGGTGCCGGATTGCGAAGGGGCGACGACCTTGAGCGGCTTTACGAGAGAATCCTCGTGCGAAGCCGGCGCGGCTGTCTCTTCGTTTTTGGCCTTGGTGGACTCGGAACGAGTGATTTCCTCATCGAGTGCATCGATGTCGGCGTCTTCGACCACGGCGTTGAGCGACTCAAAAACGCGGTTCTTGAGCAGCGCAGTGTGCACACCTTCTGTCAGGTCGTGAAGCTTCTTAAACGCACGCTCGAGCTTGGCGTCGCGCTCGTCATCGGAGGTATCCATTCCGAGCATGCTCACAAGCACCTGCTCAAACATCGAGGACTCGCGGTTGGCGGAAGACACGTACTGACGCAGGTTGCGCGGCTCGATATGGAAGCGCGACAGCTCGGAGCAGTAGCGGATGATCGGAAAATCGCGACCATCGACAAGCTCGCGATTCTGCGGACTCTTGATGATGCGAATGAGGTCGTTCTCGGCGAGCGAGCGGATAAACGAAATTTCGACGCCCAACATATCGGGAATGGTCTCGATGGGATGCAGCTTTTGCTTAGTCTCCTTGGGCTCCGTCTTGAGCGGAACATCGGATAGCAAGCCCACCTCGTAGGCGAGCGTTGACAGGTCCGTGGCGTTTTCCAAGCGCTGCTTAATCACGTTGAGCGGCATGTAGCGGGTCTTCTGCAAGTGCAGGATGACCTCCAGACGATCAACGTCCTCCTTAGAGTACTGACGGTATCCCTTAGGCGTACGATGAGGGGTAATGAGCCCCTCATCCTCTAGAAATCTAATTTTTGAGTTCGAAAGATCGGGGTATGCGCCTCGAAGTAGGTTGACGACTTGGCCGATACTCAGATAGTTGCGTTCGGCCATGCCCTACTCACCGGTTTCGATGCGCTCCGGCGTGCTCTCGTGGTAGATGAGCGTAAACGTACCGATCTGAACGGAAGAACCGTCGTGCAGCGGGGCTGCATTGACAATGGCACCGTCGACCCAGGTACCATTGAGCGAGCCCAGGTCCTCGATGCGAGCGCCGAGGCCCTCGCGTATAATGCGCGCGTGGCTGCGCGAAACGGTCATGTCATTAAGGAAGATGCCGTTCGCGGGATCGCGGCCGATGGTGGTCACGTCGTCCTCGAGCTCAAAGGCGGCACCAGTCTGCGGACCCTTGACGATGGACAGGACGGGGGCGGTGATGCGCACGTTGGCCATGAGGTCGGGAACGGTGACGTCGCTTGAAGGCACGCGGAATACGCAGGTAGCGTCAGCAGTCTTATCATTCTGAGGCATATTGTTAACCATGTTGTCCATGACAACCCCTAACTTATCGCGGACGTGCCGCAAATAATGAACCGTACGTAATCATACCCCAACGAATCAGTCTTCGATTTCAGGGTTCAGAAAGTCGATGTCCTCGTCCTCGGGATGCGCGAGAGCCTGTTTAATGGCCACTCCGCCCTTAATGGAGTAGATGACAGCCGTGAGCATGGAGAAGATCACGCCGCCGTACACAAAGAAGATGCCGAGGGGCACCGAGCTTCCGTTGAGGCCCGGGAAGGCCGTAAGGGTTGAAGATAAAAGGTGCAGGCCGTCAATAACGGGGAAACCGAGCAGCATGAGTGAGAAGCCGGTCATGAGCAGCGCCGTGGCAATCTTTCCGGGAAAGACCACATCGATGGGGCGACGGTGATAATGACGCACGATAAGCGTGCCGATGCCCAGATAGATGTCGCGGCCAATAATGAGTACGCAGACCCAGATGGGCAGCTCTCCGCGGACCACCAGTCCAAGTACGCCGGTGAACAGCAGCGCACGGTCGCAAATGGGATCCATGACCTTGCCGAGCCACGAGACCGTCTTAGTCATGCGGGCGATCTGACCGTCCATCCAGTCGGTGGAGGCGGCAACGGCGTAGATAACGATGGCGATGACACGGTTGTTATCCGTCACAAACAGGTACAGAAATACCAGGGTGAGGATCAGGCGCGTAAAGGTGATGAAATTGGAGATCGTAAAGATCTTATTCGACGGGTAATCGGAAGTGCCGATAAGCTCCTTTTTGATCTTCTTTTTGATGCCCACAGGACTCCCCCGCTGGTTAACGACAAAACTTTCGATACTATACCCGTTCCGGCGATGTCTATCCAGCGCAGCCATAGAGAGTCCAGACATGTGGAGGGCGCCTCTGGGCTGCGCTGGATTCTGCATTTGTGTACATCAGCCTCCAAAAGCGACATTTTTCGGCATCTTTGGTGGCTGGTGTACACGTTTTGATTCGGTGATTACATCGATCGGGAAAGTTGTTGCTTTAAGCAAATGCGTACGGGTCGAGAAGGGCTGGCACCAAAAGAGCCCAACGGCCGTTACGGCTTCGTTAGAAACGCGCCCCATCATGGATGGTGAACCCGAAAGGTAAGGCGCGCGGGCACGGCGACTCGGCCCGCGCGCCCGGAAGAGAAAGGATAAGCCCATGGATTACATGCTCGAGACGCGCGGGCTCACCAAGCGCTTCGGCCGCGGCGACCAGGCGCAGGACGCCGTGGCCGACGTGA
>NZ_JBCPDN010000004.1:59336-65890 GCF_040915425.1 Collinsella aerofaciens | reverse complement strand
CCGAGGCCGTCAACCGGCTCGGGGACCGTGCCAGGCGGGCAGTTTGACTGGGGCGGTCGCCTCCTAAAGGGTAACGGAGGCGCGCGAAGGTCCGCTCGGGACGGTCGGCAACCGTCCTTTTGAATGCAAGAGTACAAGCGGGCTTGACTGCGAGGCCCACAAGCCGAGCAGGTGCGAAAGCAGGCTCTAGTGATCCGGCGGCCCCGAGTGGGTGGGCCGTCGCTCAACGGATAAAAGGTACTCCGGGGATAACAGGCTGATCTTGCCCAAGAGTCCACATCGACGGCAAGGTTTGGCACCTCGATGTCGGCTCATCGCATCCTGGGGCTGGAGCAGGTCCCAAGGGTACGGCTGTTCGCCGTTTAAAGCGGTACGCGAGCTGGGTTCAGAACGTCGTGAGACAGTTCGGTCCCTATCCTCCGTGGGCGCAGGAGAATCGATGGAGGCTGCCCCCAGTACGAGAGGACCGGGGTGGACGCACCTCCGGTGAACCGGTTGTCGACCAACGGCACGGCCGGGTAGCCGCGTGCGGCGCGGATAACCGCTGAAGGCATCTAAGCGGGAAGCCGTTCCAGGGATTAGTTCTCCTTCCGGTAAGGGCCCAGGTAGACTACCTGGTCGATAGACGGCAGGTGCAAGGGCGGCGACGTCCTCAGCCGAGCCGCACTAATCGCCCGAGCTCTTCCGGAACCGCACCTCGCGGCCCGCGGGACATGCGCTCACGCGCGGTCCGGGCACGAGGATGCCCCCGAGTCATCTTTCCTATGCGCCATGCGGCCCCCAGGGCACGTGTATGCGATACCGGACACCGTAACGGTGGGCGCCGCCCACCGGTCAGCGGCCAGAGCATGGGGGGCACGCCCGGTCCCGTTCCGAACCCGGAAGCTAAGCCCCATCGCGCCGAGAGTACTGCGGGGTCAGCCCGTGGGAGGCCAGGGCGCCGCTGACCGGTGGACGGCACCGAGCCGTACGCTTGAACTTAGAAGGGGGAGGCCTCGCGGCCTCCCCCTTTTTTGCGTATATACACGTTGTACTTCGGGATTTAGCTTCCCCGTATGCGCTCTTACTGTTTGGCTGTATTTTGAGTCCTTCTAGTGTATTTGAGCGATAATTACTCGCATTGGCGTTAGGGAGGGCTTGATGTTTACCGTTTTTGTCTTGGGCAATATTGCTTCGGGTAAGTCGACTGCCTGCCGCTATCTCAAATCTCATGGCGCCATGCTTATCGATCTGGATGAGCTTGCCAAATCGCTGTATGTGCCAGGCTCCGATATCGTCAATGCCCTCGCGGAAGAATTCGGTTGGGACATTCTGGACGGGGAGGGCGGCATTCGCCGCAATGTCCTTGCCGCTCGAGCTTTCGCCTCTCCTGATACAGTTGCGCGGCTCAATAGCATTGTGCACCCTGTTCTCATTGAGCAGCTTTCGCTGAGGATTCTCGATCCTGTTTGCTGTACGGTTTCGTCCCCCCGTTACCCCTTTGCGGTTGTCGAGGTTTCTGCCCCAACTGGTTTTGAGGATGCTTTTGGCCTGGCTGATGAAATTCTGGTTATCAGCGCCCCTTTAGCAGTTCGTCGCGAGCGTGCCATTCATCGTGGTATGGAGTCCTCTGATTTTGATGCGCGCTCTGCATGCCAACCTGATGAGGCTTCGCTTTGTAATCTCGCTACGACGGTAATCGATAATGCGGCTGGCGATAACTCGCTCTATGAACAACTGGACGCATGGCTTGCACGCCATGGCTTCGGGGATGTAGCGGATAAGGAGGAGGCCGATGCCTAAGACACGTTTCTTTACGTGGTATCGCGTGGCGCCACTTGCCGTTATGCTCGTCTTCGGTCTTATTTCGCTCGTCTACTCGTATGCCCCTGCCGTCTTCTTTAAGCCTTTGTATCCAATTGACTACGAGGCGTACGTAAAGCAATCGAGCATTTCGCACAATCTTGATCCGTATCTGGTGTGTGCTGTCATAAAGTCGGAATCGAATTGGGATCCCAAGGCTGAGTCGAATCAAGGCGCTCAGGGATTGATGCAGCTTATGCCCGAAACCGCTCAGGACATGATTGCCAAGGGCCTTGTCGACGGTGGCGAGTATTCGGCCGACAACCTTAACGATCCGGCTACGAATATCGAGTTTGGCTGTGCGTATCTCTCGTATCTTCTAGCGTATTTTAACGGGTCGACTGACAGTGCCATTGCCGCCTATAACGCCGGTATGGGCAATGTCGACGGATGGGCGCAGCAGAGTACGTCGCTTCATAATGCAATTACCTTTCCCGAGACGCAGGCGTATCTGATTCGTGTCAATAATGCCTGGGTTCGCTATAAGACCCTCTATCCCGACCGGTTCGTATAGGACTATGCCTGCCGCCTGCGTATACTGCAGATGTATGAGTTAGGAGTATCCATGGCGGATTTTGAAGTAGAACGCGTTGGTGGTGAACTTAAGCGCTTTGGCGTTGAAGGCGCTGAGGTGCCGTTTGAAGTCGTCTCTCCCTATGAGCCTGCCGGTTCCCAGCCTAAGGCCATTGAGTCGCTTGTGCAGGGCGTGAGGGACGGAGACCGCTATCAGGTTTTGCTGGGCGTGACTGGTTCGGGCAAGACCTTCACGATGGCAAAGACTATTGAGGCCCTGGGAAAGCCGACGCTGGTCATGGCTCCGAATAAAACGCTCGCCGCTCAGCTTGCGAGCGAGCTCAAAGAGTTCTTTCCCAACAACGCTGTGGTCTACTTCGTCTCGTACTACGACTACTATCAGCCCGAGGCGTATGTGCCGCAAAGCGATACATATATCGAGAAAGACTCCTCGATTAACGAAGAGGTTGAGATGCTGCGACATCAGGCGACCGCATCGCTGCTCTCTCGACGCGATGTGATCGTTGTCGCATCGGTCTCGTGTATCTATGGCATTGGCTCTCCTGAGGACTATGCGGGTCTGGCTCCAAACGTCGACAAAAAGGTGCCGCTCGAGCGCGATGACTTTATCCATGCGCTCATCGACATTCAATACGACCGCAATGACTATGATTTGGCGCGCGGTACCTTCCGCGTGCGCGGTGATGTCGTCGACGTGTATCCGCCCTATGCTGAGCATCCGTTGCGCTTTGAGTTCTTTGGCGACGAGGTCGAACTGATTGCCGAGATCGATGAGGTCACCGGTGAGATGCTGCGTGAGTACGAAGCGATTCCCGTGTGGCCGGCTTCGCACTACGTGACCGAGAAACCTAAGGTCAAGGCGGCCCTGAAATCGATCAGCGAAGAGTGCGAGAAGCGCGTGGCGGAGCTCAAGGCGACCGACAAGTTGCTCGAGGCTCAACGTCTGCAGCAGCGGACCGATTATGACCTCGAGATGCTCGAGACGATGGGCTTTTGCAACGGCATCGAGAACTACTCGCGCCATCTGGATGGACGTAAGCCGGGTGAGCCGCCGTTTACCTTGATCGACTACTTTCCCAAGGACATGCTTTGCATCATCGACGAGAGCCATGTGACGGTGCCGCAGATTCGCGGCATGCACGAAGGTGACCGTTCGCGTAAGGTGACCCTGGTGGAGCATGGTTTTCGCCTGCCCTCGGCGCTCGACAACCGTCCGCTTCGCTTCGATGAGTTTGAGGCAAGGATTCCGCAGTTCATCTACGTCTCGGCCACGCCGGGCGACTATGAGTTGCGCGTGAGTCAAAACGATGTTGAACAGATTATTCGTCCGACCGGCCTGCTCGACCCCAAGATCGATGTGCGTCCGGTTCGTGGGCAGATTGACGATCTTGAGGATGAGATTCGCGAGCGCGTTGCCCGCAAAGAGCGCGTGCTGGTGACCACGCTCACCAAGCGCATGGCCGAGGACCTGACCGACCACCTGCTTGATGCCGGCATTAAGGTCAACTACATGCACTCCGATACAGCGACGATGGACCGTGTCGAGATCCTGCGAACGCTGCGCGAGGGAAAGATTGATGTTCTCGTTGGCATCAACCTGCTCCGTGAGGGTCTAGACCTTCCTGAGGTCTCGCTGGTGGCAATTCTCGACGCTGACAAGGAAGGCTTCTTGCGCAACCGCCGTTCGTTGATTCAGACGATTGGTCGTGCGGCCCGTAATGCCGACGGCGAGGTTATCATGTATGCAGACGTTGTGACCGATTCGATGAAAGAAGCCATCGAGGAGACGCAACGCCGTCGCGAGATTCAGATGGCATATAACGAAGAGCATGGCATTGTGCCCAAGACGGTCCGCAAGGCCATTAACGACATTTCGAGCTTTATTGCCGAGGCCGAAAAGACTGTGGGCTCGAAGGGACGCTCGAAGGGCGACTCTCTGGGCCATGGTGCGTTCTACACGCCCGATGAAAACGGCGAGGGCGCCGCGCCGGAGACGGCGGCACCCGAGCAGACGCTTGCCGAGCAACTGGAAGGGCTACCGCATGACGAGCTCGTGCGGATTGTCGAGACCATGGAGGAAGACATGCGTAATGCTTCCGCCGCCATGGACTTTGAGGAGGCGGCACGTCTGCGCGATGCCGTCGTTCAGATTCGGGCGATGCTCGAGGGCGCATCTGAGGACGAAACGATTGAGCGCCTACGTTTGCAGGCCCGTAAGGGTTCTACGTTCGCTTCGGGCAGAAAACGCCAGGGCGCGCGATTTAAGAAATAGGGTACAGGCCCCGAGCTTCTCGTTGAGCTTGGGGCCTGTGTCTTTAGCACGCTAGAGGTCGGCGATTAGGGCCTCGGCGCACCGGATGCCATCGGTGGCGGCGCTCATGATGCCGCCGGCATATCCTGCTCCTTCGCCACAAGGGTAGAGGCCTGGGGTCGCCACGGCATGACACGCGCGATCTCGGGTGACGGTGACCGGGGAGCTCGAACGTGTCTCCACGCCGGTAAGCACGGCATCGGGGCGGTCGTAGCCCCGTAGCTTTTTCCCGAGCAGGGGAATTCCCAGGCGAAGCGACTCGACGATATGCTGCGGCAGGGCCTCGTCAATTGCCGTCCAAGTCACACCGAGCGGATAAGTGGGTTTAATTTTTCCACATGCCGCGCTGGGACGTTTTGCAAGGAAATCGCCGACGAGCTGTGCCGGTGCATTCCAGTTAGAGCCGCCTAGGCGATAGGCGGCCTGCTCACAGGTGCGCTGGAGTTCAACGCCTGCGAGCGGATCGTCGGTGGGAAGGTCGTCGGGCGTGACGTTAACGAGCAGGGCGGCATTTGCATTGCGTCCGTTACGGGCATTGAGGCTGGCCCCGTTGACGCACAGGTGGCCCGGCTCGGAAGAGGCGGCGACAACCTGCCCGCCGGGGCACATGCAAAACGAGAACACGCTGCGCTCGTTGGGAAGATGGGCGACGAGCTTGTAGGGGGCTGCTCCGAGGGCAGGATGCCCCGCCGAAGGGCCATATTGGGCTCGATCGATATCGAGCTGCGGGTGCTCGATGCGTACGCCCATGGCAAAGGTTTTTTGCGCGAGGGCTACGCCATGGTCCTTGAGGAGCTCGAATACGTCGCGGGCGGAATGGCCGCAGGCAAGGATAAGGTGCTTCGTGGCGATTTGCTCAGTCGCGGCATGTTGAGACGCCTGGACATCGACGCCGGTGATGGCGCCGGACGCGTCGGCGCGAATGTCAACGAGCTTTGTTCGATAGCGAACGACACCTCCGAGCCGTTCGATGCGCTGGGAAATATTGGTGACAACAGTGGGAAGGATGTCGGAACCAATATGCGGCTTGGCATCCCACAGAATGTCTCGGGGTGCGCCCGCTTCGACGAAGGTGTCCAGGATAAGGCGATGGGCGGGATTTTTGGTTCCCGTATTGAGCTTGCCATCCGAGAAAGTACCCGCACCGCCCAAGCCAAACTGGATATTGCTCTCGGGGTCGAGGATGCGCTCCTTTAGAAAGAGATCGATCGCATGCGAGCGGCGAAATGCTGGGTCGCCGCGCTCGATGAGCAAGGGCTTAAGACCCGCTTCGGCAAGGGTGAGTGCAGCGAAAAGGCCAGCGCATCCGGCGCCGACAACGACAGGGCGTTCTTGAGGTGCGTCGGAGACGGGGGAGGGGAATGAGGGCCCATCGTCCTCTATCGCGCGTACGCGCGAGCGGTCACGCTCGGCGACGCTGTCGACCGCTTCTCGCTCGAGGTGGGGACTAGTCAGCTCAACACGAAAACTCAGGATAAAATGGACGTCTCGTTTTTTGCGAGCGTCGATTGACTTGCGGTGGAGCTCGATGGACTTGATCTCGGAGTCCTTGCAACGTAGGACGCGCTTGGCGACTCGCTTGCCAACAATGAGGCAGGCATTTTCATCGCCGGCTTCATCGAGCGAAGCGTTGACTTGGGTGATTTCGATCATCGAGGTCTCCTTAGAGGCAAGAAAGAGGCCGTCCGGTATCCCAGACGGCCCGAATGCGTTTTTGATTATAGACTGCGCGGCTACAGGCTGCTTGCAGCGCGAATGCCCGAGAGCCATGCCCACGCAAGGTTAAAGCCTCCGCAATCGGCGTCGATGTCGAGCGCTTCGCCACAGACGTAAAGCGGGGCGTCGACAACGCTGCGCGCGCGTAGAC
>NZ_JBCPDN010000004.1:51012-59185 GCF_040915425.1 Collinsella aerofaciens | reverse complement strand
GTGCAGACGACGCGGGAGAGTTGCGGGGCGAGCATGCCGTCGAGCCAACGGGGATCGCGGGGCGAAAAGCCGCCGAGCAGCTCAACGCGCCGGTTGAGCATATCGAGCAGCTCGTCTTTGGAGAGGTCGGGGAAAACGTCGAGCAGGATCGTATCACCGCGCTGGATACGACGGGAGAGGTTGAAGACAGCGACGCCCGAGATGCCGAAGGCTCGAAACAGTACTTCACCGTCTTCGTGCCAGAGCTCACTATGGTTACGGGTGAGCGTCAAGCGGGCGCGGACGCGCAGACCATCCAACGTCTTGAGTGCCGCCCGATCGCCAACGACCGTTGCCGATACGGGGCAGAGGATGGGGCGCAGCGAGGTGAGGGGGAGGCCAAACGTATCGGCGATACCGGTGGGGTTGCCGCCCGTGGCGATAATTACGGCATGTGCCTCCAGGGCCTCGTTCTTGCGAGGGACATCGGTGAGCGCTTTCCGAAGCGAGCGGAGCTCCGATTTTCGGTCGTCGTGCTTCTTTGCCTTGAGTGCCCGCGCTGGACGGTCTATTTGGAGTGTCCAGCCTTCGGAAGCTTTGTGCGCCGAGGCAACGTTGGCTCCGCAGATTAAGGTGATACCTAGGCGGTCGCAAACGTTGAGAAGCGCGTCGCGCACCGATTCGGCGCGAAGGGAGCGCGGGTACAGCCGGCCTTCCTCGGAGGTTGTCATGATGCCCAGCGAGGAGAAGAAACCCATAAGCTCTTGTTCGGGCCGGGGGCCCATAACGGATTCAACGAATGCGGGGTGGTTATACCGCTGTGGATCAATCGATTCGTTGGAGAGGTTGCAGCGGCCGTTGCCGGTCGCAAGGAGCTTAAGGCCGCAGGCGACATCGCACTCAACGATGCAGACGCTTTTGCCAGCACGTGCGGCCGTAATGGCGGCGGCGAGGCCTGAAGCCCCGCCGCCGATTACCAGGACGTCATAGAAGGCGCTCGTGTTCACTTAGGCCTCGTCGGTCTCGTGCGGGGTAATGGCCTCGACGGCAGAGACTGCCTTGGGCAACATGCCATCGGGCAGCGCGGTCTCGACCTCGCCCTTATCGCAGGCCTCGGCGAGTGACGGATTGATGGGAAGCGTGCCCAAGATGTCGAGGTTATAGCGTTCTGCGACCTCGGGGAGCTTGCTCTTGCCAAAGACCTCGATCTTCTTGCCGCAGTCGGGGCACTCAATATAGCTCATGTTTTCGACGATGCCCAGAATGGGGACGTTCATCTTCTCGGCCATGTTGACCGCCTTGGCGACGATCATCGAGACCAGATCCTGCGGGCTCGTGACGATGACGATGCCGTCGACGGGCAGTGACTGGAAGACGGTGAGAGCGACGTCGCCTGTTCCCGGAGGCATGTCGACCAGCAGGTAGTCGATGGGGCCCCATGAGGTCTCGCTCCAGAACTGCCTAATGGCGCCTGCGATGACCGGACCGCGCCAAAGGACGGGGTCGGTCTCGTTTTGGAGCAGAAGGTTGGAGCTCATCACCTTGACGCCGTGCTCGGAGATTTCGGGCAGCATAAGGTTGCCAAGGGCATGGACGTGGCGTCCGCTCATACCGAACATCTTGGGGATAGAGGGACCGGTGATGTCGGCATCGAGGACGCCGACCTTGTGGCCGTGACGGGCAAGCTCGGTGGCGATGGCACCAGTGACAAACGACTTGCCGACACCGCCCTTGCCGGAAAGTACGGCGATGACGCGTTTGACCTCGGACAGCGTGTTCTCCTCAAATTGCGACGGCGACGTTTGTCCGCCGGCGGCCTGTGCGTGCTCGCAACCCATGTATGACTCCTTTGTATATGTTGGGGCTGGGGCCCCGTGATGTGACACGAGCGTCATTGTACCCTCGTTTGCGAGCGGGAGTCATTTGCGATGCATTTGGGCCGAGCTTGCTTGCAATACGATGGGTCCAAGCGAATGGGCGGGCTTACTGAACTTTGCTGGCGAACTCGAGATATTGCATGCGCTGCAGCTTGTCGATCGTCGAGGCGTATGGGCTGTCTTCAGATTCCAAGTCGTAGCGCAGCCCGTCGGCACCAAGGTAGCCGGCGACATTGATGGTGGGCACATCTGACCTTGTTGCAAGCAGAGCCTTTTGATAGTCGGTGAGCGGGGCGCCGATCTTATTAAGGGTAATGGCTGCAATCTCGTTTGTCCCGACGGTGTCGTAGACGTTGAGCTCGGTATTGCCGGCGATTTCATAGTTAGCCCAGACAAAATATGTCGACTGATAGATACGGAAAGCGTGGCTTGCCGTATCTTCCTGAGGGTACAGCTCGTCGTTGAGAGTCGTTGCGGCGCTCGGCTGATGGTCGCCAAAAAAGACAAGGACAACCGGTCTGCCGATATTGCGGAGCTCGTTGATAAAGTACTCGAGGTCCCGGTCGGATGCGTTGATGCAGGTGAGATAGGTGTTGAGCGCGCTATTGGCGCCCTCGCTGGCTCCCTCGACCCAATAGTTTGTCAGCTCTTCGGCGGGAACGGTGCCGACATCGTATCCGCCATGGTTTTGCATCGTGACATCGAAGATGAACTGCGGAGCGTCGTCGGTCCTCAGCAGGTCGAGTATCTTGTCATAGGTGGCGTAGTCGCATACGCCGGCATGGTAACAGGGCGCACCTTCGAAATCGCCGATCGAAAGAAAGTCTCCAAAGCCCAGCTGCTGATAGATTTTATCTCGATGGTAGTTGACGGGGTTTTGCGGGTGCATAGCGGTAGCGGTATACCCAAGCTCCTTAAGGTCCTTTGCCAGACTGTTGACACCATTCATCTGATATAGCTGATAGGGGATTTTGCCTAATCCGACAAAGGCCGTTGTCGCTCCGGTCAAAAATTCGAATTCGGAGTTCGCCGTTCCGCCACCGGCGACCGAAGCGAGCATGGTGCCGCGAACAAGTGTGTCGGGAAGCGAGTTGTAGAATGCGGGGCCGGTGTACCCGGCCGCCTGGAGCTGCTCAAAGCACGAAAGGTCGCTAAAACTCTCGTTCATGACGGCAACAATCGTCGGCTTGATTTCATTGAACTGGGCAACGGCAGCCGCGCGCTGCTCGCTCGAGCCATACGTGCTGTCGTAGGCGGCGGCGAGCTCCTGCTCGATGCTCTGCGCCTCATCGGGCGTATAGTCTTCGGGCTTCTCAATGGGCAACTCGTTGACCATTTCGGTGAACGAAGTGATAAAACCCTGAGACGCATACGTGGTGATGGGCTGCCAACGGTCAAATCCAAAATTCAGCGCCTGCTCCAAGTCGATGCTGGAAAAGCCCGAGAGCCCCACAACGGTCACTAGCAGAAAAGCGCAGAGGTTAGCGGCGATTGCGGGGAAGACATGGGTGGGCGTACGGAGCTTTCTCGGTCGGATAAGCGAAAGAAGCCCCAGGGAAATCTCCAGCAGGGCGAGAGAGGTTACGATTCCGGCGGTAAAGGTAAACTCGTATCCCTCGCTCACTTCCATTGCGGTGCCAAGGGCCAAGATATCGCTTGGCAGGATGGCCTCGCCTTTAAACGTTATGACGAAGTGCTCGGCAATGCCAAGGATGCAACAGGCGACGGGCACGAGGGCCATGACGCCTCCATGACGCTGTCCCAGCAAATAAAGGGAGAGCAGAACCGTCGCGAGCAGCCCGACGGAAAACCCGAATGAGTTGGCGGGAATGCGATAGAACGTTTCGTTACAGGCAATTTCGAGTGAAACGAACGAGAGCGCTGAAACAGCGGCGATGACAAGGATGTCACGGCAAATACAGGCAACCGTTCCCGTCGCAAGATCGGTTTGGTCGATAAGTCCCGAAACCAAGGGCTCGACAAGAAGTATGACGGCGGTAGCACCGAGCGCCGAATAAGAAAGGACCCATAGGGAATTGTCCTCATTTACGAGCAATTGATTCGTAATCCATGCAGCTACCATGCCGAGCGGGATGAGGAGCGTCGCGCACCAAAAGACGCGGGCAATGGGCGGCTTTTCATTGTGTTTGATTGAAAAATATACGCGCACCACGACGATGGCCACGATAAGGACGGCGATGAATATGGGCAGATTGGCCATGTCGCTCGAAGTGATTTCAAGGGGGATATCTTCGGTCATGGACGTTCCTCTGTTACAGCAAATTAAGTTCAGTATTAGATTACCGTAACCTTTCCACGGCATTTCGAGAAACAAAGCACCCGATACGCAAAGCTAAAGGTCTGCGAATCTTGTATTACGAACATCTGTGCGCGTCGAGTGCGCTAAACTCATCGGCAGTATGATTCGATGCAATAGGAGGCAAGGAGCTTCCATGTCTGATTCTTCTATCGTTATTCGCGGCGCTCGTGAGCACAACCTCCGTGATATCGATGTTTCCATTCCGCGTGACCAACTCGTGGTCATTACCGGTCTTTCTGGCTCGGGCAAGAGCTCGCTGGCATTTGACACTATCTATGCCGAGGGCCAGCGTCGATACGTCGAGAGCCTTTCGAGCTATGCGCGCCAGTTCTTGGGCCAGATGGACAAACCCGACTTGGATTCAATCGACGGCCTTTCGCCGGCGGTGTCGATCGACCAAAAGACGACGTCTAAAAACCCTCGCTCGACGGTTGGCACCGTAACCGAGATTTATGACTATCTGCGCCTGCTGTTCGCTCGTGTGGGCACCCCGCACTGTCCCGAATGCGGCCGCGTCATTGAGCGCCAGACGACCGACCAGGTTGCCGACAAGGTCTTGGCGGCGGGGGAGGGCCGCCGCGCGTTTGTGCTGGCACCGGTGGTGCGCGGGCGAAAAGGCGAGTACACCAAACTGTTTGAGGACCTTCGCGCCGAGGGCTTTAGCCGCGTGCGCGTTGACGGCGAAGTGCGCTCGCTCGACGACCCGATCGATCTGGACAAAAAGTTCAAGCACGATATCGAGGTCGTAGTCGACCGCATCGTGATTCGCGAGAACTCGCTGGGCCGTATTGCCGAGTCCGTTGAACAAGCGACTGCGCTGGCGCACGGCAATGTGAACGTATACTTGCTGCCCGACCGCGACGCTCCCGAGGGGACCGAAGGCGAGTTGCTGGAGTATTCGCTGGCGTTAGCGTGCCCGGAGCATGGACACTCCATCGATGACCTGCAGCCGCGTGATTTCTCGTTCAACGCGCCCTATGGCGCATGTCCTGAGTGCGACGGCCTGGGCTTTAAGAAAACCGTTGATGCCGAGGCGCTGATTGAGGATCCCTCGAAGTCCATTGCCGACGGAGTCTTTGGTAGCCTGTTTGGCAATTCGAACTACTATCCGCAGATTTTTGCTGCGGTCTGCAAACACTTTAAGGTGAGCGCCGATACGCCGTGGGAGGACTTGCCCCCTCGCGTGCGTCGTGCATTTTTGGATGGCCTGGGCGATACGAAGATCTCGGTCGACTACCAAAAGCTCGACGGACGTCGCAGCCAGTGGGATACCAAGTTTTCGGGCGTTCGCAACATCCTGTACGAACGCTATACCGAGACGACGAACGAGAACACCAAGGCGCGCCTGGAGAAGTACATTCGCGAGGAGCCGTGCTCGAGCTGCCACGGCGCTCGTTTGCGCCCTGAGATGCTCGCCGTCACCGTGGGCGGCAAGTCCATTTACGAGGTTTGTTGCCTGTCGTGCCGTGAGTCGCTCGAGTTTTTTGAGGGCCTGGAACTCACCGAGCGCCAACAGTTTATCGGCGGCCGTATCGTCAAGGAAATCCTGGAGCGCTTGCGTTTTCTGGTCGATGTTGGACTCGACTATCTGACACTCGATCGTGCCTCGGCGACGCTTTCCGGTGGCGAGGCACAGCGTATTCGACTGGCAACGCAGATTGGCGCGGGTCTCATGGGCGTGCTCTATATTCTGGACGAGCCCTCGATCGGTCTTCATCAGCGTGACAACGAGCGCCTGATTAAGACGCTCGAGCGCCTGCGCGATATCGGCAATACCGTTATCGTTGTCGAACACGACGAGGATACAATCCGTGCCGCCGACTACGTGATCGACATGGGGCCCGGAGCCGGCGTCAACGGCGGGCACGTAGTCGCGGCGGGAACGCCTGCCGATATCATGGCGTGTCCTGAGTCGATGACGGGCGCTTACCTGACCGGTAAACGAATGATTCGGGTGCCTGATGAACGGCGCAAGCCCGGTCGCGGCTGCCTTAAAATTACGGGCGCTCGAGCCAACAACCTCAAAAACGTTACCGCCAAGATCGAGTTTGGTACGCTTACGGTTGTTACCGGCGTGTCGGGATCGGGCAAGAGCTCCCTGGTTACCGACACCATTGCGCCTGCCCTTACGAATGTCATTCACCGTTCGACGCGCCCTGTGGGTCCGTATAAGAAAATCGAGGGCATCGAGTGTATCGATAAGGTTATCGATATCGACCAGTCGCCGATTGGCCGCACGCCGCGTTCCAACCCTGCTACCTATATCGGCCTGTGGGATGATCTTCGCGCGCTGTTTGCGAGTACGCCGGAGTCGAAGGCGCGCGGCTACTCGCCGGGTCGTTTCTCCTTTAATGTGAGTGGCGGGCGCTGTGAGGCGTGCAAGGGCGACGGACAGATCAAGATCGAGATGCACTTCCTTCCCGATATCTACGTTCCCTGCGAAGCCTGCGGCGGTAAACGCTACAACCGCGAGACACTCGAGGTCACCTACCGTGGCAAGACCATCTCGGACGTGCTCGACATGAGCGTCACCGAGGCGCTGGCCTTCTTTGGGAATATCCCGCAGATTAAGCGCAAGCTCCAGACGCTGTACGATGTAGGCTTAGGCTACGTGAGCCTGGGCCAGCCCGCCACGACGCTCTCGGGCGGCGAGGCGCAGCGTGTGAAGCTCGCCAAGGAGCTTCATCGACGCCAGACGGGCAAGACGTTCTATATTTTGGACGAACCGACGACCGGCCTTCATTTTGAGGACGTCCGCCAGCTGCTCGATGTGCTGCAGCGCTTGGTCGATGCGGGCAACACGGTGCTGGTGATTGAGCACAACCTTGATGTCATCAAGGTTGCCGACCGCCTGATCGATATGGGTCCCGAGGGCGGTAACGGCGGCGGAACCGTCGTGGTTTCGGGCACACCGGAGCAGGTTGCGGACTGTCCGCAGAGTTATACGGGCAAGTTTTTGGCGCCGTTGCTCAGGCGTGACCGGGAGCGCCAGGCTCAACTTGATGCTCAATAAATAGGCGATTCAGTTTATGGGCGCCATCGACTCCTTGTGATTCGATGGCGCTTGCTGTGCCGAAGTGACGTATGCAGTCGAATTGGACATATACTTAATCCTTGCGTCCGAATGCGAGGGAAAGGATATGTCATGGCAAAGGCTGTAAAGACGCCAAAAACCAATGCGATGCGCGAGCTGGAAAGCGCCGGCATTTCCTATGTTCTACATACGTACGAAGACGATGGTGATGAGTCGGTGGGCCTGGGGGTTGCGATTTCGGAGCAGCTTGGCGAGGAGCCCGGTCAAGGATTTAAGACTTTGGTCTGCGTGACACCGTCCAACGACTATGTCGTGTGCTGCATCCCTGTTGCCGACGAGCTCGATCTAAAGTCCGCCGCGCGTGCCGCGGGGGAGAAGTCCTTGGCCATGATGCATGTGAAGGATTTGCTTGCGGCGACTGGCTACGTTCGTGGCGGCTGCAGCCCGGTCGGTATGAAAAAACGCTACCGGACGCTCATTGATGAGACATGCGTCCTTTGGGATACCATTTTTATTTCGGGAGGCAAGCGTGGTTATCAGCTCGAGCTTGCACCCGATGATTTAATTGCATTTTGCGGGGCGACGGTTGCCGCGATTACGAGAGAGGACTGAGCGATGCCGCAGGAAGAATTGAAGTGCGGAGCTCATTTTGCAAAAGAATCTGCGCCTCAGACGCCCTCATCCGAAGCTTCTTCGTCTCGAGATGACACTGACGACATGGGCTCGTCGGACTACTCCACGGTTGGTCGTTCCGCCGGGCTTATGACCATCCTGACCATCGTGTCTCGCGTTACCGGTTTTATCCGAACGTGGGCAATGGCGGCCGCTATTGGCATGTCGCTACTCTCGTCCTCCTATCAGGTCGCCAACAACCTGCCCAATATGCTCTACGAACTCGTGATGGGCGGCATGCTCGTGACGGCGTTTTTGCCCGTGTACATGGGCGTGAGGCGTGAGCAGGGT
>NZ_JBCPDN010000004.1:3159-50860 GCF_040915425.1 Collinsella aerofaciens | reverse complement strand
TCATGTTCCGCTTCTTTGCTATCCAAATTCTGTTTTATGGCTTGGGTTCGGTGTTCTCGGGCGTTCTCAACGCACACCGCGACTACTTCTGGTCGACGTTTGCTCCGGTTCTCAACAATGTCATCGTCATCGCCAGCTTTATGGGCTTTGCTCCCGTGTCTGCACAATTTGGCGAGCAGGCCGGTATTATCTTGATCGCAGCTGGTACGACCCTCGGCGTCTTTGTCCAGATGGCCTGCCAGATTCCCGCGCTTGGCAAGCATGGCGTGCATCCTCATATCCATATCGACTTTAAGGACCCCGCACTGCGACAGACGATCGCGCTTGGTATCCCGACGCTGCTCGCCACGGTGTGCATGTTTGTCTCGACTTCTATCACCAATGCCGCCGCGCTGGTGGTGCAGCCCGAGACCGGCCCTTCCGTCATCGCATATGCGCGCCTGTGGTACACATTGCCCTATGCGCTGATCGCCGCCTCGCTTTCGACGGCACTCTATACCGAACTCTCTCACGATGCGCAGGAGAAGGATTACGACAGCGTCCGTACGGGCATTTCGCGCGGTGTTGCCCAGATGCTCTTCTTTCTGATTCCGTTTGCGCTGTATCTGATCGTCTTCGCGCGTCCGCTCAACATGATTTACTGCGCCGGCAAGTTCGATGAATCCGGTGTGGCGCTGGTGTCGGAGTTCCTTATCTATCTGGCACTTTCCCTGCCGCTCTACGGCGTGGTCGTGCTGATGCAGAAGAGCTTCTCGGCCCTGCTCGATATGAAACCTTATAGCCGCTATTGCCTGTACTCAGCTATCGGTCAGGCCGGTTCGGTGCTGCTGTTTGGCGTGGTGCTGGGCTACGGTATGCCGGCAATTGCGCTTTCGTACGTCGTTGACTACGTGGTCTTGGTCGGATGCTCACTGTGGTGGCTGCGCCGTCGTCTGCATGGCCTTCAGGTCAAGTCTATCCTGCATGGCGGTTTCTTCGGCCTACTGTTCGGTGGCTTGGGCGCTGCCGCGGGCGCCGGCGTTATGTGGGCACTTGAGCACTTTGTCGGAGCGCTTGGCAGCTCGATCCTCATTACCCTGGGCTACGTTTGTGTTGCAGGCGTTGTCTCGCTCGCTGTGACTTTTGGCCTTGCCTTCGTCTTTAAGATGCCCGAGGTCTCGGCGCTGCTTCGTCGCAAGTAGGTGCGCGTGGCAGGTCACGACAACATTCCAACACTTGCCGAACAGGTTTCGCGCGTTCCCACGCAACCCGGCTGCTACCTTTGGAAAGATGCCAAGGGCGATGTCATCTATGTGGGCAAGGCAAAAAACTTGCGTGCCCGTATGCGTCAATACGTGACGCTGCAGGATGAGCGCCAAAAAATACCGCTCATGATGCAATTGGTTGCGAGCTTTGACTACATCGTTGTCGAAACCGAGCATGAGGCGCTTGTACTCGAGCGCAACCTGATTGGCCAGTACCATCCGTACTTTAACGTCGATCTCAAAGACGATAAAAGCTATCCCTTTATCGCCATCACTAAAAGCGATCTATTTCCCGCTATTAAATACACGCGCGAGCGCCATAAGCCCGGCACGCGCTATTTTGGCCCCTATACCGATAGCCGTGCGGCGCGTGAGACCATCGATACGCTACGCAAGGTTATTCCTATTTGCTCGGCATCCTGTGCTGAATGGCGCCGCTGCCGCCGCATCGTCGAATCTCATAAGGGCGAAGAAGACATCGTCAATATGATTTGCGCGCAAAACGGGCGTCCCTGCTTTGACTACCATGTCGGGCGCGGGCCGGGCGCATGCGTCGGCGCGATTTCCCCTGCCGACTATGCCAAGAACGTCAAGCGTGTCGAACGCTTCTTGTCGGGCCATCGCAAGGATGTCGTCGACGAGCTTACGTCCGAGATGACGGAGGCAGCCGAGACGCTCGATTTTGAGCGTGCGGCGCGCGTCAAGCGTCGCCTGGAAGTCATTAGGGGCCTGGACGATCGCCAACAGGTCGTTTTTCCATCAAGCGTCGATATCGACGTCATCGGCTTCTATCGCGAAGAGACTATCTCTGCCGCGTGTGTCTTTGTCGTTCGCGAGGGCCGAACGGTTCGAACTTGCGAGTTCATCCTCGATAAAGGCCTGGATGTCGACGAGGAAGAGCTTCAATCGGGCTTTCTTAAGCGCTATTACGACGAGACGGCTGATATTCCAGCCGAGATCAATCTTTCTGTCGAGCTTGAGGATGCCGAAGCGTTGGGGGAGTGGCTTGCAGGCAAGCGCGAACGCTCTTGCCATCTCCATAGGCCGCAGCGCGGCGAAAAGCACCGCCTGCTCGATATGGCTTCCAAAAATGCGCGCCATGCCCTCATGCGCTACATGATGCGCACGGGGTACGCTGACGACCGCACCAATCAAGCGCTCCTGGAGCTCGAAAGCGCGCTGGCGCTGCCGGCGCCGCCGATGCGTATCGAGTGCTTCGATATCTCGACGCTGCACGGAACCTTTACCGTCGCCTCGATGGTGGTGTTTACCAACGGGCGCGCTGACAAGAGCCAGTACCGTCGTTTTAAAATTCAGGCCGAATTGGACGAGGCAAACGACTTCGTGTCGATGTCCGAGGTTTTGGGACGACGCTATGCTCCCGAGCGCATGACCGACGAGCGCTTTGGCTCGCGCCCCGATTTGCTCGTTGTCGATGGAGGTAAGCCGCAATTGACCGCTGCGATCAAGCAACTTGAGGCTCTTGGGCTCGATATACCAGTTTGTGGCTTGGCAAAGGCCGATGAGGAAGTTTTTGTGCCTTGGGACGAGACTCCCGTCGTGCTTCCGACCGGGTCCGCGTCGCTCTATCTAATTAAACAGGTGCGCGATGAATCGCACCGTTTTGCAATCACATTCCATCGTGAGTTGCGTGATAAAGCCATGACGGTTTCGGTACTCGATGACGTTCCAGGCGTGGGACCCACCAGAAAACGTGCCCTTATGCGCCATTTTGGCTCGATGAAGCGTTTGCGCGCGGCGAGCGAGCAAGAGATCGCGGAAGTTCGCGGCATACCCGCCGATGTTGCCAAGGCGGTCCATGAGGCGCTCGTTGCGTGGAATGCCGAGCGCGCCGAGGCGGCGGCTGGCCATTCCGATAGCTAAACACGAGCCTAAACTACTGATATACATGATTGCGTGATTTTCAACCATTTATTTCGCCATGATTGCCTGCTGGTTTCGGGTTTTATTAACGCTAAAACGTTTGACTAGTCATGGTGAACAACCCTGCTATCCTGCGGGTTGACGAAGACTGATATCTCACCTCGTCGATACATACTGTCTGGCGAATCGTTTGTCAATGAATTCGGTGAACGGTAGTAAATACCGTTCAAGCGTATGTATGTATCGGTCGCCGAGCGCGGCACCTCAGTTGGGTCCGTCGGTAGGTAAGGTATATATCGTCCGCAAGTTGCGCGGGGGCAAGTCTAGGTGCTCCCGGGTAAGATTCTCTATTGATAGGAGAAGACATGGCCATCATCAACAAGGGTATGTCCAGGCGTTCGTTCCTCGGCCTCACCGGCAGCGTCGCTGCTGTCGCAGGGCTTGGTCTCACCGGCTGCGGTGGCAGCTCTAGCGACGAGGGTTCCGCTTCCGGTTCCACCGATTCCGCCAACCGTGGCGGCGGCGTGATCACCGCTGGTTCCGCTTACGCTCCGTCCAGCTTCGACCCCGCCAGCACCGGCTCCGCTGTGGGCCTGGGTGCTAACTGGCACGTTATCGAGGGCCTCTACGGCATCGATTACCACGACTACAGCACCTTCAACGAGCTCGCCACCGACGATCCCAAGTCCGTGGACGACACTACCTTCGAGGTCACCATCCGCAAGGGCGCCAAGTTCTCCGATGGCACCGAGGTCACTGCTGACGACGTCGTTGCCTCCTACACCGCTTGTGCTGCTTCCGCTACCTATGCTCCGTTCTTCCAGCCCTTCGAGTCCATCGAGGCCAAGGACGCCAGCACTGTAACGGTCAAGACCAAGGTCCCCAACTTCTCCCTGCTCAAGGATCGTCTGGCCATCATCCGCGTTACCCCGGCTACCCAGGCCGAGGAGGAGCGCGCCAAGCAGCCGATCGGCTCCGGCCCCTGGATGTACGACTCTATCTCCGATACCGAGATCACTCTGGTTCCCAACCCCGAGTACAACGGTGAGTATGCTGCCGAGGATAAGAAGATTCAGTACAGCATCCTGACCGACCCCACCGCTCGCGTTACCGCTCAGCAGGAGGGCTCCACGCTCGTTATGGAGCTCGTCACCGCTGACGCCGTCGACCAGCTCGAGAGCGCTGGCTGCAAGATCGATAACGTTCAGGGTTTCGGCACCCGCTTCATCATGTTCAACGTCGCCAAGGAGCCTTGGAACAACGTCAAGGTCCGTCAGGCCGTCATGTACGCGCTCGACACCGAGAAGATGATCACCAACACCTTCGCCGGCCTTGCCACCGCTGCCAGCTGCTACCTGCCCAAGAGCTTCACCAACTATCATGAGGCTTCCACGGTGTACAAGACTGACACCAAGAAGGCCAAGAAGCTCATCGAAGAGTCTGGCATCACCCCGGGCGCCATCACCCTGCGCACCACCGACAACGAGCAGATCAAGGGCATGGCCGCCCAGGTCAAGAACGACCTCGACGCTCTCGGCTTCGATGTGACCATCCAGACCGATACCTCGCCGGCCACCTACGCTGCCATCGACGGCGGCGAGGCCTACGATATCCTCCTTGCCCCTGGCGATCCGTCCTGCTTCGGCGCCGACCCCGACCTGCTGCTCAACTGGTGGTACGGTGACAACGTCTGGATGCAGACCCGTTGCCCGTGGAAGGATTCCGCTGAGTGGGGGAAGCTCCACGGTCTCATGGACGAGGCTCTTGCCGCCGAGGGCGACGAGCAGCAGAAGAAGTGGAACGAGTGCTTCGATATCATCGCTGACAACGCCGTTCTGTACCCCGTTGTCCACGTCAAGACCGTCTCCGCTTCCTGGGACGATCCGTCCACCGCGCCCAACGGCGAGGCCCTCGATGGCTTCAAGGGCATCGGCACGACGAGCATGTCCTTCAGGGGCGTCGCGACCGTCAAGGCCTAAGACTCGCTTGAGTCATATGTAGGGCGTCGGTCGTAAGGCAACGTCCTCAGAGTTGAAACAAAGACCCGGGCGGCCTCGATGTCGCTCGGGTCTTGTAATGAGTATCCATACTCATATACCAGTTGGTCCTACCGACAAAAGAAAGGGGAGAGAACGTGAACAACTTTCTACGTTTGATTGGAAGGCGTCTCGTGGCGCTGCCGATCATGGCATTGGGCGTCACCGTACTGGTGTTCTTCCTTATGTCGTTCTCCAAGACCGACCCCGCCTATACGGCGTTGGGTGACGGTGCCTCGCCCGAGGCGGTTGCCGAGTACCATGAGAAGTATGGTCTGGACGACCCCTGGCCCGTGCGCTACGTGCGCTACATGGGCGATTTGATCCATGGTGACATGGGCACCTATGGTGCTGCTCGCAACTCCGTTGCCAAGCGCATCTCCACGGCCCTGCCCGTCACGATGCAGCTGACCTTCATCGGTCTTGCCATCGGCGCGGTCGTCTCGTTTTTGCTCGGCGTCATCGCGGCACTGTATCGCGATAAATGGCCGGACCAAGTGATCCGCGTCTTCTCCATCGCCGGCTTGGCAACCCCGTCGTTCTGGCTTGCCGTTCTGTTGATCCTGCTGTTCTCTTCCTACCTTAAGGTGCTTCCGGCGTCCGGTGCTCTGCCTCACTTCACCACCAACCCGGGAGGTTATTTGGCGCGCATGATTATGCCCGCTATCGCTCTGGCATTCCCGCTGACGGGCCAGATGACTCGTATCGTGCGTACGGCCATGGTTGAGGAGCTCGATAAGGACTATGTCCGTATGGCTCGCGGCGCCGGCGTTCCCGAGAAGGTCGTCGTCGGCATCAACGTTTTGCGCAACGCGCTGATCACCCCGGTCACCACCCTCGGTCTTAAGATCGGCTACCTCATGGGCGGTGCCGTCGTCATCGAGGTCATCTTCAACCTCCCCGGCATGGGTACCGCGATCCTGCAGGGCGTTCAGGGCAACGAGGCGAACCTGGTTCAGGGCGTCGTCATCGTCGTTGCTCTTGCCTTCATCATCATCAACATCGTGGTTGACATGCTCTACCTGCTCATCAACCCGCGCATCAGGACGGTGTAGATTATGGTAAAGATTCGAGAGAAGCAAACCGAGCAGCTCGAGAAAGCTGCCTCCAAGGGGCTCAAGCTCGGTGGCTGGAAGAAGATGACGCTGTCTTCTAAGATTGCCGCCGTCGTGCTGGCGCTGGTCGCCCTGACCGCGATTCTGGCGCCTCTTCTTGCCCCCTATAGCCCGGTCGAGATTTTCACTGCTCGCCAGGCTCCCGGCAACGGATTTATCTTCGGTACCGACGATAAGGGTCGCGACATTCTGTCGCGCATGCTCTACGGTGGTCGTTACTCGCTGATCATCGGCTTTGGCGCCACTGCCATGGCTCTGGTCTGCGGCTCGGTCGTGGGCGCCCTCGCGGCGGTTTCGCGCAAGTCCGTTTCCGAGGCGATCATGCGCATCCTGGACATCATCATGTCCATCCCGGGCATCGCCCTCGCGGCCGTCTTCGTCTCCATCCTGGGCAATTCCGTGCCGTCGATCATCTTCGCCATCGGCTTTATGTACACTCCGCAGATTGCCCGTATCGTGCGCGCCAACATCGTGTCCGAGTACGGCGAGGACTATGTCCGCGCGGTCATCGTTTCCGGCGCCAAGGCTCCGTGGATTTTGATTAAGCACGTCCTGCGCAACTGCATCGCCCCGATTATGGTCTTCACCGTTACCCTGGTAGCCGACGCCATCATCTTCGAGGCCTCGCTGACCTTTATCGGCGCTGGTATTCAGGAGCCTACCGCTACCTGGGGCAACATCCTCGCCGATGCTCGCGGTGGCGTGCTCGCTGGCCGTTGGTGGCAGGCGCTGTTCCCGGGCCTGGCCATCATGATCACCTGCCTGGCGCTCAACATCCTGTCCGAGGGTATTACCGACGCCATGGCCGCTGCTCCCTCCGCCGCCCTGGATCCGACCGACTCCTCCAAGCGCCGCGAGGCCGACCTGCTGGTCTCCGACCCCGTTCGCGCTTACAAGGAGCAGGCTCAGTCCCTGTCCGCCCGTCTTGGCGCCCTGCGTGATGTCGAACTAAAGCGTAACGACCGCCATGTGCCCGATGAGTCCGTTGAGCCGATCCTTTCGGTCCGCGATTTCTGCATCCAGTTTGAGCACCACGGTGACATCAACGTCGTCGACCACGTCAACTTTGACGTCCGTCCCGGCCAGACCATGGGCCTGGTAGGCGAGTCCGGCTGCGGTAAGTCCATCACCACGCTGGCCATCATGGGCCTGACCGACGATGACGAGCACCTTTCCGGCGAGGTCCTCTGGGAGGGCCGTGACCTGCTCAAGATGAGCAAGAAGGAGTGGTTCGGCCTGCGCGGTACCGATATCGCTATGGTCTATCAGGACGCCCTGTCCTCGCTCAACCCCTCCATGCTCATCTCTGCCCAGATGAAGCAGCTCACCAAGCGCGGCGGAACCCGTAGCGCCGAGGAGCTCCTGGAGCTCGTCGGCCTCGATCCCAAACGCACGCTCGAGAGCTATCCGCACGAGCTTTCCGGCGGCCAGCGTCAGCGTGTCCTGATCGCTATGGCTCTTACCCGCGACCCCAAGCTGGTCATCTGCGACGAGCCCACGACCGCTCTGGACGTTACCGTCCAGAAGCAGGTCATCAAGCTGCTTAACGACCTTCAGGCCAAGCTCGGCTTTGCCATGATCTTCGTTTCGCACGACCTGGCACTGGTCGCCGAGGTCGCTCATAACATCACGGTTATGTACGCCGGCCAGGTTATCGAGCAGGCGCCCACCAAGGAGCTGCTCACCAACCCGATTCACGAGTACACCCGCGGCCTTCTGGGCTCCGTCCTGTCCATCGAGAGCGGTTCGGGCCGCCTGCACCAGGTTCCCGGCGCCGTTCCGAGCCCGCGCGATTTCCCCAAGGGCGATCGCTTCGCACCCCGCTCGAGCCATCCGCGCATTGGCCTGGACACCCGTCCGGTCTTCAAGCGCGTGCCCGGCACCGAGCACTTCTATTCCGAGCTCCCCGATGAGGTGCTCAAGGCAAATGGTTTGACCCCTCACGCGGAGGTGATGTAGATGAGCGAGACCGCAGTCAACGGCGTCGAGCCGATCATCTTCCTTGATGACGTCCACGTCACCTTTAGGACCCGTACCGGCTCGATTCTGCACCCCAACCTGGTTCACGCCGTCCAGGGTGTAACGATTAAGCTCATGCCCGGACAGACCATCGGCATCGTCGGCGAGTCCGGTTGCGGAAAGTCCACCACCGCCAACGTCATGTGCGGCCTGCAGGCCCCCACGAGCGGCAAGGTCTACTTTAAGGGCAAGGACGTTACCAAGCGTACCGCCGAGGACCGTCGCCACATGGGTCGCGTCATCTCGGTCGTGTTCCAGAACCCGGCCACGGCGCTCAACCCCCGCATGGTCGTTCGCGAGCAACTGCTCGACCCCATGCGCGTCCACAACTTGGGTACCGAGGCCGAGCAGGAGAAGCGCGTCAAGGAGCTCTTGGAGCTCACCGGTCTGCCCAGCTCCGCCGCCGAGGTTCTTCCCGGCCAGCTTTCGGGCGGCCAGCGCCAGCGCGTCGCAATTGCCCGTGCCCTGTCGCTGAACCCCGATGCCATCATCGCCGACGAGCCCACCTCGGCTCTGGACGTTTCGGTCCGCGCGCAGATTCTGAACCTGCTGACCGACCTTAAGAAGGAGCTCGGCCTGGCCATGGTGTTCATCAGCCATGACATCCAGACGGTCCGCTATATCTCTGACGACATCATCGTTATGAATGGTGGCAAGATCGTCGAGCAGGGCGAGGCCAAGCAGGTCTTCCAGCACCCTCAGGACCCCTACACCAAGATGCTGCTCGGCGCTGCGCCGTCGCTGCTGCATCCCAAGCTCGGCGAGTAGCCTCGCTTTCCCTCCCGTGCGCCCGGTTCCCTTGCCGGGCGCACCTCCGTTGCGATTTCGAAAGGCTGGGTTCACGAGCCATGCCAAGTGCTCAGGAGCTACAACAGCAATTTGGTGAATATCGAGGCGCTATGCCCCGTCCATCGGATTTCGATCTCTTTTGGAAGGACCGCATGGCCGAGGCCGACGCCGTCGAGCTCGACTACGAGATTGAGGCGGCTTCGGTTGCGGATTCCGCGACCTGTCGGTTTTTCGACCTCTGGTATACCGGCATGTGTGGTGCACGCCTGCATGCCAAGTACCTTAAACCCGTCTCGGACGAGCCTGTGCCATTGGTACTTCAGTTCCATGGGTATCCGGGTGCAAGCCGCAGCTGGTTTGAGCAGGCGTCGTTTGCGGGCATGGGCATGGCGCTCATTGCTCTCGATTGTCCTGGCCAAGGAGGCCCCTCCGAGGACATTGGTGGATTTGAGGGCACGACGGTCGCGGGCCATATCGTCGCCGGTATCGACGGCGACCCGGCCAACCTCTACTATGTCCGCCTACATCAGGATATTCGCATTCTGTGCCGTATCGTTCGCGAGCTCGAGGGCATCGATCTTACCCGCGTGTATGTGAACGGCGCATCGCAGGGCGGCGGGTTGGGCATTGCGACCTGCGCGCTTAACAGCGAGCTTATCAATCGCGCCGCCATCCTCTATCCCTTCCTGTCGGATTTCCGCCTGGTTTGGGATCTGGACGCCGACGATATTGCCTATGAGGGCCTGCGCTATTGGTCGCGCTGGTTTGACGAGGACTCGACCCGTATCGAGGAAGCCTATGCCAAGCTGGCGTACTTCGATTCCAAGAACTTTGCCCCCATGGTCAAATGCCCCGTTCTGTTTGGCACGGGCACAGCCGATATCGTCTGTCCGCCGGCGACGCAGTTTGCGGTGTACAACAACCTGTCCTGCGACAAGCGTCATGAGTTCTTTGAGGGCTTTGGCCACGAGGAGATTCAGGACTTTGATGATTTGATCATTCCGTTTTTCTGTGAGGGAGGGGAGGCTCATGTCTAAGTGCGAGAGCAATGTTGACGAGCTGATTGTCCCCGGGCTCGTGGGAATTCCTGGAACGGTTTCGTCAAGGCTCGCAGACTATCGGGACTGGCACGGTGATGTCCAAGCAGATGTTTCTGATTTAGAGACATGCGCTCCGAATCTTGAGATTCAAGGCCTGGCCATTACGGCGATTGACTTTGTTAGCCCCTGCGCCCGTTACTCGGAGGTTTCCTTTGAGCTCGGTGACCATGCGGTCCACGCTCGTTTGATTGAGCCTGTCGGTCGTGCCCGAGTATCTGAGCGCGTGCCGCTGTGCCTGATGTTCCACGATATCGATCGGCCTGTGCGCGGCTGGCATCACATGACGAGATTTGCCGCCATGGGATATGCCGTGCTTGCACTGGACGACGGTGTTGCTGGTACGGACGACCTGCAGCGGGGGATTGCTTCGCCCGCTTTTGTCGAGCGCGTCCGTTGGGGCTGCGCGTTGGCGAAGGTCGCGCGCAATCTTGACGGCGTAGACTCCGATCGCATTTTTGCGTGGGGCGAGGGCCTTGGCGGCGGCGTCGCGCTGGCGGTTTCCGCTCTGGACGAGCGGGGCCTTGCCTGCACGGCGGTTGCCAATCCAATCCCCGGTGGCCTTGAGGCTCTGTCGTCTCGGGTGCGCGGATCGGTGCTCATGGGCACATCGCTCATGGATGCCGTGAGCGATCCCAAGGGCCAGTTCGCCGTATTCAACGGTCTTGAGTGTGACCGGAGGCATATCATCTATGCCAAATACGCTCACGAGCGCATCAATGCGTTCGAAAACGAAGTCGTCGACTTCTTGAACCAAACGTTCTACCCGTGTTCTTTGGCCTAGACGGCCTGGACACTGCCAACAAGAGTGGGTGGCATAGGGCCGCCCGCCAGACAACTAAGGAGATTCTTGTGGCAACTCAGAAATTCACCGGCGTTATCCCTCCCGTCGTTGTTCCCGATACCGAAGACCACCAGCTTGATGTTGCCTCCTTTGAGCGCAGCATCAACCGCATGATCGATGCCGGCGTCGATGGCCTGTTCTTCCTGGGCTCCTCGGGCGAGGTCGTCTTCTCCACCGACGAGCGCCGTCGCCAGATTGTCGCCGAGGCCGTGCGCATCGTCGACCACCGCGTTCCCGTTCTGGTCGGCATCATCGATACCGAGACCGAGCGCATGATCGAGCATGGTAAGGTCGCTCAGGAGCTGGGCGCCGATGCGCTTGTCGCCACCTGCCCGTTCTATGCCCTGCAGGGCATGACCGAGGTCGAGGAGCACTTCCGCATCCTGCACGAGGAGCTCGACCTGCCCATCTTCGCCTACGACATCCCCGTGTGCGTCCACACCAAGCTCCCCTGGAAGCTCCTTGCCAAGCTCGGCGCCGAGGGCGTCCTGGCCGGCGTCAAGGATTCCTCGGGTGATGACATCTCGTTCCGCTACCTCGTTCAGGAGAACGAGAAGAACGGCCACCCGATGAGCATCCTCACCGGTCACGAGGTCGTCGTTGACGGTGCCTACCTCGGTGGCGCCGACGGTTCCGTCCCGGGTCTCGCCAACGTTGAGCCCGAGGGCTACGTGCGTCAGTGGAAGGCCGCTCAGGCCGGCGACTGGGCTACCGTCAAGGCCGAGCAGGATCGCCTCAATGAGATTTCGCACATCTGGGATGTCACCTCGGGCGTCCAGGGCTATGCCGGTGGCGTCGGCGCCTTCAAGACCGCTATGAACCTCATGGGTATCTTCGACAGCCCGACCATGCCGCGCCCGGTGAAGGCCATGACCGGCGAGAACGTCGAGGCGATTAAGAAGGTCCTCCAGGACAACGGTCTCCTGTAAAGCTTCCCCAGTCACCCGATCTTGGGGCTCAAGTGGTCGGGCGTGACCCATTAGGTCAACGCCCGACCACTTTTATCCCAACCTCGGGCACCTGGGAAACCTTTACCGTGCGGCGGGGTTAATTCCGACCGCATTTCCTGTAGTTGTTTTTATCTCCTAAGGAGAACGACATGGAGAACAAGTACGTCTGCTCTGTCGATATCGGCGGAACTAAGATCGCGACCGCCATTATGGAGTACCCGGCTGACGGCAGCGTGCCCCATCCCGTTTTTGAGGCCGAGGTTCCTACCGAGGCCCAGGAGGGCGGCGAGGCCGTCTTCCAGCGTATCGAGGCGTCCATCAAGGCCGCTCTTGAGGCGAATCCCGATGTCGAGGTCCTCGGTGTCGGTATCGGTGCCGCAGGCGTCGTCGATCCCAAGACGGGCGCTATCGAGTATGCCAACGAGATCATGCCCGGCTGGTCCGGCGTTCAGTTGGGGCCGCGCCTGCGCGAGGACCTTGGTCTTCCCGTTGCCGTTGTGGGCGACGTGCAGGCTCATGCTCTGGGCGAGGCCCACTGGGGCGTCGGCAAGGGCAAGTTCTCCGTCTTGTGTCTGGGCATCGGTACGGGCATCGGCGGCGCATATGTCGAGAACGGCCGCGTGATGCAGGGCTTCCATGGTGCTGCCGGTCATATGGGCCACATCGAGTGCTCGGCTGCCGCCGGCATTCCCTGCGCCTGCGGACGTTCTGGTCATCTTGAGTCGGTTGCTTCGGGTACTTCCATTGGTCGTATGTACGATGAGCGCTTTGGTCGCGTCGACCCCAGCCGTCCTTCGGTCGGTCGCGATGTGAACGACCTGTGCCGTGCGGGCGACGCAAAGGCGACCGAGGTCATCCATGACGCCGGTTTTGCGCTGGGTGCCAGCTTGGGCTCGCTCGCTAACATCCTGGACCCTGAGGTCATCGTGCTTTCGGGCGGCGTGATTCACCAAGGTCCCGATTGGCGTTCACAGACGTGGAAGGATTCGGTGCACGAGGGCTATGCCAGCCAGGCGCTCGATCCGCTTCAGGATACGCCGATCCTGATCGGCTCTCTGGAGGGCGATGCTCCGCTCATCGGTGCCGCCGAACATCTTCTTGCATCGTTGAAGTAAACATAACTACCAAGTGCGCCTTCTGAGGTGCCGCAGATTGACGTGAAAGAGGAGCGAAGCGTACTTCGGTACGTGAGCGACGGTTTGAACGTCAAGGTGCGGTGTCTCAGAAGGCTGTTTTTAGAAAGGTTGAGTCGAACATGACCGTCGATCCTTTGATTCAATCCCTGAAGGGCAAGCTCGTCGTGAGCGTTCAGGCGTATATGGGCGAGCCGCTTCGCACGCCCGAGACCATGGCTCAAATGTCTCGCGCTTGCGAGCTCGGCGGCGCCGCCGCCATTCGCTGCCAGGGCCTTGCCGACATCGCCGCCATTAAGGGCCGCTGCGAGGTCCCCGTCATCGGCCTGTGGAAGGATGGGCACGAGGGCGTTTACATCACGCCGACGCTGCGCCACGCTCGCGCCTGCGTTGCTGCGGGTGCCGATATCGTGGCGATTGACGCCACCGATCGCCCACGTCCCGATGGCAAGTCGGTCGAGGATACCTTCCGCCCGCTGCACGAGGAGGGCGTGCTCCTGATGGCCGACTGTGCCACCATCGAGGATATTCGTCGTGCTGTCGACATGGGCTTCGACCTGGTGTCCACCACGCTTTCTCATGGTGTTGCCGCTATCGACTGCACCATGGCCGATGGCCCCGATCTGCCGCTTCTGCGTCAGGCGACCGAGGAATTCCCCGGTCTTCCCATCATCTGCGAGGGCCGCGTGCACACGCCCGAGGAGGCCCGCGCCGCGATTGATGCGGGCGCCTGGGCCGTTGTCGTCGGCACCGCCATCACGCACCCCACGAGTATTACAAGTTGGTTCAAGGCTGCGCTTGAGGCGTAAGACAGGCCTCGTATCCGCTTGGGGCGGTATACTCAATAAAGGCAATTGATCGCGCGGGATCCGCTGGCCGGGTCCCGCGCTTGTTTTAGGAGGCACACATGCAAAAGGGAGATGCCATGGATGCGGCGGAGCGCTCGGAGCGCATCCCCGATATCGTCATCATCACCGGAATGTCCGGATCGGGCCGAACGCAGGCCATGCATGTGTTCGAGGACATGGGCTATTTTTGCATCGACAACTTGCCTCCGCGTCTGATCGCCCAGCTTGCCGAACTCGTCGGCATCAATACGGGCGTGGGCAGGCATCTTGCCGTCACCTGCGACCTGCGCAGCCAGGGCTTGTTCGATGAGCTGCTCGATGCCGTTGCCGCGCTCGAGGAGCGCGAGATGAGCTGTGACATCGTGTTTCTCGAGGCCTCTGACGAGGTGCTGATCCGTCGTTATAGCGAAAACCGCCGCCGCCACCCCATTGCCAAGCCGGGGGAGACTACGGCCGATGCGATTCAGCGCGAGCGCCTGCAGCTGCAGGGTGTGCGCGATCGAGCCGATATGATTATCGACACGAGCCGTCTGCGCACCTCTGCCCTGCGCAACAAATTGCGCATGGCGTTCTCCGAGCTGTCCGACCAGCAGCTCATGGACGTTCACGTGTTCTCGTTTGGCTTTAAGCACGGCATGCCCGTCGAGGCGGACATTATGATCGACGTTCGCTTCCTGCCCAATCCGTTCTACGATCCCGAGATGCGCACCATGACCGGTCTCGA
This sequence comes from Collinsella aerofaciens, assembly GCF_040915425.1. Lineage (GTDB taxonomy): Bacteria > Actinomycetota > Coriobacteriia > Coriobacteriales > Coriobacteriaceae > Collinsella > Collinsella aerofaciens_BW. The sequence continues at coordinate 36,177 of NZ_JBCPDN010000004.1, read as the reverse complement.
TAAGAAAGTCTCTGACTTTGTTCTGAACCATCCCAAGACCCAGGAGTTCTGGAAGGCCTGGACGCAGCTGCTCGATACGGTCATGCCCGGCTATATCGCGGAGGGCAAGCCACAGCTTTCTATTGCCATCGGCTGCACGGGCGGTCAACACCGCAGCGTTGCCATCGCCGAGGCCACGGCACGTTATTTGGAAGGCGCCCAATATCACGTGAGCATTTCCCATCGCGACCTGTCGCGCGCCAACACGAAAGCATAGGTCTGCATGTCGTTTACCGCCGAGGTGCGTGACGAGCTCGCGCGCTGCGAACCCGAATGTGAATACTGCGATTTGTCGACGCTTGCCGCCCTGACGCGTGTGAGCGGTACACTTTCGCTGGCCGGCTCCGGGCGGTATCGTTTGACGGTCGCGACCGAGACGGGTGCCGTCGCGCGCACGATGATCACGCTGACGCATCGCATCCTTAAGCTCAAAACGGAATTCACCGTTCGTAAATCGGTCTTGCATAAGGTCCGTAACTATCTCATTACCCTGCCCGATCAACCCGACCTGGACAAGGCTCTGGTGCTGCTGGGCATTCTCGACCGCAGGGGAGGGCTCGTCGCCGGTGTTCCCCGGCACATCGTTGCCCGTCCCTGCTGCAGGCTTGCCTACATCCGCGGCGCGCTCATCGCCGGCGGTTTCGTGGCCGATCCCCGCGGCGACTTTCATTTGGAGATCGCGGTGCAGGGCGAGCAGTATGCCCGGGGACTTTGCGATCTATTGGAACAGATTGGGGTCCACGCGCGTGTTAATGCACGGCGGGGGTCTTATGCCGTGTACATTAAGAGCGCCGAGGAAATCGAGCATCTTTTAAAGCTGATTGGTGCCAAGCGCAGCGTTGCCGAGATTGAGGAGGCGCGCGCGGTCAAGTTGGTTAAGAACGACGTAAACCGTCGCGTGAATGCCGAACTGGCCAACCAGACCAGAAGTGCGGGTGCCGCCCAGCATCAGCTTGCGTTGATCGATGAGCTCGAACAGCGGGGTTTGCGCGACACGCTTCCGGACGCCTTGGCAGTCTTTTGCGACCTGCGCGAGCGCTATCCCGATCTGTCACTGCGTGATTTGGGGGAGATGGCTGACCCTCCCTTGTCGAAGTCAGCCCTCTACCATCGTGTTTTACGGCTTGAAAAGCTCATTGAAGCAAACAGGTAGTTTGAAGTAACGACTTATATATGGATTTAGCTGCTATTTTAGTATTTAAAACGTTTTAACGTAAATTTGATTTTCAATTTCGAGCATTCTCGTGAAATTCAAGTCAAAAAAAAGGTATATTAGGCGAGTGGTTAGTTTGTGGGCCTCAACGGCAGGCGCTGTAGCTTGCGGGGGCCTTACGAAAGGAGACACAATGGCAGTAAAGGTTGCTATTAACGGCTTCGGTCGCATCGGTCGTCTGGCTTTCCGTCAGATGTTCGGTCATGAGGGCTCCGAGATCGTCGCTATCAACGACCTCACCTCTCCCGATATGCTCGCTTACCTGCTGAAGTACGACTCCACGCAGGGCAACTATGCTCGCGATCACGAGGTCGTTGCTGGCGAGGATTCCATCACCGTTGACGGCAAGGAGATCAAGATCTACAAGGAGGCCGACGCCAACAACCTGCCTTGGGGCGACCTCGACGTCGACGTCGTTCTCGAGTGCACCGGCTTCTACACCAGCAAGGCTAAGGCTCAGGCTCACATCAACGCTGGCGCCAAGAAGGTCGTCATCTCCGCTCCGGCTGGCAGCGATCTGCCCACCATCGTGTACAACGTCAACCATGAGACGCTGACCGCTGAGGACAACATCATCTCCGCTGCTTCCTGCACCACCAACTGCCTCGCCCCGATGGCCAAGGGTCTGAACGACTTCGCTCCCATCGTGTCCGGCATCATGACCACCATCCACGCCTTCACCGGCGACCAGATGCCGCTCGACGGCCCGCAGCGCAAGGGCAACTTCCGTCGCTCCCGCGCCTGCTCCGAGAACATCGTCCCGAACACCACGGGCGCTGCCAAGGCCATCGGCCTGGTTCTCCCCGAGCTCAACGGCAAGCTCATCGGTGCCGCCCAGCGCGTCCCGACGCCGACCGGCTCGCTGACCAACCTCTACGCCGTCGTTGACAAGAAGGTCACCGTCGACGAGGTCAACGCTGCCATGAAGGCCTACGCCGAGACCATCCCCGAGACCTTCGCCTACAACGAGGACCAGATCGTCTCCCGCGACATCGTCGGCGAGACCCACGGCTCCATCTTCGACGCCACTCAGACCATGTGCTCTGACCTCGGCAACGGCCAGACCCTCGTTCAGGTCACCTCTTGGTACGACAACGAGAACTCCTACACCTCTCAGATGGTCCGCACCATCAAGTACTTCGAGAAGTTCGTTGCTTAATTTAGCTTTTAGCGAATAGCTCGTTGAGCGTCTAAAGAAGGGCGCGGCCTTATAGGGCTTACACCCTAGGGTCGCGCCCTTTTTATAAGAAATCGTCTGCCGTAATGGGAGGCAGACACGTACGAAAGGTAGAAGCAAACATGGCCTTTACCAAAAAGACCGTCCGCGACATCGATGTCGACGGAAAGCGCGTTCTCGTCCGCGTTGACTTTAACGTGCCTATCAAGGATGGCGTCGTTGGCGACACCACCCGTATCAAGGCTGCCCTGCCCACCATCAACTACCTCGTTGAGCACAACGCTCGCGTCATCCTCATGAGCCACCTCGGCCGTCCCGAGGGCACCGGCTTCCAGCCCGAGCTGTCCCTCAAGCCCGTCGCCAAGAAGCTCGCTGAGCTCTCTGGTCTCGACGTTGCCTTTGTCGCCGATACCTACGGCGAGAAGGCTGCCGAGGCTGTCGCCGCCGTCGAGCCGGGTAAGGTCCTCGTTCTCGAGAACGTCCGTTTCGACAAGCGTGAGAAGAAGAACGACCCCGAGATCGCCAAGAAGCTCGCTTCCTATGGTGACGTCTTCGTTCTCGATGCCTTCGGCACCGCTCACCGTGCCCAGGGTTCCGTCGTGGGCCCCGCCGCTTACCTGCCTGCCGTCGCCGGCTTCCTGCTCGAGAAGGAGGTCGACACGCTGACCGGTATCTTCGCCGAGCCCGAGCGTCCCTTCGTCGCTATCGTCGGCGGTTCCAAGGTTTCCTCCAAGATCGGCGTTCTCGATCACCTCATCGACTCCGCTGACACCCTGATCATCGGTGGCGGTATGGCCTACACCTTTTTCCTGGCTCAGGGCCTGTCCGTCGGTCAGTCCCTCAAGGAAGAGGACTGGGTCGAGCGCGCCGGCGAGATGCTCAAGAAGGCCGAGGAGAAGGGCGTCAAGATCCTGCTCCCCATCGACAACCGCGTTGCCGATCACTTTGGCGAGGACGCTGTCCCCGAGGTTGTCGCTTCCGACGCTATCCCCGACGACCGTGAGGGCATGGACATCGGCCCCAAGACCGAGGAGCTCTACGCCGAGGCCGTCAAGGGCGCTAAGACCGTGTTCTGGAACGGCCCCATGGGTGTCTTCGAGTTTGACAACTTCGCTCACGGTACCCAGGCTATCGCCGAGGCTGTCGCCGAGGCCGACTGCACCTCGATCATCGGCGGTGGCGACTCCGTCGCAGCTGTCAACAAGTTTAACCTAGCCGACAAGATGAGCTGGATCTCCACCGGTGGTGGCGCTTCCATGGAGCTCGTCGAGGGTAAGGCCCTGCCCGGAGTGGAGGCGCTTCTCGATGCCTAATCGCACCCTTCTTATCGCTGGTAACTGGAAGATGAACAACGACGTCGCCGAGGCCGCCAAGCTCGCCGACGAGCTGGCTCAGGCTCTGCCCGAGGTTCCGGCTGGCGTCGAGGTGCTCGTCTGCCCTCCGACCATCGACATCACCACGGTTCATGACCGCATTCAGGCTGCCCCCATCGCCCTCGGTGCACAGAACGTGTACTGGGAGGCCAAGGGTGCCTTCACCGGTGAGTCCTCTTGCGACATGCTCAAGTCCGCTGGCTGCACCTACTGCATCATCGGCCACTCCGAGCGTCGTGACTACTTCCACGAGACCGACGAGGACCAGAACAAGAAGGCCAAGGCTCTCGTTGCCGCCCGTCTTGTTCCCGTCTTCTGCTGCGGCGAGTCCCTCGAGGTCCGCGAGGCTGGCACCTATGTCGAGCACGTTGTGAACCAGGTCAAGGCTGGCCTTGCTGGTCTTGAGATCACCTGCCCCAAGCAGGTCGTCGTCGCCTACGAGCCCATCTGGGCCATTGGCACCGGCAAGACCGCTACCGCCGAGGACGCCCAGGAGGTCTGCGGCGCTATCCGTGAGACCCTCAAGGAGATGTTTGGCGAGGAGCTCGCCAACGGCATCCGCGTTCTCTATGGTGGCTCTGCCAAGCCCGGCAACATCGCCGAGCTCGTCGCCAAGCCCGACGTTGACGGCGCCCTCGTGGGCGGCGCTTCGCTCAAGGCTGCCGACTTCGCCTCTATGGTCGTCAAGGCAGGCGAGTAGGACATATGGCACAGCGTCATCTTCCCGCACTCCTGATCATCATGGATGGTTGCGGCCTTGCTCCGGCCGATGGCGAGAACGCCGTCGCCGCTGCCAAGACGCCCTTCCTTGATAGCCTGTACGAGAAGTACCCCCACACCACGCTCGGCGCTTCGGGCGAGGACGTGGGTCTTCCCGATGGCCAGATGGGTAACTCCGAGGTGGGTCACCTCAACATCGGTGCCGGACGCATCGTGTTTCAGGAGCTTTCGCGCATCAACAACGCCATCAAGGACGGCTCCATCGCCAAGAACGAGGTTTTTGTCAAGGCTATGGACGACGTCAAGGCTGACGGCAAGACCCTCCACCTCATGGGCCTTATGAGCCCTGGCGGTGTTCATTCTCATATGAACCACGTTGAGGCTCTGGTCAAGATGGCTGCCCAGCATGGCGTCAAGACCGTTCGTGTACACGCCTTTATGGACGGCCGCGACGTCGACCCGCAGTCCGGTGCCGGTTACATGAGTGAGTTCTGCGCCTTCCTGGCTAAGATCTCCGAGGAGACCGGTTGCGACGCTCGCGTTGCCACCGTCTCGGGTCGTTATTGGGCGATGGACCGCGACAACCGTTGGGAGCGCATCCAGCGCGCCTACGACGTCATGGTCAACGCGTCCGATGCTGATACCGACCCCGTTGCCGGTATCAAGGCCTACTACGAGAAGGACCCGCGCGGCGACGAGTTCGTCGAGCCCTTCGCTGCCCACAACGAGGGCATTCACGAGGGCGACGCGGCCATCTTCTTCAACTTCCGTCCCGACCGCGCTCGTCAGATGACCCGCGTGTTCACGGACAAGGAGTTCGACGGCTTTGAGCGCGAGCAGATCAAGCTTTCGCACTTTGTGACGATGACCGAGTACGATCCGACGTTTGACGTCGAGGTCGCCTTCCCCAAGACGTTCCCCGAGAACGTCCTGGCCGACGTTATCGCCGCCAATGGCCTGAAGCAGCTGCACACTGCCGAGACCGAGAAGTACGCCCACGTGACGTTCTTCCTCAACGGTGGCATCGAGGAGCCCAAGGAGGGCGAGGAGCGCGTGCTCGTCGCTTCCCCCAAGGTCGCTACCTACGATCTGCAGCCTGAGATGAGCGCTCCCGAGGTTACCGAGAAGCTCGTCGCCGCTATTAACGAGGATCGCGCTGATTTCTACATCGTGAACTTCGCGAACTGCGACATGGTTGGTCACACCGGTGTTTTCGACGCCGCCGTTAAGGCCGTCGAGGCTGTTGACGATGCCCTGTCCAAGGTTGTCCCGGCGATTCTCGCTAAGGGCGGCTTTGCGCTGATTACCGCCGATCACGGCAACGCCGATCACATGTTTGACGTTGCTTCCGACGGTTCCAAGCATCCGTTCACGGCTCACACCACCAACCGCGTGCCGTTCATCATCGTTGATGAGAAGGCACAGCTCACCGGTATCGAGGACGGCCGTCTTTCCGATATCGCTCCGACCATGCTCACCATGGCTGGTATTGAGCCTTCCGCCGAGATGACGGGTCGCGTGCTCGCCACCGAGGCCTAAGAGAAAACTCCAAGCGTTTTCTTGCAGGGGGTTGCCCATATTTGGGCAACCCCCTTTTTGGTATTTCTGCCATTTCCGCACCGTCCCCGAGTGGCAGGTAGGGGAGAGCGGGGGATTGTGGTACAGTACTGGAGTTTGAATTGTTCTATTAAGGAGCTTATCTATGGGTCCGTTCCAGATTCTTCTGTTTGTCGTTTGGGCTGTTTCTGCCGTGGCGCTGACGATTCTCGTCCTGATGCATTCCGGTAAGGGTACCGGCGTTTCGGATATGATCGCTAGCTCGCTGTATAACTCCAGCTCTGCCACGGGCGTCATGGAGCAGAACCTCGACCGCCTGACCGTCATCATGGCTGTCGTGTTTGCCGTGTGCGTCGTGCTGTGCATGTTCTTCTTCCCGCAGGGCATCGTGGGCTACTAATCACGAGCCGCATAAGTACTTGTAAAGGGTTCCGCAAGTGCGGGACCCTTTTTGTTTACAAATTTGTAACAGAGTCAAAATATCCCCACATACTTCGCCCAACTAAAGAAATTCTTGACCGTTGACCGGAATTAGCCCCAAATCGTGCATAAAATGCGCTACTGTATTGCGAAACGTTGGTCCGTTGTGCATAACCAGCCATAGCGACGGGCGACGTTTTTATGGTTCGGATCGGATTGTCTCGACATGTGTCCGACTGAACATTTCTTTGTCCTATCTCATAAGGAGGATGGCATGGCTGATTCTATGTTCCACCAGCCCGTTATGGGTCGTCGCGCCTTCGTTGGCGGTACCCTTGCTGCGAGCTCCATGGCTTTTCTTGCCGCATGCGGCAAGAAGGGTGGCGACGCTTCCGGTTCTGAGTCCGGTTCGACGCTGAACTTCTACATCAACAACCCGGTCTGCATCGACCCCTACAACGTCCAGGAGGACCAGGGCACTCAGGTCGAGTACCAGCTCTTTGACGCTCTGACCTCTTACGACGCCGAGAAGGGCGAGATCGTTCCGCTGGCTTGCGAGTCCTTTGAGTCCAATGACGACGCCACCGAGTTTACCTTCAAGATCAAGAAGGCCAAGTTCCACAACGGTGACGACGTTACCTCCAAGTCCTTCAAGCTCGGTTGGGAGCGTCTGGTCAACACCAAGTCGGCCATCGCTACCGAGTACGGCCCTTCCGAGGTCTCCTATCACCTTTCCATGGTCGAGGGTTATGACGACCTGCTTGCCGGTAACGCTACCGAGCTCAGCGGTGTTACGTGCCCCGACGATGAGACCCTCGTCGTCAAGCTGTCTTCCGCTTACGCTGACTTCCCCTTCGTCGCCTCTCATCCGGCTCTGGCCCCGGTTCCCGAGTGCGCCGAGTCCGATGTCAAGAGCTTCTATCTTGCCCCGGTCGGTAACGGCCCGTTCATGATGGACGGCAAGTGGGAGGATGGCCAGGAGATCAACGTCAAGAAGTTCGACGATTACTATGGCGACAAGGCCAAGATCGATGGCATCCACTTCCAGGTCATCAAGGACATGGAGACCGCTTACAAGGAGTTCCAGGCCGGTAACCTCGATGTCTGCGACGTTCCCGTCGCTCAGATCGATGCCGCCAAGAAGGATCGCGGCGTGTCCAAGGACGGCTACACCATGGGTGACGGCGAGCGCATGCTGCTCGGCGCCGAGCCTTCCACGTACTATCTGACCTGCAACACCACGGCTGAGCCGTTCAACAACGCCGACCTGCGTAGGGGCATCTCCCTGGCCATTAACCGTGAGGCCATCTGCAAGACCATCTTCAAGGGTACCCGTACCCCTGCCGACGGCATTGTTCCTCCGGGCATCGATGGCTACAAGGAGGGCGCATGGGAGTTCTGCGCCTACGATGTCGACAAGGCTAACGAGTACCTCGACAAGGTTGCTCCCGCTGGCGCTAACGGCGATCGTGGCATTAGCGTGACCCTGTCCTACAACCAGGACGGCGGTCACAAGGAGATCATGGAGTCCATCATCGGTGACCTCGCCAAGGTTGGCGTTACCGCTGTCTCCGATACCCCTGAGTGGTCTGCCCTGCTCGAGCAGTATCAGAACTTTAACTATCAGTTCGGTCGTCTGGGTTGGATTGCCGACTACCCGATCATGGACAACTTCCTGTATCCGCTGTTCCACTCCGACTCCCTCGGTGGCGACAACCGCTCCGGTTACAACAACCCCGAGTTCGACGCCAAGGTCGACGAGGCTCGTACTATTGTTGACGACGAGGAGCGCGTCGCTAAGATGCAGGAGGCCGACGCAATGGTCGCTGCCGACTGCCCGGTCATCCCGATTATGTTCTACACGCACACCATCGCCGGCTCCGATCGCATTAAGCACCTCTATGTCGATCCGCAGAAGCACGCCGATCTGGGTACCGCTGAGCTCGCCTAAGAGTTTGCAGCTTCCGTGAGGGTCAAGTATTTACGTAGACCTCATGGGAAACATACAGTTCTCCCTAACCTGGGGTAAACTGGCTGATGGTAATTTTGGGATGCCGGTCTGGCGATCGGCATCCCATTTAGGTTAATCCCTAGATAGGGGAGTGGTATGGGTAAGTACATCGTTAAACGTGTGCTTCAGTTCATCCCGGTGTTTTTGGGCGTTACGCTGATTCTGTTCGCCCTCCAGAATATCGTGCCGGGAGATCCGATCAAGCTGATCGGTGGAGACAAGGCTCTGTCCCCCGAGGTGGAGCTTCAGCTTCGCGTCCGCTATCACCTGGTCCAGACGGACGAGGACGGCAACGCGATCCTTGACGAGAACGGCGACCCCGTTCAAACGTCGCTTGTGGACCGTTACTTGTATTACATGAACGGCCTGCTTCATGGCGATCTGGGCAATTCGTATCAGCGCAAGCTGCCGGTTACGGAAATCTTTGCCCAGAAGTATCCGTATACGGTCAAACTTGCCGCGTGCGCCATCGTGCTCGAGGCAATTATGGGTATCGGTGCGGGTATCATTTCGGCGGTAAAGCGTTATTCCTTCTGGGATATTTTGGTAACGCTCACCACGTCGATCCTCGTTGCGGTCCCGGCCTTCTGGCTCGGTATGTTGCTGCAGCTGTTCTTTGGCGTCATCCTCAAGGACGCCACGGGCGGTGCAATCTCCATGCCGATCTCGGGTGCCGGCGGTTCCAGCTCTCAGTATCAGGATTGGATGCACTATGTGCTTCCGACCATTACGCTGGCTTCGGTTTCGACCGCTTATGCTGCGCGCATTATGCGCTCGCAGCTGCTTGATGTCATGAACCAGGATTACATCCGTACGGCAAAGGCCAAGGGTCTCTCCAATCGTGCGATCATCGTCAAGCATGCGCTTAAGAATGCACTCATCCCCGTCGTTACCTATATTGGTGTCGACTTTGGCGGCATGCTTTCGGGCGCCATCCTGACCGAGACGGTCTTTAACTGGCCCGGTATCGGCTATGAGGTCTATCGCGCCATTAGCATGCGTGACTGGCCCATCGTTATGGGCGGCGTTACGCTCATCGTTGTCGTCGTCATGGTGATCAACCTGCTCGTCGACATTAGCTATGCATTCCTCGACCCGCGCATCCGCCTTGGCGGTCCGTCGGATAAGGCCTAAGGGAGGTACGTCTCATGCAGGAAACTGATTCTCAGTCTCAGGAGCAGGCTACCGCCACCAAGGCCGCATCTGCTCCCGCCAAGTCCCGCACGCTGTGGGGCGACGCTTTTAAGCGTCTTCGTAAGAACAAGCTCGCCGTTATCGGTGTCTGCTGGATCATCATCGTCGTTGTGGTTGCCCTGACTGCAGATCTGTGGGCTAAGCCCTGGCTCGGTTCCCCGACGGCTTCCGACTCGACCACTATGGCCGAGACGTCGCTGTTGGCTCCGTGTGCAGAGCACCCGTTTGGCACCGACGCCCTTGGTCGCGACATTCTCGTCCGCGTTATCTACGGTGCGCGCGTTTCGCTGTCCGTCGGAATTATGGCCACCGCGATCTCCACGCTAATTGGTCTGGTCATGGGTGCTCTGGCCGGTTTCTACGGCGGCATCTGGGATACGATCATCATGCGCTGTGCGGACATCTTCCTGGCGTTCCCGTACGTGCTGTTCGTTGTCGCCATGATCGCCGTTATCGGCCGTGGCCTTCAGAACGTCTTTATCGCCATCGGTATTCTCGGCTGGCCTTCGATTGCGCGCGTCTTCCGATCCGCGATCCTGACGGTCAAGGAAAATGACTATGTTGATGCTGCGCGCGCGATGGGTGCATCCGATGCTCGTATCGTCGTACGTCACATCTTCCCGAACTCCGTCGCCTCCATCGTGGTCTACGCGACCATGAACATTGGTGGCGCCATTCTGACCGAGTCCGCTCTGTCCTTCCTCGGCATGGGCGTTATTCCGCCTACGCCTTCGTGGGGCTCCATGATTCAGGACGGTCAGCAGTATCTTCTGACCGCTCCCTGGATGATGATCATGCCCGGTCTGGCAATTCTCTCGACGGTGCTCGCCTTCACCCTGCTGGGTGACGGTCTGCGCGACGCCCTCGACGTCAAGATGAAGGACGCATAAGGATGAAGAAGAACAAGAACTATGTGGACCTGAAGGACCAGCCTGTTCCCGAGGGCCAGCATCTGCTCGAGGTCGATGACCTTAAGATGTATTTCCACACCGAGGACGGCGTTGTTCGCGCTGTCGACGGTGTCTCCTACACGCTCGATCGCGGCGAGACCCTGGGCGTCGTCGGTGAGTCCGGCTCCGGTAAGTCCGTGACCGCCATGACCATCATGGGTCTTATCTCGATGCCTCCGGGAAAGATCGAGGGCGGCGACGTTCGCTATCGCGGTCGTTCTATCCTCGAGATGACCGAGGAGGAGATGCAGCACATTCGCGGCAACGACATCGCGATGATCTTCCAGGATCCTATGACCTCCTTGAACCCGGTCTATAAGATCGGCAAGCAGGTGGGCGAGGGCCTTCGTCTGCACCGTGGCTACTCCAAGCAGGAGGCGCTCAAGCGCGCTACCGAGCTTTTGGACCTCGTGGGTATCCCCGAGCCCGAGAAGCGCGTCAATGAGTATCCGCACCAGTTCTCCGGCGGTATGCGTCAGCGTGTCATGATCGCTATGGCTCTTGCCTGCGATCCCGATATCCTGATTGCCGACGAGCCCACGACGGCTCTGGACGTTACCATTCAGGCTCAGATTATCGAGCTCATGCAGGAAATGCAGGAGAAGAACGGCAACGCCATCATCATGATTACCCATGACCTGGGCGTCGTTGCCGATATGGCCGATAAGATCATGGTTATGTACGCCGGCCGTCCCGTCGAGTTCGGTACTGCTGAGGAAATCTTCTACGAGAGTCGCCACCCCTACACCTGGGGCCTTATCCGCTCCATCCCGGAGCAGGCCATCGAAGAGAAGAAGCCGCTTACGCCGATTCACGGCAACCCGCCTTCGCTCATGAACCTGCCTGAGGGCTGCGTCTTCTCTCCTCGTTGCCCCTATGCGACGGACAAGTGCCGCAAGCAGCGCCCCGAGCGCGTTGTCACCGAGTCTGGTCATTACTCTGCGTGCCACTACTCCGGTGACCCCGAGTTCCTCAAGAACGCTCCTGAGACGTCCCGTACGCGCAAGGATTCCAAGAAGGGAGGCGAGGCGTAATGGCAGATACCAACGAGCGTACTCCGCTGCTGAAGGTCGAGCACCTCTCTAAGGAGTTCCCCGCTGAGTCCGGCATGTTCGCCAAGCGCTTCTCCAAGCGTGTCGTCTCTGCAGTGAATGACATTTCGTTCGAGATTTATCCGGGCGAGACCTTTGGTCTGGTCGGTGAGTCTGGTTGCGGTAAGTCCACGACGGGTCGCACCATCATGCGCCTGACCAAGCCGACGGCAGGCAAAGTGTTCTTCCAGGGCAAAGACGTTGCCGAGATGAGCAAGCATGAGATCAAGGACATGCGTCGCGAGATGCAGTTTATCTTCCAGGATCCTTATGCTTCGCTGAATCCCCGTATGACCATCGGCGAGATCGTCTCCGAGCCCATGACCATTCACGGCGTGGGCACCAAGGAAGAGCGCATTGAGCGTGTCCGCGAGCTTCTCGACGTTGTCGGACTGAACCCCGAGCACATCAACCGTTATCCTCATGAGTTCTCCGGCGGTCAGCGTCAGCGTGTCGGCATTGCCCGCGCATTTGCGCTGAAGCCAAAGCTGATTATCTGCGACGAGCCGGTTTCCGCTCTGGATGTGTCCATTCAGGCTCAGGTTTTGAACCTGCTTAAGGAACTGCAGGACAAGTTCGGTACCGCGTATCTGTTTATCGCTCACGACCTGTCTGTCGTGCAGCACATCTCCGATCGCGTTGCCGTTATGTATCTGGGTAAGATGGTCGAGGTTTCGGACTGGAAGACACTCTACAGTGAGCCGCACCACCCGTACACGCAGTCGCTGCTGTCTGCCGTGCCGGTGCCCGATCCGGATATCCAGAAGACCCGCAAGCGCATCATCCTCGCCGGCGATCCGCCGTCGCCGCTGGATCCGCCGACCGGCTGCCGTTTCCACACGCGCTGCCCGATCGCGCAGGGCATCTGCTCCGAGAAGCTTCCCGAGTTTAAGGAAGTTGCCCCGGGTCACTGCTGCGCCTGCCACTTCGCCGAGCCGTTCCCGATCAAGGAATCGCACATCGACCTGTAGTCGGTTGTTCTTGTCCGGGCCCGCCCTGGTGTTACTTTTCAGAACGTCCTCGGACATGCAAGAAACCCCCGCTGCGCACTTCGTGCGGCGGGGGTTTCTTGCGTCCTGCGGAGTGTTCTGAAAAGTAACACCAGGGCGGGCCCTACGTTAACTCGGCAGGGGGAGTGCGATTCCTTGATCGCTCACTTTGTCTAATAAGAAATTTAGTGAGGCCGGAGCTTTGGCTCCGGCCTCCCCATATAAGGGCTCGGCAAAGCCGAGCCACCAAATTTGCATCAGCCCCCAGAACATGTTTGAGAACTGTGCCTGAAGTACGTATTTGCAGGCCCCGAATCGGTGTTGCCTCCCGGCGCATTCCGCAGGGGGAGCGATATTTTGCAGCACGAAGTGCGTAGCAAAATATCGCTCATGCCCGAGGACGCGCTGGGAGGCAACACCGATACGGGGCCGGACATATCGATTTACCAGCGCATTTACAAATTCGTAAACTTTTTTCAAAAAAGTGCTTGCACAGTTCTCGAATCATAGGTTATTATCTTCCTCGTTGAACGCGCGGGTCCAACAAAACGAACTGCGAATCAACAACATAGCATGTCGGAGTGGCGGAATTGGCAGACGCGCTAGCTTGAGGTGCTAGTGACCGCTTTTTGGTCATGCGGGTTCAAGTCCCGCCTCCGACACCATCGCATTTGAGAAGCCTCTTCGGAGGCTTTTTTGTTACCGATAGACGGTGAGGTCCACGATGGAAACGCTTGAGCGCAACGAGTGGGCAGACGTTGCCCAACTGGTCGAGATCACGAGCGATGCTGTCATCATCTGTGAGCTCGACGGAACCATTCTGCATGTGAATAATCGTTTGCTCGACCTGATGTGCGAGGAACGCGCTGACGTCATCAGCGGTGATGTCAAAGACGTTCTGTACTCGTCTGCCTTTGAGCGCGCGACCGAACATCGCCTGCCGTTTGAGACCGATGGCTCCGAGAGCGAGCTGATGCTCAAGCTGAGCGACGGGTCTTTTATTCCCGTCTTGGTTCGCGCGGGTTCCGTTACGCCTCCGTGTATCTTTGGACGTCGTGCACCGCGTGTCCTGGTGGCGCTTCACAGCATCGAAGAGCAGTATTCCCACGATCGTCAGCTCAAACGCGCGCTATCGGAGCTTAGGGTGGCGAATAAACGCCTTTCGGGCACCCTTTCGGTCATTATGAGTACTGTGGGCTCCGATGAGCTCCCCAGCTTGCTCGATACCGTTTTGAATCAGCTCGTTGGAACGCTCGATGCTTCGGGTGCCGCTATCTATTTTTCTGAGAGCGGCGGTTTTAAACTTCGCGGTGTTTCCAAGGAGCTGTACGACAGCTACCTGCCTGAGTTTTTGCCGTATGGCGCTGGCATTCCGACGTATGTTCTTCGTGAGTCGCGTGCCTGTCGCTTGTCGATTCAACAGGACCTTAAGGGTGATAAGGCCGCCTCCGGTATGTTTATGGACTTGGACAATCGTTCTAAGCACCTATTGCGCATGCAGGATATGCCTCCGTACCGCAGCGAGATCTGTCTTCCCGTTTTTTACGGTACGCAGATTCTTGGCGTGCTGGAAGTTGGTTGGAAACGCCCTCAGGCACCGCTCGCCTATGACGTTAATGTACTCGAGGTCATTTGCGATTACCTGTCTATCCAGCTGGTCGGCATGGCATCGAGCCTTCGCTCCCGTCGCACGGCCGAGCTTGGCCGCTCGCTCAATGTCTTGCGTGATGAGTTGTTTACCTTTCTAGACGATTCCGCCGCGGCTACCCAGGCGGTATCGTCCGAGATCTGCAATATGCTTAACTGCCATTTTTGCCCTGTTGAGTATGACGCCAGCCTGGATTCCTACGTCATAGATTTTGAAGGCGGCAGTCGCGTTGCTTTGCCGGACGATCCCGAGAAGCTTTTCTTTTCCACGACGGCGCCAGCGGCACGTCTGGGGGCTGGACCTGATGGCTTTGAGGCATCTGTTTTGGGAGGTACGAGTGCCGAGGACCTTAAACACGTCCGTATAACTCGCGTTGACGAATCGATGCCTATGGGAGGCTGGCTTAGGGCGCATGGTCTGCCTTGTCAAGGTCTCTACGTCGACTCCGGCATCGAGGCGGGGTGCCCGCGCTCTGAGGGTGATGGCAAGCACAGTAACGACGCGATTGTTCCTGCTTCTGTTGCGAAGAGCCCGACGACGCGCGCGCTGCTGCTTCGTGATGGTAGCCAAGAGCCGATTGATGATCTTGAATATGACTACTTGGTGCACTTGGCGCATGACTTTGAACTGATCTACGAAGGCGAATCTCAAAAGCGCGAGGAGCGCCATATCGCTCAGACCCTTCAGATCGGCATGAGAAATTCCCTGGGGGATGTTCCGGGTATCGCAACCGATTCGGTGTACCTGTCGGCCACGAACTCGGCGTTGGTCGGCGGCGATTTCTATACGCTCATCCGTCTTCCCGACGACTGCGCCGTCATGATTTTGGGCGATGTGTCTGGCAAAGGCATTGAGGCTGCATCGATGTCCGCGCTCGTCAAGACGGCCCTGACGGCATATGCCTGGGAGGGCGCTGGACCGGCCCGCATGGCACGCTCCCTTAACAGCATGCTCATGGGCTTCTCGAGGGTCGAGACGTTCGTGACGGCCTTTATCGCCAAGATTGACCTTAAAGCCGGACGCGCAACGTATTGTTCGGCGGGCCATCCTCCGACCATGGTCATCAGGCCAGAGTCGATGCCGCTGGGTGGCGGCGAGGCCCGTGGGGGAGAGGTCGAGCTGCTTGGATGCCAATCGGGCGTAATCGGTGCTTTTGAGAGCATGGTGTACGAGACAGGCGTGTTTACGTTCGCTCCTGGTGACATGCTCTTCATGTATACGGATGGAACGATTGAGGCCCGCGATCGCACCGGAGCGTTCTTTGGCGAGCAGCGCCTTCGTGACCTTCTGCTCTCTGTCTCGGGTGAGGGCGTATCGGGAATCTGCGGCAAGGTCTTGGGCGAGCTTGACCGATTTACCGAATCGGCGCTGGACGATGACATTGCATTGGTGTCCCTTGAGTTTTTACGGGGTCGTTCATAGACGACGCTGGGCGGGCTGAATCCGCACGGTTGGGGAAACGAATGCATCGAGTGGGCTTTTTTGGGGAACCATGGTCGTATGAATGAGTGGAATGACATAGCGGTTTTGACGCCACCAGGCGATATCGACATCGCCACGGTGCCTGCGCTGCGTCGGCGGTTGGATGCTTTGATTGGCCGCGGCGTGCGCCGTGTTGTCATCAACTGTCAGGCTGTTAGCTTTATCGATTCGACGGGCTTGGCATTCCTGCTTACGCGCGCTCGTGAGCTCATGAGGCGAGAAGGCCTGCTTTCGCTCGTCAATGCATCAGGTGAAGTTGTTCGCTTTTTGGAGATTGCTCGTCTTGTCGATATCCTTCATGTCGCGGGGCCGGCACGGGAGTCTATTCCCGCCATCCCGGTGGGGGAGCTGCCTCGCTGGAGTAAGAGCGTCGAGGTCCGTCAGGGTATCGAGAATCTTCCATACTACCGACATCGCATCGCTGAACTCCTTGAATCGCTTCCGTTGCGCCGTGACGAGCGCTACGATGTCGCATTGGCGTCGGGGGAGGCGCTGGGTAATGCCTATGACCATGCGGGCGGTATCGGGTGCGTCCTGACGGTTCAGGCCTATGGCGATCGCGTTGTGGTTGAGGTGCTTGATCGAGGTGCCGGCTATTCTATCGATGAAACGAGCGAACCGGTCGCATCTGAGGAGCGCGGTCGTGGCATCAAGCTTATGCGTATGCTCGTCGATAACGTGGAGGTTGCTCGTCGTACGGACGGCGCCGGCACGCGCGTACAGATGGTGAAGCTGTTTAGCGGAGCGCTGGAATCGTGTGCCTAGCCAATCGCTTTAGCGCGTTTAGCTACTAAGAACATGCGGCAGACAAGTTTTTTGAAAAAAGTACTTGCGTCTTTTGGACAACTCGCGTAAATTAATAACCCGCAAGCGGACATGGCTCAGTTGGTAGAGCACAACCTTGCCAAGGTTGGGGTCGCGGGTTCGAGCCCCGTTGTCCGCTCCATTGCATTTCCGGACCGTTTAGGCGGTCCTTTTTCGGCGAAGTGGCCAAGTGGTAAGGCAGAGGCCTGCAAAGCCTTTACCCCCGGTTCGAATCCGGGCTTCGCCTCCAGGCAACATCCGGGCGCTCCGGCGCCCGTTTTGTTTTACATATGCGGACATGGCTCAGTTGGTAGAGCACAACCTTGCCAAGGTTGGGGTCGCGGGTTCGAGCCCCGTTGTCCGCTCCAACTATCTTACGCGGTTCTAACGAACCGCGTTTTTTGTTGACGCTGCGCGGGCCCCGGACACCCCATCTTGCCCCTCAATCGTCGGTCGCGTACATAAAGTACGCTTCCCTCCTCTTTCTCGGCAACCTGGGGCACCCGGAGCCCGCTCACTGTCGTGGCCGGGAAAGTGGGTCTTCCGTTCTTTTCACTAATCGGTCGATTCGTCCCAGGAGGCTTGAACCCGAGAGGGGTCGAGCATTTTGGGTCGTGGCTGTGGCGTTGTTTGCCGCGGATGTCCGCTTTGGGCGTATCATCGTGGGCATCTCGCAAAACCTCGTTGCAAGGGAGACTTATCCCATGGCTACAGAAAAGTCCTCTTCGCGCTCATGGATGTCCGATGCCGCGATCTATCAGATCTACCCGCGCTCGTTTAAGGATTCGACTGGTTCGGGTCTGGGCGATATCGCGGGCATTACCCAGAAGATGGACTATCTTGAGCGGCTGGGTATCGAGGCCATCTGGCTGAGCCCGTTTTACCCATCGCCTCTTGTCGATGGTGGCTATGATGTGGCGGACTACTGCGATGTCGATCCACGTCTCGGCTCGCTTGACGACTTTGATGATATGATCGCTGCGGCTCACGCGCGCGGCATCAAGGTCATCGTCGACATCGTGCCCAACCATTCATCCAGCCAGCACCCCTGGTTCAAAGCCGCTCTTGCCGCCGGCCCCGGATCGCCCGAGCGCGCCCGTTATATCTTCCGCGATGGTCGCGGCGAGCATGGCGAGCTGCCTCCCACCAATTGGAATGCCAACTTTGGCGGCCCCGCATGGACGCGTGTTGCGGATGGTCAGTGGTATCTGCACATGTTTACGCCCGAGCAGCCGGACTTTGACTGGTCATGCCCTGAGGTTCACGCGCTCTTTTGCGACGTCCTGGCGTTTTGGAGCGATCGAGGCGTCGACGGCTTTCGCATTGATGTGGCGCAGGGTCTCGCCAAGGATCTCGACCGCGATGACCTCGACCGGTGGCATCTCGCCGAGGGCGATGACATGGTTGACGACGGCACCCACCCGCTGTGGGACCGCAATGAGGTCCACGAGATCTATCGCGAGTGGCGCCGCGTGTTCGATCGCTATAATCCGCCGCGCAGTGCCGTTGCCGAGGCATGGGTGCTGCCCGAGCGCCAGTATCTCTACGCGCGTCCCAGCGAGCTTGGCCAGACATTCAACTTTGAGTTTGCCAAGGCCACTTGGACCTATGATGACATGCACACTGCAATCGAGAAGGGCTTGAAGGCAGCCGTCGAATCCGATTCCGCCTCGACCTGGGTACTCTCCAACCACGACGTGCCGCGCGTGGCGACACGCTATGCCCTGCCGCAAATCAAGGCGACGCGCTACCACCAGATTGCGCTCGACTGGCTCTTACGCGACGGGTCGTCTTATGACGAGGACCGTGAACTCGGCGAGCGCCGCGCGCGGGCGGCCCTTTTGCTTGAACTGTCGCTTCCGGGCTCGGCATACGTGTATCAGGGTGAGGAGCTCGGCCTTTTTGAGGTGGCTGATATCCCGTGGGCTGCACTCGAAGACCCTACTGCGACCAATACGCACGGACCGAAGCGTGAGAAGGGGCGCGACGGCTGTCGTGTGCCCCTGCCGTGGGTGGCGGCGGACGATCCCGCGCATGGCGGATCGTTTGGGTTTTCGCCGGCAGACGCCGATGCGGCGCCCCATCTGCCGCAGCCTGCATGGTTTTCCGATTATGCTGCCGATAGGGAAGAAGTGGACCCGACATCGATGCTTGCGCTCTATCGTGACGCCCTCTGGCTGCGGCGCAAGCTGCGCGGGTGCGCCAACGATCTTGCGTGGCTCGATCTTGACGGGCGCACCGGTCTTGCGGATGGTGCCGAGGGCGCTGAGGGCGGCGTCATCGCCTATCGCCGCGATAACGGCTGGGCGTGTGTGACGAACTTCGGTGCAGCACCCGTGGAGCTGCCGGCGGGCAGGGTCCTGCTCACCTCATCACCGCTTGCAGACGGCAGGCTCGCACAGGACAGCTCTGCCTGGATCATGCTCGGTGAGATGTAGGGGCATCTCGCTGCGAGCCTGCGTTTGTCCACGCCTTTCGTGACGACTGATGTCCTCGCGAGAGCGTCGCAAAACTTTTTAAAAAAAGTTCTTGCATTTGGGTGGATCATCCCGTATATTAAATCCTCGCAGGCGGACATGGCTCAGTTGGTAGAGCACAACCTTGCCAAGGTTGGGGTCGCGGGTTCGAGCCCCGTTGTCCGCTCCATTTGGGCGTTTAGCTCAGGGGGAGAGCGCTTCCCTGACACGGAAGAGGTCAGAAGTTCAAATCTTCTAACGCCCACCAAATGTTCGCAGCTCAGAGGCTATGTCCTCTGGGCTGTTTTTGTTTTGCCACCAAGCACGCCGCCAAATAAGCCACCAAATATTGATCCAAGGTCTGTACGCGATGGTCTTCGCGTCCCGTAGAGGTGCCGGCAGATTGCATACGTCCTGGCCGATCGTGACCGCAACATGTTGGTCAAGCACAATCTTTTGGATTCTTTTGGCGTGAGCGGCTTGGTTTTGGTAGGATTTGTCAGCGGCTTGACTAAGGGGGTTTTATAACTGCTATGCAGGTAGCCGTGTTGGTAACGTTTTACCGACTTGCCAAGAACCCCTCATTTTTAATGCGTCTGCAAAATGACTAATTGCTTTGACCTGCTGAAACACTATATGTTGTGTTTGACCTAAAAAAAGAATACAGGATATAGATGCGTCTTTGTCGTATGATAGATGGCGGACAGAGAACGAAGACCTTAACTGCCTCTTTTGAACGTGTCCTTGAGCCGCTTGATCGGCTCCAGGGAATGTCCGCATGGAGGCTTATGGTTTATCGAGAACACAGATTGCGCGACGGCGCCGCAAGACAGGGGCAAGCCCTGCCGGGTATCGTTTGGCTCTGAAGCGCGATGAGGCTACGATGCGAAAGAGGCAAGAGGATGAAGATCATCAAGCGCAGCGGCACCGAGGTTGTCTTTGACATCGATAAGATCGTCAATGCGATTCGCGCCGCCAACTTGGAGGTCGAGGAGAGCTCTCGTCTAACCGACCGCCAGGTGGTTTATGCGGCGCAAAACGTCGCCGAGGCATGCGAGAACGCGGGCCACACCGTTTCGGTCGAGGAGATCCAGGATTTGGTCGAGGACGAGATCATGCGTCTCGACTGCTACGAGGTTGCCCGCCACTACATCATCTATCGCTATGTTCAGAGCCTGAAGCGCCAGAAGAACACGACCGATGACAAGATCCTGTCGTTGATTGAGTGCAATAACGAAGAGGTCAAGCAGGAGAACTCCAACAAGAACCCGACCGTCAACTCCGTTCAGCGCGACTATATGGCTGGCGAGATCTCCAAGGACCTGACCCAGCGTGTGCTGCTGCCCCAGGAGATTGTGGATGCTCACAATGAGGGTCTGATCCACTTCCATGATTCGGACTACTTTGCCCAGCACATGCATAACTGCGACCTGGTGAACCTGGAGGATATGCTCCAGAACGGTACTGTTATCTCGGGTACGCTGATTGAGAAGCCGCACAGCTTCTCGACCGCCTGCAACATCGCGACGCAGATTATCGCCCAGGTTGCTTCCTCCCAGTACGGTGGCCAGTCGATTTCGCTGACCCATCTTGCCCCGTTCGTCGAAGTGAGCCGTCAAAAGATTCGCGGCGAGGTCGCCCGCGAGCTCGAGGAGCTCGGCGTTTCCGCATCTCCCGAAAAGGTCCGCGAGGTTGTTGAGGATCGCCTGCGCGATGAGATTCGTCGCGGCGTCCAGACGATTCAGTATCAGGTCGTGACCCTTATGACCACCAATGGCCAGGCGCCGTTCGTGACGGTCTTTATGTATCTTAACGAGGCCCGTACGCCTCAGGAGAAGCACGACCTTGCCATGATCGTGGAGGAGACGCTTCGCCAGCGCTACGAGGGCGTTAAGAACGAGGCCGGCGTTTGGATTACCCCGGCATTCCCCAAGCTCATCTATGTACTCGAGGACGATAACGTTCACGAGGATTCCCCGTACTTCTACCTGACCCAGCTGGCTGCCAAGTGCACCGCCAAGCGCATGGTTCCCGACTACATCTCCGAGAAGAAGATGCGCGAGCTCAAGCTGTCGAAGGGCGAGACCGCCGGCAACGGCGACTGCTATACCTGCATGGGCTGCCGCAGCTTCTTGACGCCCGACCGCTCGGGCAACGGCTTTAACAACGTTGCCAACGCGCTGAACTACGACCCGAACAAGCCCAAGTACTATGGTCGCTTTAACCAGGGCGTCGTGACCATCAACCTGCCTGATGTCGCGCTGAGCTCGCATCAGGACATGGACAAGTTCTGGAAGATCTTCGACGAGCGCCTTGAGCTGTGCCACCGCGCCCTGCTGTGCCGTCATGAGCGTCTGATGGGTACGCTTTCTGACGCCGCACCGATTCTTTGGCAGTACGGTGCCCTCGCCCGCCTGAAGAAGGGCGAGACGATCGATAAGCTGCTCGTGGGCGGTTACTCCACCATTAGTCTGGGTTATGCCGGCTTGTATGAGTGCGTCAAGTACATGACGGGCCACAGCCACACCGAGAAGGAGGGCACGCCCTTTGCCATGGCCGTCATGCAGCGCATGAACGACAAGTGCGCCGAGTGGAAGGCCGAAAGCGATATTGACTTCTCGCTGTACGGTACCCCGCTTGAGTCGACGACCTACAAGTTCGCTAAGTGCCTGCAGCGTCGTTTTGGCATCATCCCGGGCGTGACGGACAAGGGCTACATCACCAACAGCTACCACGTCCACGTGTCCGAGGAGATCGACGCATTCGACAAGCTCAAGTTCGAGGGTATGTTCCAGCAGCTTTCGCCGGGCGGTGCCATCTCCTACGTTGAGGTTCCCAACATGCAGGACAACCTCAAGGCTGTCATTCGCGTGATGCAGTACATCTACGACAACATCATGTATGCCGAGCTCAACACCAAGAGCGACTACTGCCAGGTGTGCGGCTACGACGGCGAGATCAAGATTGTCGAGGATGACGGCAAGCTGGTGTGGGAGTGCCCCAATTGCGGCAATCGTGACCAGGAGAAGATGAATGTCGCCCGTCGCACGTGCGGTTACATCGGTACCCAGTTCTGGAACCAGGGTCGAACCGAGGAGATCCGCGACCGCGTGCTGCATCTCTAATACCGCTCCGGGGCTGAACCGAGAGGGCCGCTTGGGCATTTGCTCGCTATTTCGGACAGTCCTGCGCAAGACGAAGGCCACATTAAGTGGCCTTCTTTGCGTGCGGAACTCATATCGAGCAAATGCCCAAGCGGCCCTCTCGGTTCAGCCAAGTTGACGTAGCTGAGATGCAGCGCGCGGCCTGCTCGCTCCTCGAAGTTCTTAGCGGAAATAATTCGAGCTGCAGCTGCGATTTACTTGCGATAGCGGTTGAGCTGCAACAAAGTTTTTATTGGACTTCGAACCCCATACTCGATGTTCGCTTCGTTCATTGAGTTACCCTTTGCATGAGGCCGGGACATATCGTCCCGCCCGCAGTTTCGCAGGCCGAAGGCCGAGAATGTTTGAGGACGGGATGATATGTCCCGGCCTCCCGGGAGAGTTACCTATGAATTACGCGAACATTAAGTATTTCGATATTGCTGATGGGGAAGGCGTTCGTACTTCTCTGTTTGTGAGCGGGTGCCGTCGTGGGTGCAAGAACTGCTTTAACTCTGTTGCGTGGGACTTTGCTGCGGGCGAGCCCTTTGATCGCGCCGTCGAGGACAAGATTATCGAGAGCCTCGACCATCCCTTTATCGATGGTCTGACGATTTTGGGCGGCGAGCCTATGGAACCTGAGAATCAGGCGGGGCTCGTTGATTTCATTGAGCGTGTTCGCGCTGCCTATCCCGCGGGGTCGGGCAAGACCATTTGGTGCTTTACCGGCGACGTGCTCGAGGAGCTTATGCCGGGTGGCCGTCATCATACCGAGGTGACGGACCGTATCCTGGCCTGCCTCGACATGTTGGTGGACGGCCCGTTCGTTCAGGATCTGTACGATATCTCATTGCGCTTTAGGGGCTCGAGTAACCAGCGTGTGATCGATATGAACGCCACGCGCGCCCGTGCTGTGCGCGAGGGCGTTGCGCTTTGCGACGCTGTGGAGCTTTGGCGGGACGATCCGGTCTATTCGACCCATACTATGTAGCTTGTGGCCGATGCCAAAGGGCGTGGTACCATAGCGCGAACGCAAAATCGGAAAAGTGAGGCCCAGATGGTCGATCAGGAAAAAGTCGAGGCCGCCATTAAGCTGTTGCTTGAGGGCATAGGCGAGGACCCAACTCGTGAGGGCCTGCTGGAGACCCCGGCGCGCGTTGCCCGTATGTATGGTGAGATCGCCGGCGGTATGGACCAGAGTGCCGAGGAGCACCTGTCCAAAACCTTTGCCGTCGCTTCGAACGATTTGGTTATCGAGCGCGACATCACGTTCTACTCGCTGTGCGAGCACCATCTGCTGCCGTTTTATGGCAAGGCCGCCATTGGCTATATCCCTAACGGTCGGGTGGCTGGGCTTTCCAAACTCGCCCGCACGGTTGAGGTTTATGCCCGCCGTCTGCAGCTGCAGGAGCAGCTGTGTGCGCAGGTTGCCGACGCTCTCATGGATTATCTCGCTCCCCAGGGAGCGATTGTGCTCATGGAAGCCGAGCATATGTGCATGACCATGCGCGGCGTGCAAAAGCCCGGCACCAAGACCGTGACGCTCGCTCGCCGCGGCGTCTTTGAGACTGATCCCGCGCTCGAGGAGCGGTTCTTTAGGATGCTGGGCCGTTAGCATGAGGGTCGTCAACGACTTTACATCGAAGACCGATGAGGGGACGTCGCGTCGCGGCTTTATGGCTTCGGGCTTGGCTCCCTTTGGTGCCATGCCTCGCATTGATTACATTTGCGCCAACGGGCTGTTCCGGCGCCACCTGGGTAACATTGCACAGTTGGAATCGGGGCGCATCTTCTGCCGCCACGGTATTGACCATCTTCTCGATGTCGCTCGCATTATGTGGATCAAGAATCTCGAGGAACAGCTCGAATTTGACCGTGAGGTCATCTACGCCACGGCACTTCTTCACGATATCGGCAAAGATGAACAGTATGAATCGGGTATATCCCATGATGTTGCAAGCGAACGCGTCGCTGATGCGATTCTCGGCGGTATGCCCGATGATGTGGCGTTTGAGCCGGCCGATGCCGCAGCCATTAAGACGGCCATTCTGGGCCATCGAAAGCTGCGTGTGAACAGCCAACCGCTTGAGCGTCTGCTCTATGCAGCCGACAAAGCGTCGCGCGCCTGCTTTGCATGCCCCGCGCGCAATGCTTGCAACTGGAGCGATGATAAAAAGAACCTGTCGATTCGCGTGTAGTTAGTTTGCGCGGTCGGGGTTCTAAACGAAGGAGACGATCGCGATGAGCAACAAGAAACTGCCCGAGAATGCAACCAAGACTGAAGGCGCCGAGCTCGCCCGCCGTGGAAGGGGCGAAATATCCACCGCAACGGCGGTGCCCCACGTGAGTTATGACGATCTGCGCCATGCTGACCGCATTACTATCGACGGTCTCGAGGTCTTTGCCAACCACGGCGTGTATCCCGAAGAGAATGCGCTGGGCCAGAAGTTCATCGTGTCCTTGGTGCTCTATGCCGACCTGCGTGCAGCGGGGGAGCACGATAACCTGGACGCTTCGATTGACTACGGCTCGGTGTGCCACGATGTCGATGGCTATCTGCGCGAGCATACGTTTAAACTCATCGAGGCGGCAGCCGAGGGTGTGGCCCAGATGCTGCTGCGTCGTTACCCCTTGCTGCTTGGCGTGCGTGTTAAGCTCGATAAGCCTTGGGCTCCCGTCGGTCTTTCCCTGGCAAGCTGCGGCGTCGAGATCGAGCGCGTGCGCTAGTCGACGCTAGAGCTTGTTGAGGGGCGGCTGCTTGAGCCGCTGCGACAGAGCTCTATTGTTGGGGCAGTATGTGTCGAGCAGGACGTGAAACCGCTGATTGTGGCTTGGCTCGAGCAGGTGGACGAGCTCGTGGGCGACAACCATGCCGAGACACTCGATGGGATAGGCGGCAAGTTCGCGTGCGATGCGAATGGCGCCGGTTTTGGGCGTGCACGAGCCCCAGCGCGTTTTCATGCTGCGCACGGAAACGCGGGAAACGGCGACACCCATTGCGATTTCGTATGCGTGCACAATATCGCGCAGTGCCGATGTGACCTCGGACGTATAGAGCTGGTCAATATGGGCTTGGATCTCGCTGGGCGTTAAGCCGTCGAGGGTCGCGTTCCACTTGGTCTGCGGACGTTCGTCTGGCTCGTCGGTACCCATAAAGCTTGCGAACGTGGCTTGTTTGGGCCGCGGTGCGGGTGATGCGAAGTTGTGGTCGAGTGCATCCTGAACGGTGATGGGCTTGCCCCAAAGTGCAATGATGGACGAGGGACTGAGTGACTCTCGCGCCGTCGCCTGACGTTGCTCACGCTGGGCAAGTCGGCTGATAATCCAGGCGCTGTTGCGCTTCACAAACGCTTCGATACGCTCGCGGCTGGCGCCGAGCGGCGCGCTGGCGTGGACCTCACCGCTCGATGTGACGCGTAGGTTGAAGTTCTTGACGCGCTTTTTGGTAACGACGACGGGGATGGGCGTCCCATCCGGTCGGGGTACGGAAATCGTAAACTGCTGCGTCAAAAGCGGTCCTTCAGATTGGGGACGGGCCGGCATGTCGACCGTTCGGCATGCCGGCCCGCTCAAGGGATGTGAAATTAATAACGCTCAAAGAAGGCAAGCGCGTTGTCGCTGCAGAGCTTCTGCATCACGGTCTTGCCAAAGTGCTTGGAGAGCATGTTCTGGAACTCGGGCATCTTGCTGGCGTCGGAGAGGAAAGCGGGCACCGCGGCACCGTCCCAGTCGCCGCCGAGCGCGATGACATTTTCGCCACCCAGGTCAAGCCAGTGCTCGATATGTGCCGCCAGCTGGTCGAAGGTGACGCCTGCGGCTGTCTTGTCGGTTGCGTCGTTGGATAGGAACTCGCTGCAGTAGTTGAGGCCGACGATGCCACCCATGTCGCGAATGGTGCGGAACTGGTCGTCGGTAAGGTTGCGCTTAACGCCGCAAACTGCGCGGGAGTTGGAGTGGCTGGCGACGAAGGGGCGCGTGGCGTGGGCGACAACCTCGTCAAAGCACTCATCGTTGAGGTGGGAGACGTCGAGCACCATGCCGGCGTGCTCCATCTGCGTAAGCGCCTCGATGCCGGCGGCGGTGAGGCCGGCGTGGGTGTCGTGGCCGCTCGCGAGCGGTCCCTGCGCGTTCCAGCTGAGTGATGACATGAGTACGCCCAAGCTCTTGAGCACCTCGATCAGCGCGGGGTCCTCGGCAAAGAACGTGGCGTTTTCGATGGTGTGGATGCAGGCGACCTTGCCATCTTTGAGCGCAGGGCGAATGTCTGCCGCGCTGCGTACGTTGACCATGCGGTCGTGGTTGAGCATTGCCTGGCCGCTCATGTGCGCCATGATCTGCGCCTGGAAGCGCGCGGCGTGGGCGGTGGGAATCTCGTCGGGGACAAACGTGGCGAAGCACTGTGCCCACGGCGTGTTGCCGATCTTTGCGAGCGAGATGGCGCAGGCGTTGCCCTCGATGAGGTCGAAATCTTGCGGATGCGTTTCGTCGCCGGGGAAATAACCGTCGGTGCCGGCGGTAAAGCGCAGGTCGAGATCGAGCGTGGCCCAGCCGATGCGGTCGGCGGTGTCGCAGTGTAGGTCAAATACGGGATATGCCATGGTTCCTCCGGTTGCAGCGTTTCTTTGCAAACTGTCATTGAATTGTATGACTAGGGTATAGTTAGCGCCATATGTTCATGGCGGCCCGTGTTGTGCGCCGCCCTTATTACGGAGGTTACCATGTCCAACCAGGGCAAGAAGGTCAAGACCCATTATCGCGGCACGCTCGATGACGGCACGCAGTTCGATAGCTCCTACGATCGCGGCGAGCCGCTGGAGTTCACCTGCGGCGCCGGTCAGATGATCAAGGGCTTCGACGCCGCTGTTGTCGACATGCAGGTGGGCGAGAAGAAGACCGTGCACATTCCTGCTGCCGATGCCTACGGCGAGCACAATCCCGAGATGGTTATTACCTTCCCGGCCGAGCAGGTTCCCAACATCGAGCAGATCGAGAAGGGCATGAAGCTCTTCCTGTCCACGCCGAGCGGCATGCCTGTCCCCGCCGTCGTCATCGACGTAACGCCCGAGGCTGTGACGCTCGATGCCAACCACGAGCTTGCCGGCAAGGACCTCAACTTTGATATCGAGCTCGTCGAGGTCGAGGGTTAGAGCATGCCTGAGCGCTTGGTTTCGACGACATGCTTGGGAAATCTCAACGATCCGTCCTATGAACTTCTGCTTCGCCGGAAGCTGGGCGGCGTCTTTGAAGTTGACGAGCTACTGCTCGATTGGGACCAGGCTGATGTATGCGCGTTTGTGGGCGTGACGGAGCTGGGGCGCACGGTCGATGTTCGGCTGGATACTGCCGACGGCGGTCGTTTTGTCGACGGCGACGTGCTCGCCGTCGACCGTTCGGGCGTGGTGCCCGTGGCGGTTGTCGTGCGCCTGCGCAGCGCCGAGGTTTATTTGGTCGAAGTTGACCGCATGGACCCGATTGCGCTCGCGCATGCGTGCTGGGAGATCGGCAATATGCATGCGCCGCTTTTTCGAGGCGATTCGGACGAGTATACCGTGCGCATGTATACGCCGGTGCAGCCTGTTTTGGGCCGCATGCTCCGGGGCGTCGAGGGCGTTCGGCTCTCGACGGTTACCCGTGAACTCGATTCGGACCGGCGCTTTGCGTCGAGTGCGGCGGATGCCGTTGTGAGTATGGCACCAGACTTTACGATCGTAAAGAAGGCGCGCGGTTAACGTGCGTATAAGTAAGGCGGACTTTGAGAGACAACTATTCAAAGTCCGCCTTTCTGTTGATGAGATGCTGTGGGGGAGCATATGGGTCTTGAAGGAATCAAGCTGATTGCATGCGATTTGGACGGCACGTTGCTGCATCCGGGGGAGCGCGAGCCGCGTTCCGAGGCCTTTGAGCTCATCGATGAGCTGCATCGTCGCGGTATCGTGTTTATGCCGGCGAGCGGCCGTCAATATGCGAGCTTGCGCTATCTGTTTGCCCCGGTGGCCGATGAGCTCGCCTATGTATGCGAAAACGGAGCCCTGGTGATGAGCGAGGGACGTGCCGTTGTCAAGCGTTCCATGGAGCGTAGCCTTGCTATGGATATCGCGAATGCCGTGGTTGCGTATCCCCATGCCGACGTGACCCTTTCGTGTGAGGGACACCTCTACACCATGAGCGGCAACGATGCGTTCGTCGATCATTTGCGCTATGAGGTCCACTGCGATGTGGCGGTGGTCGCCCGCCCCGAGGACATCGACGAGGACGTCATTAAGATTGCCTTCCAGACGCCCGAGGTGGATCAGCCGGCGGCCCTGGAGTATTTTGAGCGCCTCTTTAGCGACCGTGTTGACGTGATGACGTCGGGAACCGAATGGACGGACTTTATCGGTTTCGGTTCGGGCAAGGGCTCCGCGCTTGCCGATTACGGTCGTGCCCTGGGTATTTCGCCCGATGAGATGATGGCGTTTGGCGACAATGAGAACGATCGCGACATGCTCAACGTCGTGGGCCATCCCTATCTGATGGAGAGCTGCAACCCCTCTATGCGTGGCATTAACGACCGCGTCCGCTACGTGCGCACGGTCGAAGAAGAGCTGCGTCGTCTACTTGCTGAGTAGACATTTGGGACATGTCTAGGAATCTACTTTTTGCTGCAAAGTGCGGAAAGGTGGATTTTAAGGCATGTTCCAAACATCTACCGGCAGTCGGGGCAGAGACCCTCGAAGATGGTGTAGTGCGACGTGACGTGCCAGCCGATTTGCTCGGACGCTTTGGCGTCGAGCTGGGCATCGAAGGGGAGCGGTACGTCGATGACGCGGCTGCATGAGGTGCAGATGATATGTGCGTGCGGCTCGATCGTGCGATCGAAGCGGCTGCCGCCCGGCGTCTTGATGGAGAGGATCTCGCCGGCGTCGGCCAAGAGATTGAGGTTGCGGTAGACCGTACCGCGGCTGATTTTGTCATCCTGCGCGCGCACGACGTTGTAGATTTCGTCGGCGGTGGGATGGTTGTAGCTTTGGCGCACGGCGTCAAGAACCAGCTTTCGCTGCTTGGTATTCCTTCTTTGCACCGCCATGCGCCTCGCCTCTTTTCTATCAACGGTCGTAGGTAAATGATACCGTATTTAGCACACAATACTAATAATGAGGACTGAAACCGTCTTCATTGGCAAGTGGGGCTCGGGCCTGGGCATCTACAAGGCGAAAACGCGTTCCCATGCGCTCGTAGGAGGCATGAAGTGCCTCGAGATGAGATAGGATGTCTGCCGGAGCTCCCTGTATCTCCATCTCGACTGAGCCGTCTTCCATGTTACGCACCCAGCCGGTGAGTGCGCGTGCCTGCGCGAGGTTGGTGTTGGTAAAGCGAAAACCAACGCCTTGGACTTGCCCCGCCCAGCGCAGGAAATAACGCAGGGGAGTGTCTTGAGTGGCCTCGTCGCTTACAAGCACGGTAAGCCTGCGGCGCAGCTCGAGCTCGACGTTTGACGGTTTTTGAGGCTCTCGACTGCCGCCGGTGACGCTGGAGAAGAACGTATCGAAGAGGCCCATCGCTATGCCTGCTTGCCTGCGTCGGCCGGGAAGGTTATGCCGGCCTGCTGACGCACGGCATCCATGATGCGTAGTGAGACGAGCGTGACATCGCGGTAGTGGCCAAGCTCGTGGCGTCCCGCCGGGGTCTCCCAAATCTCTTCCTTGACGTTATCGATGCCGCCGATGGCGGTGATAAAGTCTGTGAGTTCGTATTCCATGGTGTTGCTCGATTTGGGCAGGTCGAGCACGCGGCCGTTGTCGCCCTGTTCGCGCGGCGCCTCGGTCGCCGAGCCGCGTACGACGTCGCCGCGATAGTCGATGCGGACGTTGCGGGGCGTTGACAGATGGTCAATCTGGATAGTGCCACGCTCGCCTTCGATCTGCGAGGGCAGTAGGTCATTCGTAATTTTGGAGTGCGCGAGCTCGACGGAGATGCGGCCTCCGCCATAGCTGGCGAGGATGGAACCGCAGCCGTCGATGGGGCCGTGCGTGAGCTGTCGCGTGGTGGGGTCGAGCAGAGTAGTCATGCTCGTAAGGCCGGAGGGCATGCCGAAAATCTCGACCATGGGCTCGACGGCGTAGACGCCAATGTCCATGAGGGAACCCGATGCCATATTGCAGTCGAAGATATTGGTGGCGCGTCCCGCGAGAATCTCGTTGTAGCGCGAGGAATACTTGCCAAAGCGCAATGAGGCACGGCGGATGGGGGCGATCTCGCCCAGGGCGTCCTCGATGGCGTGGAAGGCGTGATCGTGGAGGGGACGCATGGCCTCGAGGGCCACGACACCTGCTGCCTCGGCAGCGCGGAAGACTTCCAGCGCCTGCGCTTCGGTGGCGCAGAAGGGTTTCTCGACGATGACGTGCTTGCCACCGGCGATGCAGGCAAGGGCCTGCTCGTAGTGAAGTGCGTTAGGGCTGCCGATATAGACGGCGTCGACGTCGGCGGCGGACGCGAGCTCATCAAGTGCGGTGAAGTTACGCTCGCCACCGCGCTCGGCGGTAAAGGCAGCACCGCGATTGGCATCGCGCGAGAGCGTGCCCACAAACGCGGCTTGGTCGTTGGCGTTGACGACTTGGATAAAGTCGTCGGTAATCATGGATGTGCCGATGGTCGCTATACGCAGCATGTGTCCCCCTTGCGTTGTTTGGCCTACAGGACGAGTGTAGCGCGGGAGGACACAAAAGCGTGCGAAAACGCCGTTACAGGTCGCTCTCGTTAAAGCCGGTGTCGATATCGAGGTTGCTGCCGTCGGCCGCCGTGGTGGCAAGCTCATCGCAGCGCTCGTTGAGCTCGTGGCCGGCGTGACCCTTAACCCAGATGAACTCAACCTTGTGCTTGCTTTTGGCGGTGAGTAGGCGCTCCCACAGATCGCGGTTCTTAACGGGCTGCTTGTTGGCGGTTTTCCATCCGCGCTTTTTCCAGCCGTCGATCCAGTGCTTGTTAAAGGCGTTGACGACGTACTGCGAATCGGAATGGACCTCGACCTCGCAGGGGCGGTTAAGTGCCTCGAGCGCCACGATGACCGCCATGAGCTCCATGCGGTTGTTGGTGGTCTTGGCGTAGCCGCGCGAAAGCTCGGAGGTGAAGGTCTTGCCGGCGGGATTGGTGTATTTGAGCACGGCACCGTATCCGCCGCGTCCCGGATTTGATCGGGCCGAGCCGTCGGTATAGATGATGACCTTCACATGGTTCCTTTCGTTGGGTACGTTTCGTGTGAGTGACCATTGTAGCGCCGCGTTCGCCGAGGGCTAGCAATCTACCATATCTACCCCGTCCTCTGATGGCTGGTTTTCTTGGATGATGCGGTCGAGCTCGTCGAGGTATTGCTGCAACAGGGGAGAGGCCTTGCGTTCATCGTGCATGATATAGCCTACGTGCATCGTCGGGGCATCTGCCAGCGGAATCGATGCCATGCCCCATTGCATTTCGTTTGAGAGCACGCCGGTGGAGAGCGTGTAGCCGTTCGAGGTGATCAGCAGGTTGGTGAGCGTGCCGCGGTCAGAGACTCGAATATTGCGATCGCAGGGGATGTAGCTAAACGGCTCCTCGGCGTAATAGAAGGAGTTTGAGGTTCCCTGCTCAAAGCTGTAGCGCGTATAGGGCGTAAGGTCGGCAAGGGACAGCTGCGGGCGGCGGGCAAGCGGGTGGCGCTCACTTACGAACACGTGGACCTTTGCATCAAAGAGGTGATGGAAGCTTGCTCGGGCATCGGTAAAGGCTTTCTGTAGGACACGATCGTTAAAGTCGTCCAGATACAGGATGCCGATGTCGCTGCGAAACGCGCGGACGTCATCGATGATCTGCGACGTGGTGGTCTCGCGCATGATGAACTCGAACTTGCTGTCGCGGCAACGCTCGACCACGTTGACAAAGGCCTCGACCGAAAAGGCGTAGTGCTGGGCGGAAATGGCGAGGCGGGCTTGCGGGGTGCCGCCGTCCTCGTAGCGGGCCTCGAGCATATCGGCCTGCTCTACGACCTGGCGCGCATAGCCCAAAAGCTCGGTGCCGTCGTTGGTGAGCGTGACGCCGCGGCTGGAGCGCGTAAAGATCTCCAGGTGGAGTTCCTGCTCCAGGCTTTTGACGGCGTTTGAGATGTTGGACTGAGCGGTATAGAGGCGCTGAGCTGCGGCGTTGATTGAGCCGGACTCTGCCACGGCAATCAGAAAACGAAGCTGCTGAAGGGTCATCGGCGCCGTCCTTTCGATTGCTATCTATAAAACCGATAACAGGTTAGCGCTTTTAAGTGATTGACCGAGCGAAACAATGCTCGTACTATTCAAAACACACAAAGGCGGTAGGTAATTAAACCGACCACTGAACCGGGATGCGAAAGGAGGCCCGCATATGAATTGCTTACCAAGGCGAATGCCGGGCTCCTGTTTGCGCCCGTCGGCGTGATCAGGAGACAGCGACTTACTTCTCTCTTATTTATTTACTTTTGTTCGATCAAGGAGATCATCATGAGCCAGTTCATCAACAACCCCGAGCACACCTTTGGTTTCGATACCCTGCAGCTTCACGTTGGCCAGGAGAGCGCCGATCCCGCATCCGACTCCCGCGCCGTGCCTATCTACCAGACCACGAGCTATGTGTTCCGCAACTCCCAGCACGCCGCCGACCGCTTTGGTCTTGCCGACGCCGGTAACATCTACGGCCGTCTGACCAACTCCACCCAGGGCGTCTTCGAGGATCGTATCGCCGCACTCGAGGGTGGCGTGGCAGGTCTCGCC
>NZ_JBCPDN010000004.1:0-3008 GCF_040915425.1 Collinsella aerofaciens | reverse complement strand
CCTTTGTCGATGCCCATAACCTGGAAGAGGTCGAGGGTGCCATCAAGGACAACACCACGGTCATCTATCTCGAGACGCTCGGCAACCCCAACTCCGACATCCCCAACATCGACGCCATCTCCGAGATCGCCAAGAAGCACGGTTTACCGGTTGTCGTCGACAACACCTTCGGCACCCCGTATCTGTTCCGTCCGCTGGAGCATGGTGCCAACATCGTCGTCCACTCCGCAACCAAGTTTATCGGCGGCCACGGCACCTCGCTGGGCGGCGTGATCGTCGACGGCGGTAACTTCGATTGGAAGGCGAGCGGCAAGTATGCGCAGATCGCCGAGCCCAACCCCTCCTACCATGGCGTCTCGTTTGCCGAGGCTGCCGGTCCCGCCGCCTTCGCAACCTATGTCCGCGCCATCCTGCTGCGTGACGAGGGCGCCTGCATCAGCCCGTTCAACGCTTGGATCCTGCTCCAGGGCACCGAGACTCTGTCGCTGCGCGTTGACCGTCATGTCGAGAACACCAAGAAGGTCGTTGAGTTCCTGGCTGGTGACAGCCATGTCGCCAAGGTGAACCACCCGAGCCTGTCTGAGCACCCCGATCACGAGCTCTATCAGAAGTACTTCCCCCGTGGCGGCGCCTCGATCTTTACCTTTGAGATCAAGGGTGGCCAGGAGGCCGCCTGGAAGTTCATCGATCATCTGCAGGTGTTCTCGCTGCTCGCCAACGTGGCCGACGTCAAGTCGCTCGTCGTGCACCCGGCTACCACCACGCACTCCCAGCTCTCTGCCGAGGAGCTCGCCGAGCAGAACATCACGCCCTCCACGATCCGTCTTTCCATCGGTACCGAGAACGCCGAGGATATCATTTGGGATCTGAAGCAGGCCTTCGCCGCGCTGGACGAGTAAGGCGACTTGTGCAAGGACCCCTTGCGACTCGATAGGTATAACTGCATAAAATGCCTGCTCAAGGCGCCTGTGCGAACAATGGTTGCACAGGCGTCTTTTTTGCATAGAGAGGGCGCAAAAACAGGGTTTTTGACACGCTTTATGCATTCGAGTTGTGGAAAACTCCTGTTGAGAGGATGTGAGTTTTACGCAATTGACGTGCGCCTTTTGAGTAAAACCGCAGGTCGCGATTTGCTCGGGGTACTATGCAGCGCGATCGAATCACACGCAGCTCAAACGCAGCAAAAACGCACTACGGAGGTTTCCAGCTACATGAGGATCGATTCACGAAAACCGAAAGCCGCCGCCCTTTCCGCCGCTCTGATCGTGGCACTTTTGGCGGGCGCCGGTGCAACTGATGCCCACGCGGCAACACTATCCGACACGGTCGGATCCACGCCGTCCGAGGCGACGCTGGTGCAGCCCGTCGACTATCGCAGCGACGGCTTTGGCTCCATGCAGGAGTGGAACGCCTCGATGGAGGCCAAGCGCGATTCCCTTGAGATGCGTGCTCAGATCATCATGAACATGTACGGTGACTATGCCACCGATGACGAGCGCGCTGTACTGCAGGGTTGTATCGACGGTGCGGGCAG
The DNA here is from genome assembly GCF_040915425.1 of Collinsella aerofaciens. Classification (GTDB taxonomy): domain Bacteria; phylum Actinomycetota; class Coriobacteriia; order Coriobacteriales; family Coriobacteriaceae; genus Collinsella; species Collinsella aerofaciens_BW. The sequence continues at coordinate 1,474 of NZ_JBCPDN010000004.1, read as the reverse complement.
TCTTTTGACGATGGAGGAGGTCGACGCGAAGTCGACCGAGCTCGATGAGCTGCGCACTGCACTTGAGGATGCCAAGCGCGAAGCGCTCGAGGTTGCTGCCGCCGAGGCGGAGGCTGCCGAGGCCGCCCAGGCTTCGTACTACAACGCCGGTTACACTCCGTCCTACGCGTCTGCCGCGTCCTACGCGAACGGATCGGGCCTGACGCGCTCTGCGGGTGTCAATAACTACAACGGTCGCCGCGAGACCTATTACAGCAGCAATGTGCTTTATCACTATCGCACGGGCGAATGGACTCAGGATTCTGAGGGCTTCTGGCGCGATTCCGACGGCTATTACGTTGTTGCCGCGGGCGATATGGCCCAGGGCTCGACCTTTACGGGCTCCAAGGGTGATTGCAAGGTCTATGACTCCGGCTGCGCTGCCGGAACCACCGATTACTACACCGGTTGGTAATTTTTCTGCATCACGGATATTTGGCGGACGGGCGTCTTTACCGAGCTTTAGGGCAACGTAAGGACGTCCGTTCTATGTATGCGTTTGAGTTAACAGAGCCCTTACCGTGGCGGTACGCTGGGCGTAGGCTTATAGGACAAAATGTGTGTCCACGTTGGGGGCATCGGCGCAGGTCGATGCCCCTTTTTCAGCCGTTTAAATTCCGTGGCCGCTTTTAACCGCTCGGACAGAATGTGTGTCCGGTTGCCCATCGTTCCCGCAGGTAGATAACCTTTTCCGGAACCGTTAAATACCATTTCGGAAGAGGTGCCCATGAAGGCCGTTTATTGCCCCTACTGCGGCGGTCGGACCAAGCGCAACGGCAGGACCTCGTCGGGGTCCCAGCGGTGGAGGTGCACGGCCTGCGGCGCGTCGACGACGGTGAGGTACGACGACACGGCGACGAGGCTCGAGGAGTTCCTCGGGTGGCTCCTCTCGAAGGACTCGCAGGCCACGATGCCGGGCGGCGGGCGGTCCTTCAGGCGCAGGACGGCCGAGTTCTGGGAGGTCTGGCCCATGCCCGTCCCCGACGGCGAGCTGCACCGCGTGCTCTACGTCGACGGGATCTGGGTCGCGCGCGACCTCGTCGTGCTCATATGCTGCAGCGGCGAGAGGGTGGTCTCCTGGTACATGGCCAGGTCGGAGAACTCGAGGGCGTGGTCGGCCCTCATGGCGCCGATCCCGGCGCCCGACGTGGTCGTCACCGACGGCGGGAGCGGGTTCGCCAAGGCCGTGCGCGAGACCTGGCCGCGCACCAGGGTCCAGAGGTGCACCTTCCACGCCTTCTCGCAGGTCAAGCGCTACACGACGACGCGGCCGAAGCTCCAGGCGGGGCGCGAGCTCTACCTCATCGCGCGCGACCTCATGGGCATCGAGGCGCTGCACCAGGCCGAGATCTGGGTCGAGCGCTACCTCGACTGGTGCGGGTTCTGGGCCGACTTCCTGGAGGACAGGACCGTGGTGGACGGCAGGAGGGTCTAC
>NZ_JBCPDN010000003.1:30930-70673 GCF_040915425.1 Collinsella aerofaciens | reverse complement strand
GTGTTGGCTAAAATGGGTCGGCCGGGATTGGTCAATCTCGGCCGACTATATTTGGCTAAAATAATCCGACGCTAACAGCGGCACAGCAACGAAAAACACAGCTGGCAAACAGTGGCGCAGCGGCACTCCATTTTTATGTATTTCTGAAATTTCCGAAAAAGCCAGAATCTCATTAGCATTTGATAATGCCCCCCCCCCGATGGCGTATCTTATTCTTGGTTAGCATTTGTTAACGATATGTGCCCGTTGGAGCGATTCCGTGTCCCTGGATCCGAATTTTTTCTGTCAGTACGCCCCGTGCGACAACCAAAACCTATTAGCCGAGCTAGTGGCAATGGCTTCAATCCAGCAATTTCAAAAAAGAGAAATTATCCTTGAAATGGGTACCCAACAAAAATGGTTTTACCTTTTAAAACAGGGGGTAGCCTGTTCGTATTCTCTACAAAGCGATGGTTCGGAAATCACTGACTGCATAATGGCGGAGCCGGGCATGCCTGTAATGCCTAGCCCCGAGTTTGACATTCCATCCCCGACTTATATTGAAGCTTTAACAGACTGCACGCTCGTTCTTCTCAAGATAAGCGATGTTCAAAATAAAGCCCAATATAATCCAGGACTTGCAACTCTCATTAACCGATATCTATCAAGGGCTTGGCACGATCATTATAAAACCGAATCCGCCCTTAGGCTGTTGCCGGCTCGTGACCGCTACAAATGGTTTCTCGAGGAGTATCCGGGGGTTATCGACAGGGTCCCCCATTCGCGCATCTCATCATTTTTGGGCATGTCACCAATTACGCTTTCACGCGTAAGGGCAAACATATAGCAACGAGAAACTATTTCCTTTTACGTTTAATCTCAACGGTTATTGCTGAGCCGCATTCAGGACAAAAGTTGATCTCTCTACTGTATGCAATCCTACACTTCTTGCAATAACGCCATATGTCGCCCATATCAATAGGACTAGCGCAATTTGTACAGAATTGAGCATCTATCTCATTTTTTGTACCGCAGCATTGGCATTCGATCTCATCGCAACAATTGGGACGTTTTTTCATTGGAGGGACCGGACAAGGATGACGTCTAGGCACCAAATCTTCAATTTGGGCATAGCAGAGGCGCTGGCTCTCTTTGATGTTTATCAGCATGCCGATTCGATGCTCAATACTCGACCGTATTTCATCTTCGCCCTCGCTTTTAACGATATCGTCGCATAACGCATCCACTAGAACCTGATAGTCATCTTCAAGTCTTCGCGCTTCTTCTTCAAGATCATAGATCAACTCAATGCGCGGCGTGGATCGTTCACCCGCATCAAGATGGAATGGCTCATGGTCAACTGGCAGCAGTGGCATATTATCCTCCTCTTAGCTTGCTGGCTAACTATCGCAATCAATCACTAACCAGCCATTATCGCCGAAAGGCGATGGCGTTCTGGTCCCCCACATGCAGCACCTCGGCAGATATAACAAGTCTCTGCGCCACAGCGACATCATCTGCCTTGTGTCGCGTATTAAGGTCTTTCATTTCATCCGCGTAATCTCGACACAGCTACTTGCGGCCTCCGTTACGAATTTCCCAGTATTTAATGTCGTCCAACGTTTCTTGGATCCGATCCATCTTGGCATCACGCAATAAATTATCAATCTCGTCACTGCAATCAGATCTTGTGCTTCTGCTCGATATTGACTGCGTCGTTCCTGAATCGGAGAACAGCTCGCTAAAGAACTCGCCCGGAGCTGCAACGATCGCCAAGAATCCCATTGACCAGAACAAGACACAAATCAGCCTTACAAACCAGCCATATCCGTTTTCAAAGGCAAATTGACCGCCAAAAATAACCGCTCCGCAAAATGACGCAATGGGCATAAGCAGGTCTCCAATGAAATGCCCTGGACCGAACATAACGTAGCAAATATAAACTGAATAAGAGGGATTGACGAAAACCATAATCGAGACTGCGCTCATAGCCGCCAACACCAATAGGGGACTCTTCCAGCACAGCGAACAAGTCAATACCACAAGCCCAAGATATACAAGCACTATCCAAAATGCGATGGTTGAGGTTTTGGGAGATTCCGCCCATTCGCCCCAAAAGCCCGACACAGCATACTGCGCCGCCGCCCCATTGGATGAAACGACCGAAGCAATGTATACAACCATTGCTCCAAATATAAAAATTGCTATTAAATCGATTGCTTTTCTCATTTTACCCCTATCCGCAAATATCGCTTTTTTCTAGCGTCCTATAGTCTTTTGGCCGCTATTGGCTACTTTGTTTAGATTTCGGCCTCCAGCAGACATGGAAAAAGCCATACCCTAACGGCGCTCACGACAAAGACCGCTTGCCCACATCAAGTCAAAATGAATCACGGTCAACCGAAGACAGTGACATACCCATATCCTTCGCTTGGCCTCTAGCATCGATCACTTGTCACTTAACCTAAGTCTTTCCAGAAGCCAATGGCAACCGGATAACGTTGGCTTGAAGCTCGCTGACAAGATTAACGAAATCACCGGGTGTCCAAATTAAATCGGGCACCCGGCTACCAGTATCCTTATATTTTTACGGCCCAGCCATGCATTTCAGTCATCAATAAACACCGTATCGCTATCTAATGCAGCCTAGACTATGCTCCTAATTGCACCCTCCGCTTGGGACAGGAGCCCTTTCATCTTTTTCTTTTGCATCCACCCGTTAACGCCCGTCAAATCGGATTCACCCAAGAGAGCATCGCCCATCCATCCCTCAAGCACAATTTCCCTTTCGCCAAAAGCAATCGTAAAATTGCGCTGCAGCATCAGTACGCCGTCGCCCTTCGACCAACAAGGTTCACCCTTAATTAGTTTCTGTTGAAAACCGGCGCCTTCAATGATGCTCTTCCAGATCTCTAAGACTCTTGGCGTATCAATTTGACCGTGCGCGCAAATCGTTACTGTTGTCCTCGGCATCTCAAGCCCCTTCTTATTGACCCAACTCTTGACCACAGTTCGGACAGTGCTTTGCATCTCCTATGATTCGAGTTTGGCAATAAGGACATACTTTGCCTTTGTTCCGTGTCGAATCAATATCAACAACATTCTTGGATGTATAGCGCACGCTTATAAATAGAAGCGCGCCAACAATCAGTAAAACAAATCCGATTCCAATAATTGCCAAAACCGAAAGCTCCATGCTGGTAAGAGGAGCTTTAAATGTATAACGATGAGATAGCATCGCTTTTGTTATAAGCCCGTAGACCAGCGCAAAAAGCCCCAAGCCAAGTGACAGCAATGCAACGGTTTCTTTTTTTGGTTTCATTAGATCCACCCTCCAGTCAGGCAACCAACCCGTCAAATCTCGCAATCGACATGACTCCCACCGTTCAAATTTCTAGAAAACATGGTGGCTTTAATGCCATAGCCCTCGTTTGGGCTCGAAATCAAACACGAAATTATTTAGGCAAACTTTATTATCCACACTGGAAACAAACAGGCATTAGCATTTGATAACGCCCCTGCGGCATCTGAGCAACAACCGCACTAGTAGCAAACGGCTCAATCTGAGCAAAAAGAGGATGCGGACTGGTGAACAATTTATACTTTGATGTGTGCCGGGCTCGTGACAATGATGTTTGTCACGAGCCCGGCATGGTATTCATCTATGGCATTCCCCATCTTCACACGGTCGGCGTGTCTTAGCTCTCATTCTCTCGTGTACGTTTCGTTGTTGATAACAAGCTCATCCCCATTGAGAAAATAGAGCCTATCATCCGCCTCTTCAGCTTCCTCTTTGCTGCTGGCTTTCTTCCAATGTTGAGAGCTGATATTTCCTTGACTGCTACTTAGAACCAATGTCTCGTCTTCTTGAATCGTATAGCGATCGCAGCTTTCCAGCCACGCACCGTTATAGGTAAAAGGAACCGAACAATCACCATTCTCATCAAATTGGAGAATTTCGTCTCCGTCGTCGTTTGCCCAAGTTCCAACAATCGACTTCTCACCACATCCAACTAGACCAATCAGCGGGACAGAAGCCGCGGCAACGGCCATTTTAATTGCTGTTCGTCTCGAAAATAATTGTGCACCCATCTTTGCTCCCAACAGACAGCACCCGTACAAAAGATAATTTGATTATCCCCATAAGATTATTTAGCGCATTATCATTTGATTATGGTCCGACGTATCCCGAGCATAAAGAAGAGCAAATGGCTCTATTAGGCTAAATTAATCTCTTGCCGGATCGCGTCTCTTGGCGAAGCAATTGGACTATGAACATCAAGCTGTGGCAATCGTTTGCCTCAAACAACGCAGATCGCAATGCATAAAAATGGCGGTTAAGCGTACCTCCGACGCTTAACCGCCAACACAAACCAACGACTAGCGCGTCGGGTCAACTGCCACCTTGCCGCTCTCCAGCACGTGAACGCGACCGTCGGCGAGCATTTGCACGACCTCGGGATACAGCACATGCTCGATCGCGTGGATGTGCTCCTCGAGTGTGTCGACGTCCCAGCCCTCCTCGACAGCCAGTGCACGCTGGGCGATGATGGGGCCGTTGTCGTAAATCTCGTTGGCAAAGTGCACGGTCACGCCGGTCACCTTGACGCCGCGAGCAAACGCATCGTCGATCGCATGGGCGCCGGTAAAGCTCGGCAGCAATGCCGGATGCAGGTTGACCACGCGATTGGGAAACGCTGCCAGCAGCGGCGTGTGCACCATGCGCATATAGCCGGCCATCACCACGTACTCGCAGCCGCGTTCGAGCAGCTCATGCGCAATGATCTCGTCAGCCGCGATGGGGTCGGCATAGACATCCTTGGACAGCGTGAGTGTCTGGATGCCCGCACGCTCGGCGCGCTGCAAGCCCTTGGCCGAAGGGCGGCTCGACACCACAAGCTCAATCGAGGCGTTGAGCTTGCCGGCGGCGATCAGGTCGATCAGCGCCTGCAGGTTGGTACCCGAACCGCTGATAAGCACGCCGATCTTGAGCGGCTCGGCCGTATCGGTGCCGGTCGGACGGGTGTAGGGCACAAAGCCCAGGCCCTCGGCATCAGCCATCTGCTCGCTAGCGCTCATCGGAGTACACGACCTTACCGGAACCCTCGACGCACTCGCCCACGCGGAACGGCTTCTCGCCCAGCGCGACCAGAGCCTCGGTCACGGCAGCCTCGTCCTCGGGGGCGACGATCAGGCACAGGCCGACGCCCATGTTGAAGGTCTTGCATGCCTCGTTGGGCGCGAGCTCGGCCTGACGCGACACGTAGGTGATGACGGGCGGAACATCCCAGCCCATCTCGGCGCCGTTGCGGGTGACCACGGCATCGACGTCGTCGGCGAGCGCGCGGTTGAGGTTCTCGGTAATACCGCCGCCGGTGATATGGGCAATGGCATGAACGTTGGCGCCACCGTGGAGCAGCTCCAGAATCGGCTTGACGTAGATGCGCGTGGGGGCCAGCAGAGCGTCGGCCAGCGAAGCACCGCCGAGCTCCTCGAGCGGACGGCTCAGCTCCTCGGCCTTAGCGGCAGCGTCGGGCGTGCCCGGCTTGATGCCGTCGACACCGATAACCTTGCGCACGAGCGAGTAACCGTTGGAGTGCACGCCGGTGGAAGGCAGGCCCAGGATCACATCGCCGGGGCGAACGTTCGCGGGGTCGAGCATCTTGGGACGGTCGACGACGCCCACGGTAAAGCCGGCGAGGTCGTAGTCGGCCGGAGCCATGACGCCCGGGTGCTCGGCCATCTCGCCGCCCACGAGCGCGCAACCCGCGAGCTTGCAGCCGTCGGCCACGCCCTTGATGATCTTTGCCATGTGCTCGGCCTCAATGTGACCGATGGCAACGTAATCCAGGAAGAACAGCGGCTCGGCGCCCGAAGCCAAAATGTCATTGACGCACATGGCGACCAGGTCCTGGCCCACCGTCTCGTGACGGTCCATGATCTGGGCGAGCACGAGCTTGGTGCCCACGCCGTCGGTGCCGCTGATCAGGATCGGGTCTTCCATATCCTTAAGCGCGGCGGCCGAGAACAGGCCACCAAAGCCACCGATGCCGCCGATGACCTCGGGGCGGCTGGTGTCCTTGACCATCTGCTTAATAGCGTCGACGGCGCGGCCGCCCTCGGCGGTATCGACGCCGGCGTCCTCGTACGTCACATGCTTGCTGTCGCTCATCTGAGCCTTCCTCTCCCACTACCGTGGCGCCGCGCGGACGCCAAACGGTGCTCATAGTTGCGTTCATTTCGGAGCGCACCATAACAGCACGCTCCGTCATATCAACAAAACAGCAGGTAAAAACTTACCAAAATAAACCTGTCCCTACATGGCAGCTCTTAGGCCTCGCCGTGCTCCTCTTCCCAGCTGCGGTCATCGTATTTCTCGACCACGGCGTCGTCGTCAAAATGCAGCGGCTTATCCAGGTTGCGGGGCTTAAAGCCCTCCATGAACTTGTCGCGGCCAAAGCTCTCGGGAATCGCCACGGGGTAGCGTCCGGTAAAGCACGCATCGCAGTAGCCGCCCTTGGGCATGACCTTCAGCAGGCCCTCGACCGAAAGGAAGGCCAGCGAATCGGCGCCGATATACTCGCAAATCTCGTCGACCGTCTTGTTGGCGCTGATAAGCTGCGACTGCACGTCGGTATCAATGCCGTAGAAGCACGGCCAGATGACCTCGGGCGAGTTGATGCGGATATGAATCTCCTTGGCACCGGCGTTGCGCAGCATCTTGACGAGCTGCACCATGGTGGTGCCGCGGACGATGGAGTCGTCGATGACGACTAGGCGCTTGCCCTCGATGTTGTCGCGCAGCGGGTTGAGCTTCATACGCACGCCCATGGCACGCAGCTCCTGCGTAGGCTCGATAAACGTACGGCCCACATAGCGATTCTTGATGAGGCCCTCGCCAAAGGGAATGCCGCTCTCGTGCGAATAGCCCTCCGCGGGCGGCAGGCCGGAGTCGGGCACGCCGATGACCAGGTCGGCCTCGACGGGCTCCTCATGTGCCAGCTGACGACCCATGTCATAGCGGCAGGCGTAGACGCTCTTGCCGTTCATGATGGAGTCGGGGCGAGCGAAGTAGACCTGCTCAAAGATGCAGTTAGCGGGCTCTTCGGCGGCAGGCACGCCTTGCTCAGACACAAGGCCCTCGGCGCTGATGCGCAAAATCTCGCCGGGACGGACGTCGCGGACGTACTCAGCGCCCACAATGTCGAGCGCACAAGTCTCGGAGGCGACGACCCAGCCGCCGGCGCGGGTGACATGGGTGGTGGCGTCGACCGTCGCGGCGCCGTCCTGCGACGGCAGCTGCGAAACGGATGCGGCGTCGGCCTGGTCCAGGCCCTCGTCCACGAGCTTGCCCAGCACGAGCGGGCGAATGCCGTGCGGGTCGCGGAATGCGTAGAGCGCCTGCTCGTTGATGAGTGTCATGGCGTAGCCGCCGCGCACGAGCTCCATGGTCTTGCGAATGCCCTCGCGCAGATGGCCAGTACGCTGAGTAAAGTAGCCGATGAGTTTGGTCGCGACCTCGGAATCCGAGTTGGAGAGGAACGGTACGCCCAGCTCGATCAGCTGGCGACGCAGCTCGTCGGTGTTGACGAGGGTGCCGTTGTGCGCGAGCGCGATAATGACGCTATTGATGGTAGAGAGGTGCGGCTGAGAGGCTTCCCAGCTCTTGGCGCCGGCGGTGCCGTAGCGCACATGACCCACGGCCAGCTGACCGGAGAGCGTCGACAAGTCGGCATTGGAGAACACGCGGTCGAGCAGGCCCAGATCCTTGCGGACCATAACCGTACCGCCGTCACCAACGGCGATTCCCGCCGATTCTTGGCCACGGTGCTGCAGTGCACGCAGGCCAAAGTACGTCAGTCGAGCCACGTCGCGATCGGGCGCCCACACACCAAAAACGCCGCATTCCTCATGCAGCTGGTCGGAGTCCGGATCATACGTCGACATGGTGTTCACCTGTCCCGCGGCACGCTCGGCCGCGCGGATGGTTTCTTGAGACATGGCATCCCCTCAGAGCCTCGTATTTTGGCGTTACCCGCCTTATTATACGCACGGCGCGACGCGCTCCCCAGCGCATGAGCAGCGCTTTTTAAAAGCCCACCGAGCTAATAATCCGTTTTGCGGCCAAACATTTTATCGGTCTGCCCAGTGCAAGCGCCCGCGCCCCCAGATGGCCGCCGCGTCCACCGTTGGGGATTACAAAGTTGCAATTGGGACGTTCGTCCTGTCTTTTGGCAGGTCGGCGGCGTATCCTTGTACCTACAGCAAAACGAGAAAGGTTCTATATGGATCGAAACGAACTCGACCCCAGCGTCCCCAGCGCCACGGAGGTCAAGAAGATCCCCCTCATCATTAAGGTGTACGCCGTCCTATGCATCCTGTCCGGCGTGGGCACGCTCCCTTCGGTCGGCGCCTTTATGTGGCAGGTCATCACCGCGCTCATCAACGGCAACGCCGCCGCCAAGCTCGGCGACAACACGCTCGTCGCGGTCGGCCTTATCGTCGCCGGCATCATGCTCTCTGCGGCAAGCGCCGTCATCCTGATCATCTTTGGCCTGGACCTTATCAAAAACCAGCGCCGCAACGCCGCTCGCCTGTCCTACATCCTTATTGCATTCACCGTCATCGAGCTTTTGGTTGACGTGATGCTCCAGGGCATCGGGCCCTTCTTGCTTCGCCCTGCCATCCAGCTCGGCATCCTCGTCGCGCTTTCGGCCACCGTCGACCCCACGCTGCGCCAGGAGCGCGAGCTGCAGCGCCGCCTGCAGGAGATGCTCGATCGCGACGCCGCCGACGAGGGCATGCTCGGTCGCGATGAAACCGGCGAAGGCTACATCAAGCTCAACTACTTCAACCTATTCTGGGTGTTCTTTGTCTGCTGCGTGCTCGGCCTGATCGCCGAGGACATCTGGCACATGACGGTCGACGACCCCGGCGTCTACCAGAACCGCGCCGGCATGCTGTTTGGTCCCTTCAGCCCCATCTACGGATTTGGCGCCGTACTCATGACCATGGTGCTCAACCGCTTCTACAAAAAGAACCCCATCATTATCTTTTTGGTGAGCGCGCTGCTCGGCGCAAGCTTTGAGGTGTTCGTGGGTTGGTTTATGCAGACCTCGTTTGGCGTAGTCTCGTGGAGCTACTCGCATATGAAGCTCTTTGGCATGCCCGATCCGCTCGCCGTCCTTACGGGCGGACGTACCTGCACAGGCTTCGCCTGCCTGTGGGGTCTGGGTGGACTCATCTGGATCAAGCTGCTGCTGCCGAGGCTGCTCAAGCTCATCAACATGATTCCGTGGAAGAGTCGCTACTCGGCTACCGTCATCTTCACCATCATTATGCTGGTCGACGGCGTCATGACGCTGCAGTCGCTCGATTATTGGTACCAGCGCGTCAACGGCACGGAGCCGGATATTCCCGTTGCGCAGTTCTACGGCAAGTACTTCGATAATGACTTTATGGAGAATCGCTTCCAGAGCATGACCATGAGTCCCAAGGATGCGACGCGCGTGTAGCGCCAACCGCGCCCAAAACGCAAAATGCCCGCCGGTATCACACGTACCGGCGGGCATTTTTATAAACGAGCCTTCTATCGACGCAAGCCTCTACGCCTCGCGCTCGACCTCACTCACGCATTCGTTCTTGATGGTGCCAACGAGTGCCTGCAGCGCATCGACCACGTGTGGGCGAATGTCCCCGCCGATGAGTACGAGCATGATGTCGTCACCTACGGCAAGCTCGCCGCTTGCCAGCCACACGCGCACATAGCCGATACCCGGCATCGCGCGCGTGGCCTCGATAGCAGCCTGCACCTTGCTGGAGTCGTAGTCAAACACCATGCCGCTCACCTTATGCCCAGGCGCCACGCCATCGGTCTCGACTCCGCGCACCTCGGCCTTGGGCGTCGCACGTACCACACCGTTATGCGTCAGGTACATACCGCACGCAGGTGCCGACGAATCGGCCTTGGCCTCGCGCAGCCAAGCATCAACCGAAGGCATCGTTTTGCCATTCTCGAGCATCATTTCCCCTTTCACCGTCATTGAGTAGCCCATTATCTATTCCTCGACCGGCGTGAGCACCATGACGGCACGCGTGTTGCTCAGCGATAACGAACGACAGGTCACAAGCGTTACAACCTTGGTTGCCGAAGCGGCACGATCGGTGGCATCGCTCGCCACGGCAGAGGCACCGTCGAGCATCTCGGACAGGTAGTTCTTGAGCCCGTCGTCGCCCTCAAAATTGGGAGTGCGCGCCTTGGCATACGTGTCCTCGACAACTTTGGTCGCCAGTGGTCGCAGTTTATACGTAGCATCCCGTGTGATGTAGTACACATATTCAATGCTATCGAACGTTGCCTGGTCAGTCGTATCCGAAATCACGTTGAACATCGACCCATCGTTCATATGGTGGCCGTAGATCGTGGTCTGCTGGTCAACCATTCCCGGCGCGGTGTCATCGCTATCCAGGAAAATGGCCCCAGATGCATTGGCCGTACCGTCGAACAGCGTGTTGAGGTATTTGGAGTTGTTGTTGGTCTGCACCACGGGATAGTTGATGTTGGTTCCCGGCACATAAATCCAACCCACAATCTCGGGGTTTGTCTGGGCAAGTGCATCGAAGTCGATAATCGGCACGCCGCTGGCGTCCTTATCGCTTACATATTGCTTCTCGATTTTCTGGTACGAATCGCTTGCCTGCTTATAGCCAATCTGAGCATTGATAAAGATGGCAGCGGCGGCAACAATCAGGCCGATGCCGATGATGATGAGCAGAATGGGAATAATGGAGCGGCGCTTTTTGCGCGGCGGCTCGGTGTAATCCGACGGCGCGGCATGCGATGAAGACCGGGGCGGCTTCTTAGCGGTGCTATAAGATGAAGGTCGATATGCGGCCGGCGCGTCCTGCCGACGATGCGTCGCCGGTGTCACGGGGCGCGGCGCGCGCGGCTGCTGAGGAGAGGATGTCCGACCCTGCTGCGCCGCATGGGCAGCACCCGGCTTCGACGGATCGGGAATCTGAGAAGCCTTGAATCGTTTTCCCTGATAGTCGGACATGGCTCTCCTTATACTGCGGTGAAACGGCGGAACGCCTAGGCGTCGGCCATCTCCTGCTTCATCTTCTCGATAACCTTGCGGTACTCGGGGTCGCAAGCGCCCAGAATCTGTGTGGCGTAGATGGCGGCATTCTTGGCGCCGTTGATGGCAACGCAGGCCACGGGCACGCCCGAAGGCATCTGCACCATCGACAGCAGCGAATCCATACCGCCCAGGTCACTCGTCTTCATAGGCACGCCGATAACCGGCAGCGGCGTGAAAGCAGCCACGACACCACCCAGGTGAGCGGCCTTGCCGGCGGCGGCGATAATCACTTTGATACCGCGATCGGCAGCAGTCGAGGCCCACTCGTGGACCTTCGCCGGCGTGCGGTGTGCGCTCGCAATGACGAGCTCATAGGGCACACCAAGCGCCTCGAGCTCGGCGGTGCAGCCTTCCATAACGCCCAGATCGGACTTGGAACCCATGATGATCCCGACAACCGGCTTTTGATCTGCCATAAACAAAGACCTCCTGTTGAGAACGGCGACGCGGCGGATCCGCGACCCTTAACTACTGAGAGTAGTATAGCTGCTCCCGTCCCTGCGGTCTGTGTGGCGCTTCGCGGGCGGGCCAGGCTTTATCTTCACTCCGGTTGCTTTGCAAAGTCGTTCAGATAAAGCCTGGCCCGCCCGCGAAGCGCCCTGCGACCTACCGGGAATTGCTATGACGTACGTTTGCTGATGAATTGGAAGGAAAGGTCAACGGAGGCTGAAGGCAATTGGTTCAGCGAAAAACCCTGACAAACCTAATTCGTCAGGGCCCCACCAACGCTCACTCGTCGTTCATCGTTAAAGCTAGATATTCTCTTCCGCCCATTTCTCGAAATCGAGCTCTCGTCTCTGAGCAGTTCGGTAGACTTCCATGTCTTCGCGAGCGCCTACCACTACGATGGCCATCTTTTCTTTAATTCTGATGAGGCGGTACACGATTCGAATGCCACTTCCCCTGAGCTTGATCTTCATAAAGCCAGTCAAATCCGTACCTGCCTTGTTTCCAAGAGGCTTGCCGAATCCACCTTCGTTCTGCGGCAATGGGTTCGTTCTGATTTTTTCTATAGCCTTAAGGACGATCTTTCGTTGGGAGCCGTCCAGACGCTTAATATCCTTGAGAGCATCCGGGTAGAAAGCGACTTCGTACCCACTCATTCAAACTCGACCTCATCCATCTGATCGAGTTCGTCCTGGCTCACACCCAGCTCTTCCATAACATCAGACAGGGAAACAAGCGCATCGTCACTTGCCACAGCCATTCTCTTAAGCGCCAACGTTAACAAGGTGAGGTCCTCCTCCGCTTGCTTCGCTTCCCTATATTCATCGGGTGTCACAATCACAAACGCTGGCTTGTTGTGTTTGAGAACCACAACAGGATTGTCGTCCCCAACCTTCGAAAATGCAGCCGAGCCCTTACCGTGGCTGAAATCGCTAATTGAAACAAGGTTGTCGAGCATCTGCAAAGCAGGCATACATACCTCCTAAAAATGAATTCTTTTTCGAATTCATTTTATCATTCTTTTTTGCTATATTGTACCGCGCAACCGAAACAACCTTTTAGAATACGAATCCGAGCTTAGAATGACTGTTGGCCCTCGCACCGCCCTTGCCTCTTTTATTACGTCAAGTGGTATACAGCGAAGCAAAATGGCGATCTAAAGTGCGCGGCACTCGCCTCGCATCGCCACAAAAAACAAACTGCTCCCCACCCACTCGGGCAAGGAGCAAGCCTCATTTTTAATCAGACTGAGAACCACGAATGCAGAAACACAGGCGACTTCAGTCCCTTATCGCCGAGAGACGTTATTGTGCAGCCATTTCTTTAAGCTTCTCAGCCATCAACAAACACACGTCTTCCGATTGCGGGTACACGCCAAAATGATCGAAGAAACCATGGTCACATCCGGCATATTCGATGACCTCGACATCGATTCCTGAAGACCGTAATTTTGTAGCCCATTTTTCATCGGGGATACGAAGCGGATCGTATTCGGATGTCACGATAGTCACCGGGGGGAAATCAGTACAGTCCTCAAGCATTAGCGCAGAAATCAACGGGTCATGAGGAGACATTTTTCCGTGTGCACAAAGTTCGACCATCGGGCCGTCCGAATCGCGAAGATGGTCGATGCGAAAACGCGCAACGTCCTCTTGATCGGCTATCGCAGGAAAATCCTCATATCCCTCGCCCTGTTCGCCCGCAAGGTCGACTTCAGGATAGATTTCGAAGGCATGGGCTACAGCTCCAGCACCCCTGAGCTGAACACACGCATTAGTAAGGCTTCCTCCTGCGGAGTCGCCGGCGACCATTATTTTATGAGGATTGATTCCGAGATCCCCGGCATGCTCGCACACATAATCAAGAGCAAGAACGCAATCCTCGATCTGCCCGGGAAATGCCGTCTCCGGCGCCAAGCGGTATTCTGGATAAACCACCACTGCACCAGACTTTTCGGCGATGAACTCGAGCTGATGTTCAAATTGCAGAACATTCCCCGCCATAAACGCGCCGCCATGCAGGTAAACGAGCGCTGGACTTGCCTTCTTATGATTTGGTGGCGTCCAGACGAATAAATCTATATAGCGATCGGCCGCCTCCATGAGGATCTCATCGCACTGAACCTCACCATCGAGTAGGCGGTATGTCGGCTTATCCGGGCGATGGCGCATTCCAATAAGGCTCGTCCAGCTCGGAGACATGCTAACATTCCGCATCTTCTTGCGAGATACCTCGAGAATTCGTGGGTCAAGCACATGCTCTCTTTCATCATCAGGAACCGGACGAATTTGAACCTCGAGCCCCCTCTTCTCGGTTATAAACGAGCGACCGGAGATGGCGCCAATCAACGCCTCGTCGTATTGTCTGCCCATCTTAAATCCCCTCTCGGCGATAACGCCAAATCGATATTTCCATAACTTTTGAGATAACGGCTTATGATGTCCTCAGTTGTCGTATATCTATGTACTAAAGAAACTGAAGACCAAGGGGTCCACCATGCCTGCAGCAAAAGACGAGCTCACTCAGCCAGAGCTTCTCTATCAGACCGTTGAAAACGATATCCTCAAGAAAATAGTTTCTGGCGAACTCCCCGGCGGCAGTCAGATTCCCACCGAAACCGAGCTTTGCAAGCAATACAAAGTAAGCAGGATCACCGTAAGACGCGCCGTACAGAATCTCATTGACCAAAACTTGCTCTACCGCCTGCGAGGCAAGGGAACATTCGTAAACCCATCGAAGCTCACCCTGAAACGAGGAACAAGCACCATTTTCAATTTGAGCTCCGACCCCCAATACGGCGATAAAACAACCAAGTCCATCTTGGAAACAGGCTTGATCAAGGCTGATGCCCACATTGCACGGGAGCTCAAAATTGACAACGGAACCGTAGTGCAACGAGTTGCGCGCTTGGTTTATATCGAAAATGCCCCCTGCGCCATCGACACCGTTTATGCAACGCAGGGCACTCTGCCCGGACTACTGGAGCTTCTCACAGACAATGTCAGTCTTTTCGACCTGATCGCCAACCATTACAGCATCGCAACCGGTATTGAGAAGCTCAAAATCACCGCAGGAATAGCGGGGCTCCAAGAAGCAAACCTTCTCGGTTATATCGTTGGAGCCCCCGTGAGCGTTGTCGAGCACGTCACATATGCCTGCGATGAAATGCCGCTCCACTATTCAAAAACCGTTTGGCGAGCAGACGCATCGTCCTTCGAGTTCAGCATCTCAAAAGATGGACGCCTTCTCTAGCCCAAAATCCCCAGGACGCCGAGCACAATACCCGCAGCGAGAATGCCCACAATCTGCCAAATAATTTTGACCTGTTTCTTATTGCAAAGACACATAATCCCGAACGCGCAGAGCGGCAAAAGAGCCGGGAATATCCCATCGAGCGTTTCCTGCAACTTAAACGCGGTGTCGCCGAAGTTAAGAGCGAGCGGAGTGGTAACTGCAACGGTGGTCGCCACCATTCCACCAACTACCATTAGTCCCACAATCGCCAGGCCGGACGTAACTTTGTGCATTACATCAGAATCGTTCAGCTTCGAAATCATGCCACTGCCAAGCGAATAACCATACTGAAGCCCAAACCAGCGGATCAGGATCGTTGGGACATTATAAAGAAGCAGGAACAGGATTGGGCCGAGCAGACTGCCCGAAAGGCAAAGTCCTGTCACAACGCCCGTCGCAATCATGCGAAGCGTACTGGCAATCAGTGAATCTCCAATACCGGAAAGCGGAGCCATAAGCGATGCTTTCATGGCGTTAATTGAGGCGGTGTCAAAGTCCTGATTGTTGGCGTTCTCCTCCTCCATGGAGGCCACAATGCCGGCGACCAGAGGATTAAACGTAACTTGAATATTGTAGAACTCAAGATGACGCTTATATGCCTCGATCCGGTCTTCAGGCTTATCGTATAACCGCTTGATTACCGGAATCATGTCGTAGCAGAAACCAACGTTCATTTGTCGGTCAAAGCTCCACATGATGTTGAGTGGAAAGCTACGCCAAAATAACGCCTTTAAGTCTTTCTTGGTTATTCTCTTATCGGTCGATTTATTTGACTCCGGCGAGAGCTCAAGAACATCATTAGAATTCGTTGTCATCGTCAACCTCCTTAGCGACCGCCGCACTGGCAGGCATAAAAATGTGAGCCATATTGAGAATCCCAATCAGGATCAGCGAAAACGCCACGATACCGATCGTCGGAATGTTTAGATAGGCACTCAGCAAGAAGCCTCCAAAGAATAGGAAGCTCAGCTCCTTGGTGGACAGGATTGACATAAGCTGCGCAAATCCAAGCGCGGGCAGAATACCCGTTGCGATCGTAAGCCCATTCGTAAGCCAATCAGGAATGGCGTCAATCAGTGCCTGAACAGCATCATTTCCAACGTAAAAAGCCACGCCGCAAATCAAGCCAAGCGCAATGATGTAGAGAATTCCATTGGTCCACATAGCGGCTGCAATCGTTTTGGGGTCGTCTTTTTCGGCGCCACGATCAGCCCAGACAGCCATAGGAGGCGTAACAACGCTATACATAAGGCTGTCAAACATGCCGGCAAGCACCGCAGTGGGCATAGCAATAGTCAGAGCGGTCTCGGGACCCGCACCCATAGTAATCGCAAAGGCTGTTCCCAAAACTGAACCAACAATTACGTTGGGCGGCACGGCAGCACCAACCTGCCAGACCCCCATGAACGCGAGTTCGAGCTGGAAACCAACAATAACGCCAGTCGGAATATCACCCAAAAAAATACCGACAATCGCTCCGAGGACAATCGGCCGCTCGACCATCGCAGTACCGAGTAAATAATCCGATTGACCTATCGCAGCGGCAAGACCAACCAGAAAAGCCTGAAGCAGCATATTTCTCCCTCTTCCTACAAATCAAAACTTGTTACGATGCGTTTTTTCTCGCTAGCAACCTGCCTTACCTCGAACTCGATTCCATCAGCCATGGCTTTCTTAATTTCATTAATATCGGATTGGGAAAGGCGCACAGCAGGGCCAAGCTCCTTTACGCTATCCCCCAACGGTCGAGCGCCGCCTAAATTCACAGACGTTATTTTTGGACACGCACGCGCAACTTCACAGGCGTCATGTACATTTCCCGCAACAACAATTAGCTCGTATTTATCCACCGCGCTTCCGTTAAGGGCCACGATGGAATCTTCTACACTTTTGACAACCAATTTGGCATCAGCGGGTTTTGCAATTCGCAGCGCTTGAATTCGCTCTTTGCTTGCGGCGTACTCATCTGAAACCACAAGAATAGCGTTTGCTTCAAGCGTTGGATACCAAGAGAACACGGTCTGCCCATGCACTAACCGGCTATCGACGCGACACAGTTTAATCATTTTGCCCCTTTCTCGACTTGAACACAGACAATCATCCTTGACTGCCAATGGCATATTACGTCATATGACGTAATATGCCATTACATAATATCTTGAACGGTTGAATATCACCGCTAAATGGTATTTATCTCTAAAAACAGGGGGGTGCAATCCGTCTAGACACAGTGCGTCGGGGCGGGAGGGGCCGAGTTTCCTCCTGAGCGACTCTGCTTGCAGCCGGAGCGAAGGGGAAACTCGGCCCCCTCCGTCCCGGCCGGACAGGTCACACTACACCGTGTGCTGCGGCAGGTCCTGCAGGGCGATGACGTCCATGCCCATGTCGTTGGCGCTGCCGTGACCCTGCTGGTCCTCGCGCACCGCCTCGATGGCACTCACGTACGTGTTGG
Source organism: Collinsella aerofaciens (assembly GCF_040915425.1). GTDB lineage: Bacteria > Actinomycetota > Coriobacteriia > Coriobacteriales > Coriobacteriaceae > Collinsella > Collinsella aerofaciens_BW. The sequence continues at coordinate 53,360 of NZ_JBCPDN010000003.1, read as the reverse complement.
CGGCAGACATCGCGGTCACGCAGGTCACGCCGCGGCGCACCGCCTCGGTACGCAACAGATAGCCGTCACCACGCGAACCCGGGCCGTACGGCGTGTTGATGATTACCGCAATCTTGCCATCGGCGATGAGGTCGCCGATGTTGGGACGCTCGCCGTCGTGCGGGCCGCTAATCTTCTCCACGACCTCGCACGTCACGTTGCCTCCACGCAGAACGCGCGCCGTACCCTCGGTGGAGCAGATATCAAAGCCCAGGTAGCGCAGGATGCGAGCGACCGAAAGGATATGACGCTTGTCGCGGTCGCACACGCTGATGAACACCTTGCCGGCGCTCGGGTCGGGCAGCTTGTAGTCAATTGCCAGCTGCGTCTTGGCGTATGCCTCGGGATAGCTCTTGGCGATACCCATGACCTCGCCCGTCGACTTCATCTCGGGCCCCAGGATAACGTCAGCACCGGGGAAACGACCCCAGGGCATAACGGCTTCCTTCATGCAGAACCAATCGAGCTGACGCTCGTCGCTCGGCAGGCCCAAGCTCGCGATGGAATCGCCCGCCATGATACGTGCGGCACACTTGGCGAGCGGCACACCGGTGGCCTTGGAGATAAACGGCACGGTACGGCTTGCGCGCGGATTGGCCTCGATCACGTAAACGGTCTCGCCCTTGATGGCGTACTGTACGTTGACCAGGCCGCGTACGCCCAGCGCCATCGCGATGCGGCGCGTGGTCTCGCGAAGCTTTGCCTGCAGGCTCTCGCTAAAGCTAAACGGCGGGATACAGGTCGCGGAGTCGCCGGAGTGAATACCGGCCTCCTCGATATGCTCCAGAATGCCGCCGATGTAGACCTCTTCGCCATCGCACAGGGCGTCGACATCGGACTCGATCGCACCCTCCAGGAAGCGGTCCAGATACACCGGGTAGTCGGGGCTAATGCGCGCGGCCTCGGCCATGTAATCGCGCAGGTGCTCGGCATCGTAGGCGATCATCATGCCGCGGCCGCCCAGCACGTAGCTCGGACGTACCAGCAGCGGGTAGCCAATGTGTGCGGCAACGGCCTCGGCCTCCTCAAACGAGGTGGCCTGACCCGCCGGCGGGTACATGATGCCCAGCTTGTCGAGCAGGGCGGCAAAGCGCTCGCGGTCCTCGGCAAAGTCGATGGCATCGGGCTTGGTACCCATGATGTTCACGCTGCTCTCCTCGAGCATGCGCGCCAGCTTAAGCGGGGTCTGGCCGCCGAGCGTCACCACGACGCCGTCGGGTCGCTCAACGTCGATGACATCCATGACGTCCTCGTAGGTGAGCGGCTCAAAGTAAAGGCGGTCGGACGTGTCGTAGTCGGTCGAAACGGTCTCGGGATTGCAGTTGACCATGATGGTCTCAAAGCCGCGGGCCGCCAGCGCGTAGCTCGCGTGCACGCAGCAGTAATCGAACTCGATACCCTGGCCAATGCGGTTGGGGCCGGCACCCAGGATCATCGCCTTGGGCTTGTCCGCCGGCGTGGTCTCGTCGGGAGCTACGCACTTCTTAGCATCCGGACTCGTGCGGTAGATGTTCTCGTACGTCTTGTAATGGTACTCCGTGGCGCTCGAGAACTCGGCCGCGCAGGTATCGACCGTCTTCATGCTGGGAACCACGCCCAGACCCTTGCGATAGGCGCGCACAAAGCGCTCGTCCGAGCCGGTCAGCGCGGCGATCTCGGCGTCGCTCGTGCCGTACTGCTTGAGCAGGCGCATCGCGTCGGCGTCGATATCCTCCACACGCAGGCCGCGGATGCTCTCCTGGACCTGCACCATATCGTTGATACGGTTGAGGTACCACGGATCGATACCGCAGATGGCATGGATGCGAACGATGTCCCAGCCACGGCGCAGGGCCTCGACCACAAAGAAGATGCGATGCTCGGTCGGGGTTGCCACGGCCTGAGCAAGCTCGTCGTCGCTCAGCTTATCGGCACCTTCCTTGCCACCGGCGCAAATGCCCTGGTGACCATCCTCCAGCGAGCGCATAGCCTTGCCAAAGGCCTCCTCAAAGGTGCGGCCGATCGCCATGATCTCGCCCACGGCCTTCATGCGCGTGGTGAGCGTGGGGTCGGTACCCTTGAACTTCTCGAAGGCAAAGCGCGGCACCTTGACAACGCAGTAGTCAATCGTGGGCTCAAAGCAGGCGGGCGTAGCCTTGGTGATGTCGTTGACGATCTCGTCGAGCGTGTAGCCCACAGCCAGGCGCGCGGCGGCCTTGGCAATGGGGAAACCCGTGGCCTTGGAAGCCAGCGCGGACGAACGGCTCACGCGCGGGTTCATCTCGATGACGATCAGGCGGCCGGTGTTGGGGTTCACGGCAAACTGCACGTTGGAGCCGCCGGTCTCGACGCCGATCTTCTCCAGAATGGCGAGCGAGGCGACACGCATGCGCTGATACTCAAGGTCGGAGAGCGTCTGCGCCGGCGCCACGGTGATGGAGTCGCCGGTATGCACGCCCATGGGGTCGAGATTCTCGATGGAGCACACAATGATGCCGTTGCCAGCATGGTCACGCATGACCTCCATCTCGTACTCTTTCCAGCCCTCGATGGACTCCTCGACCAGCACCTCGTGGGCGGGCGAGAGCTCGAGGCCCTGGCTCACGATGGAGACGAGCTCCTCGTGAGTGTGAGCGATGCCGCCGCCGGCGCCGCCGAGGGTAAAGCTCGGACGCAGCACGCAGGGATATCCCACGCGCTCGGCGATGGCCTCGGCGTCGGCCACGCTGTAGGCATAGCCCGAGCGCGCGACCTCCAGGCCGATCTCGGCCATGGCCTCGTTAAAGAGCTTGCGGTCCTCGCCGCGCTCGATGGCGGCAAGGTCACAGCCGATCATCTCGACGCCGTACTTGTCGAGCGTACCGTCTTTCGCCAGCTCGACGGCGGCGTTCAGACCGGTCTGGCCGCCCAGCGTGGGCAGCAGCGCGTCCGGGCGCTCTTTCTTGATTACGCGCTCGATAAACTCGGCGGTGATAGGCTCAACATAGGTGCGGTCGGCCAAGCCCGGGTCGGTCATGATGGTCGCCGGGTTGGAATTGACCAGGATGACCTCAAAGCCATCCTCCTTGAGCACCTTGCAGGCCTGGGCGCCGGAGTAGTCGAACTCGCAGGCCTGGCCAATAACGATGGGGCCCGAACCAATAACGAGGATACGCTTGATGTCAGTACGTTTCGGCATGTTAGTTCTCCTCGGTCTCGGTCGCGGCGGTCTCGGCAAAGTTCCAGCCAGCCAGGCGGTCCTTCGCGGTGTCGATGTCCAGGTAGTTCTCCTCGCCGTCCATGAGTCGCGTAAAGGCGGTAAAGAGATAGTGGGCATCGGTGGGGCCAGGCGAGGCCTCGGGGTGATACTGGACCGAGAAGCACGGGGCGTCGAGCAGCTGGATGCCCTCGGCGGTGCCGTCGTTGAGGTTCACATGTGTTAGGCGAATGCGGCCAAAGCGCTCGTTCATCACGACCGGCGCGATTCCGCGGCGCACCCAGACGCGCAGATCTCCATCGGCCGCATGCTCGGTCTCGCCGCCGGAAAGCTCGGGGACAAGCTTGCCCAAGCTGGGGAACAGCAGACCAAAGCCATGGTTTTGCGCGGTGATCTCCACACGGCGGCTTACCAGGTTCATAACCGGCTGGTTGCCACCGCGGTGACCGAACTTAAGCTTTTCCATCTGGGCGCCGCAGGCCAGGCTGATCATCTGGTGACCAAGACAAATACCAAAGACCGGCACCTTGCCGATCAGCTGCTGCACCTGCTCGTAGGTCTCCACCACGGCGTCGGGGTCGCCGGGGCCATTGGACAAAAAGACGCCGTCGGGATTCATGTCGAGCACCTCACTCGCGGGCGTGTCCCACGGCACGACGGTAAGATCGCAGCCGGCGCGGACCAGCCCCTCCAGAATGCCGCGCTTCACACCGCAGTCGTAGGCGACCACTTTGTGACGGGCAGGAGCGGCAGCCGAAAGCGCAAAGTCATGCGTGGCAGGCAGGTCGGCAGCCACAAACTCATGAGGCGCGGGGCAACTTACGGTCTTGACCAGGTTCTCGCCTACCAGCGTGGGCGCTGCGGCCAGACGCTCGGCAAGCTCGTCGACGTCGAAGATCTCGGTCGAGATAATGCCCATCTTGGAACCATTGTCGCTCAGATGGCGCACCAGAGCGCGGGTGTCGACGCCCTCGATAGCGACGATGCCGTGGGCGCGCAGATACTCCGGCACGCTGACGGCCGAGCGCCAGTTAGAAGGCGTGGTGCACATGTCGCGAACGATCATGCCGCGCATAGCCGGAGCGCTCGCAGGGCGCACGGCGTCGCCGGGGAAGGCCGACTGGACGTCGGTCTCGTCGATACCGTAGTTGCCGATCTGCGGATAGGTCATGGTTACGATTTGGCCGGCATAACTCGGGTCGGTCATGACCTCAAAGTAGCCCTCGAGTGAGGTGTTGAAGCAGACTTCGCCGGTCGCGGTGCCCTCGGCGCCGCATGCACGTCCATAAAAAATGGTCCCATCCTCAAGATACAGGATGCAGGGACCGCAGGTGCCCTTGCTGGTTTTGGCCAGCATACGCTGGCAAAGCTCGCTGGGCGCGAAGGTGCGGGCGGCAGCGCCCGCGGTATGGTTGTTCGCCATAATTCTCCTTCCCGGTCTCACAGGACCGGCTTAAAGGTGTGTAGTTAGGCCTCGCGGTATTGTAACCGCAAGCATGCCTCATGGCGTTAATTTCATCGAAATGTTTACGAAATGATAATTATGACTTTCTATGCATAATGATTTCTCTGGGACGGGGATTAAAAAATCATCCCGCGGGGCTTGTGGCTCATGCGGGATGATGGCGTCTTACTTTTTCTTGTCCTGTTCCAGCAGTTCGGACGGTGTGCGATCGGGCTTGCCACCGCGGAAAATCTCGCGGCCATGCAGACGATGCTCCAGGTCACGTTCGGCCTTTTCCTCGTCAATCTTGGTCTGGCTAACCACCGGGTCCTCAATCAACGACGACACCGAGTTCACCTGCTTCTGAATGCGTTCGGCGATGGTGTCATCCATACTCACGATGCGCATCTTCCAGTCGATACTCGTGGCGTTGGATGAGCTCTTGGTCCACACGAACGTCAAAATGGCGCTCTGGTGGCCCCGCGCGGGGAACATGCCAAAGAAGGAATCGTGCTGAATGTTGCTATCCTCGTCGATATAGGCGTGAACGTTATACACCACGCGGTCGATCTTATCGTTGAGCAACGCGTTGGTCGCAAGCGCCGCGGCCTGAATCTGCCCGTTGGACAGCAGCTCGAGCTCGTTGGCGGACGATGTGTCCAACACCGTCACCTCGACCGTGCCCGTGCGTTCATCGGCTTCATCGACGGTGAAGTCGAGCGGGAACTGCGTAAAGCCGTTGCCCCATTCAAGTCCACCCTTGAGCGCGGTCGAAACGGTATCGACCGAAACGCTCTCGGACAGGTTGGCGGTGTTCAGACGACGCATCACGCCGTAGCCAATCTGCACGCCCACGATCAGCACCAAAATACCGATGACCACGGCCATCGCGGTCTTCGTAATGGTATGGCTCACCTGCGAGCCCGAAGGATCGTCCTCGGACAGCGGGTCGATATGTTTTGCCTGGCTCGCGCGGTCCTCGCTGCGCAGCTGCGCTAGCGCCGCTTTGTCACCGCGCTTGGCCGCAGCCTCCTTCTCACGCATGCGCTCGGTACGCTTTTTGGCGAGCGTGGGATCCAAGACGCCGGATGCATCGATTTCGGAGAATAACTCCGTCACTTCTTCCGGAGTCAAAGGGTTCTTGTCAGCCATAAACTTCCTGTCATATCAATCAGTCGAGCTCGTGCGCACGCGCACCTTCGAACTGCATTCGATAGTAACGGGCATAGGTGCCGCCACGGGCGAGAAGCTCCTCGTGCGTGCCACGCTCCACAACGCGACCATGCTCAACGGTCGCAATCTCATCGGCATGCTTAATGGTCGAAAGACGGTGGGCGATAATAATCGTGGTGCGGCCGCGTGCCAGCTCTTCGAGTGACTCCTGCACCGCCTCCTCGCTCTCGTTATCCAAAGCACTCGTCGCCTCGTCCAAAATCAGGATCTTGGGGTTCTTGAGAAACACGCGCGCGATGGCAACGCGCTGCTTCTGTCCGCCCGAAAGACGGCTGCCGCGCTCGCCCACCACGGTGTCGTAGCCCTGCGGAAGCGATTCGATAAAGGTATCGATATTGGCGCGGCGGGCCGCCTCGGCGATCTCTTCCGCCGTAGCGCCCGGCTTGCCGTAGGCGATGTTCTCGCCAATCGTACCGTCAAACAGATAGACATCCTGCTGCACCAGGCCGATGGCGCGGCGCAGGCTCTGCTGCGTCACATCGCGCACGTCCTGACCGTCGATGCTAATGGATCCGGTAGCCACGTCATAAAAGCGCGGCAGCAGCGAACAGGTCGTGGACTTGCCGCCGCCCGAAGGGCCAACCAAAGCGATGGTCTGCCCGGGCTTGATGGACAGGTCCATATGGTCGATAACGGGACGCTCGTCGGCATAGCCCTCGCCCAGCTCGACATCCTCGTAGTTAAAGCACACGTCGTGATACTCCACGGCGCCGGCAGTCACCTGCAGATCCGTAGCGCCCGGCTTGTCCTGGATATCCGGCGCGGTCGAGAGCACCTCGTCCATACGCTTAAAGCCGGCGATGGCCTTCTGATACGTTTCGGCCGAATTGACGAGCGTCTCGAGCGGCGTGCAGAACAGCGAAATATAGAGTGCAAAGGTCGCCATATCGACCGCCTGCAGCTGTCCCTGGGCGACCAGCCAGCCGCCCAGCAGCACCACGATCACATAGAGCACACCCGAGAGCAGGCCATACGTCGCGGTATAGACGCCCATGGCGTGATACATGTTCTCCTTGGACAAAAGGTAGCGGTCGTTAGAGGCACGGAACTTGGCACGCTCGGTCTCCTCGTTGGCAAAGCTCTTGACCACGCGCATGCCCGCCAGAGAATCCTGCAGCTGTGCATTAATGCCGCTGATCTTCTTGCGGTTGTCGCTAAAGACCTCGCGCATGCGCATGTTCTGCCAAAACATGACGACCGCAAACGCCGCCGTCACCACGGCCATGGCAAGCGCCAGCACCGGAGCGATGGTAAAGAGGATCACAAACGAGCCGATAATCTCGATACCGCAGATGATGATCCACTCGGGTACGTGATGCGCCGCCTCGCAGATATCGAACAGGTCGTTGACCACGCGGCTCATCATGTCACCCGAGCTGTTGCGGTCGAAGTACGCAAAGCTAAAGCGCTCATACTGGTCGAACAGGTCCTCGCGCATTTTGGACTCCATGCGCGCGCCCATCACGTGGCCCCAATAGCTCACAAAGTAGCGGCAGGCGCAGCGGACGGCATACATCAGCACCAAGCCCACCGCGATCATGCCGAGCGCCTGCATAATGGCAGCCTGACCCTGAGTAAATAGCCCACCGGTCAAATTACGCAGAATAATAGGAAAAGCAAGGTCAATGGCGGCAAGCACCAGAGCACAAACAGTATCAGCAACAAAAAGCCCCATCTGGGGCTCGTAATACGAAAGAAACCTCTTCAGCATGTGATCCTCAAAGAAATATCAGCAACGTAAGGCCCTGGGACAAAGCAATCAGTAGTACTTGTCCCAGGGCTATCCCCACTCGTTAAAGCTCCGTGCCCCCAAGGCGGTGTGCGATGCTGTCGCAGGCCAAGGCGCCCACGACGGTCTTGGCGTCTTCGATCTTGCCGTCGAGTACGGCGTCGATCAGCTCATGCAGCGGCACCAGGTCCACGTTGACAAACTCGTCATCATCGGGGTTGGGCGCATCAAACTCGAGCTTGGTAGCCAAGTAGATGTGGATAATCTCATCGCAAAAACCACAGGACGTGACAATCGACGTCAAAAAGCGAATGCGACCAGTCCTAAAGCCCGTCTCCTCATGCAGCTCGCGCTTGGCGCAATCGAGCGGGTCCTCGCCTGGATCGAGCTTGCCGGCGGGAATCTCGACCGTCACGCGGTCGATGGCGGTGCGGTACTGACGCACCAGTACGATCTTGCCGCTCTCGGTCAGTGCCACAACAGCCGCCGCACCCGGATGGCGAACGATATCGCGGGCGCTGCGGCGACCGTTGGGCAGCTCAACCTCAAGACGGTGGACGTCGAGAATCTTGCCCTTCCAGGCGCACTCCTCCGAAAGAATCTTCTCGTGCAGCTCGGCATCGTGCGGGTCGTCATCGCCCAGCACCAGCGCCGGCTCGTCAGCGACCTCGCCACCAGGCTCGCCCTCGGCGTGCCCATACACGCGGCTGTCCTCTTCGACGATCTGCGCGTCCACGAGCTCTTCGTTCTTCTCGTCCATCCGTCTCATTCCTCTCGGATTTTAGGCATCCCAGGCGTCGCGGCCGCGCAGCGCGCGCAGGCCGATGTCGTGACGCAGGGTCTTGCCCTCAAAATCAATCTTCTCGCAGGCCTCGTAGGCAAGGTTGCGGGCGTTCTCAAACGTATCGCCCAGCGCGGTCACGGCAAGCACGCGGCCACCATTGGTCACGAGCTGGCCGTCCACCACGGCAGTGCCCGCGTGGTACACGGTCACGTTCTCCATGGCCTCGGCATCGGCGATACCGGTAATGACCTTGCCTTTCTCGTAGCTGCCGGGATAACCCGCGCTCGTCAGGACAACGGCCACGGCCCACTCGTCGCGCCAGTCGAGTTCAATCTGATCGAGCTCGCAGTTGGCGCAGGCGAGCATGACCTCGACCAGGTCGTTCTTAAGGCGCGGCAGAACGACCTGCGTCTCGGGGTCGCCAAAGCGGGCATTGAACTCCAGCACCTTGGGGCCGGCAGGCGTGAGCATAAAGCCGCCGTACAGGCAGCCGCGGTAGTCGATACCCTCGGCAGCGAGCTCGGCCACGGTCTGCTCCATGACCTTCACCATGGTGGCGTGCTCCTCATCGGTCACGATGGGCACCGGGCTGTAGACGCCCATGCCACCGGTGTTGGGGCCCTTGTCGCCCTCGAGTGCACGCTTGTGGTCCTGCGAGGTGGCCATGGGGCGCACGGTCTTGCCGTCGGTAAAGGCCAGCAGCGAGCACTCGGGACCAACGAGCATCTCCTCGATGACCACGGTATTGCCGGCATCGCCAAAGGTGCCGCCAAAGCACTCGCGCACGGCCTCCTCGGCCTGCTCAAGTTCGGTCGCCACGATAACGCCCTTGCCCGCGGCAAGGCCGTCGGCCTTCACGACCAGCGGGGCGCCCTGCTCGCGCACGTAGGCGAGAGCCGAAGCCTCGTCGGTAAACGAACCATAGGCTGCCGTCGGAATGCCCGCACGCTCCATGAGCTGCTTGGAGAACAGCTTGGAGCCCTCCATCTGGGCGCCCTCGGCACCCGGGCCAAAGCAGGGAATACCCGCCGCGCGCACGGCGTCGGCCACGCCCGCCACGAGCGGAGCCTCGGGGCCAATTACCACGAGTCCGCATCCGTGGCTCTGCGCAAACGCCGCCACGGCCGCAGGATCGCAGTCGTCGAGAACAACGTTCTCGCCGCAGCTCGCGGTGCCGCCGTTACCCGGCGCGATGTAGAGCTTGCCGGCGCGCGGTGATGCTGCGAGCTTAGCTGCCAAAGCATGCTCACGGCCGCCGCTGCCCAACAACAGGATGTCGATGGTTTGAGTGTCCGCCTTCAAGGGTGCCTCCTCTATGGATGAACGGCCCGCTCCGCGCGAGCCCTTTGCAAGCAAATATACCCCTCGGCCGCCCGTCCGGGCTGCAAAGGGGTATATCGCAATAACCAAATAGTCCCGATTACTTCCAGAATCGGTTGATGATCTGCTCGCGACCAGCGCCAACGCCAATGAACGTCACGCGGGTGTGTGCCAGATCCTCGATAAACGCCACGTAGTCCTGAGCCTCCTGCGGCAGCTCGTCAAAGCTGCGGCAACCGGTGATATCGCACTTCCAGCCAGGGAGCTCCTCGTAGATGGGCTTGGCATGCTCAAAGCGCACCTGATGCTCGGGCACGCTGGTGTAGCGCTCGCCATCGACGTCGTAGGCCACGCACACCTTGATGGTGTCGAAGGCCGAAAGCACGTCGAGCTTGGTCACGGCGATGTCGGTGAGGCCGTTGACGCGCGAGGCATAGTTGGCGATAGGGCCGTCGAACCAGCCGCAACGACGACGGCGACCGGTGGTCACGCCGTACTCATAGCCCTCCTCGGTCAGCGTGTGACCGGCCTCGGACTCATAGGAAAGCTCGGTGGGCATGGGGCCCGAACCGACGCGGGTGATATAGGCCTTCATGACACCCAGCACGCGGTCGACGTTCTTCATGCCCACGCCGGAGCCGGTGATGGCGCCGCCGGCGGTGCAGTTGGAAGACGTCACGTACGGATAGGTACCGTGGTCGATGTCGAGCAGCGTCGCCTGGGCGCCCTCAAACAGCAGGTTCTTGCCCTCATCGATCATGTTGTTGAGCAGCAGGCTCGTCTCGGTGATGTAGGGACGCAGGCGCTCGGCCATCGGCAGGTACTCGTCGCAAATCTGGTCCACGGTGTAGGTGGGCAGGTTGTAGATGAGCTCGAGCTCGGGGTTCACACGGGCGAGAGCGGTCTCCAGCTTGTCGCGGAACAGCGCCTCGTCGAGCATGTCCTGCATGCGCAGGCCAATGCGCGCCATCTTGTCCTGATAGCACGGACCGATGCCGCGCTTGGTGGTACCGATGTTCTTCTTGCCGAGCTTCTGCTCAAAGGCGCCATCCAGATCGATGTGGTACGGCATGATGACATGCGCGTTGCCGCTAATCTTGAGGTTCTTGGTGGTGATGTCGTCGGCCTCGAACATATCGATCTCCTCAAGGACAACCTTGGGGTTGACGACGCAGCCGTTACCGATCACCGACACGTGGTCGGAATACATGATGCCGGAGGGCACCTGGTGCAGGCCGTACTTCTTGCCGTTGACGACGATGGTGTGACCTGCGTTGTTGCCGCCCGAGTAGCGCACGACGGCATCGAAGTCGCCGGCGACTAGGTCGCAAATCTTACCCTTGCCCTCATCGCCCCACTGGGCACCGACCAAAACGGTTGACGGCATGTTTACTCCTTACATTCATGGACTGTCTACGCGCCACGCCGGCACGCAGAAGCACAAAACATTCCCAGTATACCCGTGCAACGGGCGCCTGTCCTACTCCTCGGCATGTGCCCCATCAAGCTCATAGAACTTGGTGGATGCCGGCAGGAACATCAGGTCGACGTCGCCGATCGGGCCCGAACGGTTCTTGGCCACGACGATACGCGTGACGCCCTCGTCGGGTCGATCGTCGCGCGAGGCCTCGGCCTCGTCGGCGGAGCGGTCCAAGAACATAACGATATCGGCGTCCTGCTCGATGGAGCCCGATTCACGAAGGTCGGAAAGCTGCGGGCGCTTGCCGGTGCGGGATTCGACCTGACGCGAGAGCTGCGACAGCGCGATGAGCGGGATCTTGAGCTCCTTGGCCATGATCTTCAAACCACGCGACATCTCCGAGACCTCGACGGTACGGCTCTCGGAGCGGCGTCCCGGCGGAGGACTCACTAGCTGCAGGTAGTCCAGGATGATGATTGCCTTCTCCTTGTTATGGAGCATACGGCGACTCTTGGCGCGAATCTCGGTCACTGTGGTGCCGGGCGTATCGTCAATCAGAATATCGAGCTTGGACAAGGTCTGCGTGGCCTCGTTGATATTGGCCCACTGCTCGGGGCTAATGCGGCCCATGCGGAAGTCACTGATCGAGATCATGGCGTAGGCGCAAATCAGACGCTGGGCAATTTCCTTGCCCGACATCTCCAGCGAGAAGAAGCCGACGGTATAACCGGCGGCGGCAGCGTTGAGCGCCAGATTTAGAGCGAACGACGTCTTACCCACGGCGGGACGGGCACCGATGATGATGAGCTGGCCCTCGCGGAAGCCCATGAGCATGCGGTCGAGCGACGGGAAGCCCGTGGGCACGCCCGCAGCCTGGCCACCGGCCTGGCACACTTCCTCGGCCTCGTTATAGGCCTCGACCATAAACTCGGTCAGCGTCTTGTAGCTCGACTTGACCTCGCGTGCCGTGACCTTGAGCAGCTTGCTCTCGGCCAGCTCGACAACCTCTTTGGTGTCGGTGGGGGCGTTATATGCCAGCGCGTTGATCTCGTTGGTGGCGCCGATCAGCTCACGCAGCATCGAATCGCGGCGAACGATGGCGGCATGGTGCTGCCAGTTGACGAGCGACAAGGTCTGACCCATCAACTCCAAAATGTACGCTTCGCCGCCCACGGCATCGAGCTTGTTGATGCTTCTCAGGTAATCGATCAGCGAGATGGAGTCGATGGGAATGCGGCTGTTGTACATATCGACCATCGCGGTATAGATGGTCTTATGAATGGGCCGGTAGAAGTCATCAGGCTGCAGCTCGACCTGGGCCTCTTCGACCACCTCGGGCGATAGCAGCATAGCGGCCAGTACATTGGCCTCTGCATCTTGGTTTTGGGGAAGACCCAACTTTGAGCCGCGGTCCTCGACCGTCAGCCCGGTCTCCCTATCGTCATATGCCATGAGCATCCTCATTCATATCGCTTGCGAGCATCCATAGTATCAGCCACGGTCCCAAAACGCGCCGCGCGCCGCCAATCATCACCGAACCAAACGGATGAACGGTCCCACGAATAGACCTCACCGCAACGCCCCCCATGGCGCTCGCATCGCGCTAAAAAGCAAAAAGGGCGCCCTGGCTTCCCAGAGCGCCCTTCTTAGAACAAGATTGTTGCGTTGCAGCAAATGCTACTCGGCAGCAGCCTCAGTCTCGACCTCGGCGGTCTCGGCCTCGGCGACCTCAGCGGCCTCCTCGACCTCAGCCTCGGCAGCGAGCTCCTCGGCGGTAACGCCGACGAGAACGACAACCTCGGCCTTGATCTCGCGGTACAGCGAGATGGCAACGGTGTGGGCACCGGCAACCTTGATGGGCTTACCGAGCTCGACGCGCTTGCGGTCGATGTCCATACCGAGCTGAGCCTTGATGGCGTCAGCGATCATAGCGGCGGTAACGGAGCCAAAGAGGATGCCCTCGTCGCCGACCTTGACGTCAACGGTGACCGTCTTGCCCTCGAAGGCAACCTTGGTCTCGTTGGCGGTAGCCAGACGGACGGCCTCGCGCTTGGCGATGTTGTTGCGACGCTCGTCAAGCTGCTTGAGGTTGCCCTTGGTGGCGGCAACAGCGAGCTTCTTGGGGAACAGGAAGTTCTCAGCGTAACCCTGAGCGACCTCTACGACGTCACCCTCGCCGCCCTTGCCCTTGATCTCATCGAGAAGAATAACCTTCATGATGCGTCTCCCTTCTTAGCCGCGGTCGCGGTTGCCACGAGAGGAAACCACGGGGACGGTGTACGGCAGGAGAGCCATCTCGCGGGCGCGCTTGATGGCGTTGGCGATGTCATGCTGATGCTGCGTGCAAGCGCCAGTGACGCGACGGGGCTTGATCTTGCCACGGTCGGTCATGTACTTACGGAGAAGCTGAGTGTCCTTATAGTCGATGAACTCAGTGTTCTCCTTGCAGAACTGGCAGTACTTACGACGCGGCTGACGTGCAGAAAAATCATTAGCCATGTCAAAATACCTTTCATTTGGCAACTTCGGCGAACCGAAGCCGCCTCTCACTCAAAAATAGGTGAACACCCTTAGAACGGGATGTCCTCATCGTAGACGTCGACCGCGGGCGGCGTGGCCACCGGTGCGGCAGGACGTGCTGCGGGCGCGGGAGCTGCGGGGGCGTAACCGCCCTGATCGTAGCCACCCTGGCCACCACGGGAGCTCATAAACTCGATCTCATCGACGATGACCTCAAGCTTGCTCCGGCGCTGGCCGTCGCGCTCCCAAGAGCTGTAGCGCAGCTTGCCCTCGATCGCGACCTTGTTTCCCTTTGCCAGGAAACGGCTCACGGCCTCGGCGCGGGTGCCGAACATGGTGCAGTCGACAAAGTTGGGATAGTCCTCCCACTCGCCAGTCTGCGCGTTGCGGCGACGATCGTTCACGGCGACGCCAAAGGACAGAACCTGGGTTCCGCCGGCGGTGGCGCGCAGCTCGGGATCGCGGGTGAGGTTACCGGTGATGTTCACTCGATTGATGCTCATAACTCACTACTTCCTCTTGGGGCACAAGCCCAGTCCAAAACGACAGTCTTACTCCTGGTCGTCGCGACGGACGATCATGTGGCGGACCACAGCGTCGGTGATGCGCAGGACGCGATCAAGCTCGGCGATCTGGGTAGGATCTGCGTGGAAGTTGATGAGGGTGTAGTCACCATCGGTGAGGTCGTTGATCTCGTAGGCGAGCTTGCGCTTGCCCCACTCGTCAACGGAGTCGACCTTGCCAGCGCCCTCAGCGATCGTGGTATCGATACGCTTCATAACAGCGAGACGAGTCTCGGGGTCGAGCGACGGGTCAACAAAGAACAGCAGTTCATAAGCCTTCATATTGTCACCTCCTCTGGGCAAATGTGGCTTCAGGTCGTGAAGGTGCGCCTGAAGCAGGAAAAGACTTGGTAATAATATCTTTCAACCTCCCAAGCCGCAAGAATATGCAGCTACAACCTCATGACCTCCACATATGCCTATACTCGCACCACGTTTCATGCGCATTCCAACCAAATGCCGACCAAAAGCTTGACAGATCTGTGGACAAGATACGGTGCCGTGGGGACAAGCTGAGCCAAGCCGCAGGTCAACGGGCACAAGGCTGTGGTCGCAAAATGCATACCAGTGGTCCACAGCACCACCCAAAGATTTTTAAATTCATTGCCAAGTCGCTTATGAATACTCCTTTTGAACAATTGAGTTGATCAACCACGCTGGTCGGAAGCCGTTTTTTGGCACCTCAAACCCCACTGCAACGCCAAGCGCGGCCAAGCGTTTTAAAAAATGCCAACTTTTCTGTTTGCACTTTGCGATTCCTCGTGTATACTGACTTTCGCATTTAACGGAGAGTTGTCCGAGTGGCCGAAGGAGCACGATTGGAAATCGTGTAGGCGTCAAAAGCGTCTCCAGGGTTCAAATCCCTGACTCTCCGCCAGTTAATTCCAAAGCAGGCCTTCGAGCCTGCTTTGTTTTTACCCCACGCGGAGGGGTGGCAGAGTGGTTGAATGCGGCGGTCTCGAAAACCGTTTGGCCTGTATAAGGTCACGAGGGTTCGAATCCCTCCTCCTCCGCCATTTAGATTGAGAAAGCTCCCGGGAATGGGAGCTTTTTTGTTTTGAGTCCCTAACAAGCAAATACGGCGGAGGAGGGATTCGAACCCGCCAGGGCGCGGAGCGTAAAGAAAACGCGCCAGCGGCGCGTTTTTAGCGCAGCGCGGTCGGCGTAAGCCGACCGGATAAATTTTGAGCAAAGCTCAAAATTTGGACATCCCTCCTATTCGACCACACCCCCATCGTGGTCGATCCCAGCCCATATCTCAAACATGTACACCACCCTCCAAAGATGTCAAAAAATGTCGTTTTTGGAGTGTGATGTACATGTTTGCGTATGACGCGCACCAAGCATGAGTCGATTTGTTCGCATCCGGTATATTTCCCCACCTCAACGGACATAAGAGTTTGGTGTCAGCTCGAAGCGAGAGGTCCCCAAATGGATACTCCTGTTCTCATTTCGCATAAAACGGCGTGGCTCGTCCATCATGCACCGCGAAACCTGGTTCAAGCCGTCGCACAACGCGACTACCAGATAGGCGTGCGGGGCCTCTCTACCCAGCAACGCATCGCGCGCATTCGGCAGGCACTTACCGACTGCGGCATTCCGTCCACCATGCTCAAGACTATCGACATCTCCGTAGTATTTGCTTTCGAGCGAATTCGCACCAACGGTGTCACTTGCCACGTTCTCGGCCAAAACCTACCCTACGACCATATTGACGAGCTTACGCCCGGCATCTTTATCACCGACGAAGCCTTCACCGTCGTGCTCGCTGCCGAGTGGATGGATAGGATCGAATACCTCGAGTATGGTTACGAAGTTTGCGGCGACTATCGCATGGGGCTCAATCCCTCTGACCCTTACACTGAGCAACCAACCACCACCTCCAAGGACGAAATTGTCGAGCTACTCGATCGGCACCCTGGCAAACCCGGCGCCACACGCGCCAGACTCGCGCTCAGACACATCTACGACCACTCAGCCTCGCCCATGGAGACCGCATCTTCCATCGCCCTCTCGCTCCCAACAAGCGAAGGCGGCGTTGGTATCCGAGGTATCGAACTCAACAAACCGCTCGAAATCCCTCAGCGTCTCTGGCATTGCGCAAAAGCCCGAACGCTCAAAATCGACGCTCTTGTTACTTATCAGCGCAGAGAACTCGGCATCGAATATAAGGGCGGCTTTCACGATGAGACCGAGCGCAAGGGAGCGGACGCGGAGCGAGAGGCCGTGCTCGCCCAAATGGGATATCGAATCGTTGCGCTCACCTCGGCACAGTTCGCAAGTCAACTTGCCTTTCATCGCGCCATTAACAGCATTCGCGAAGCACTCGGTATGCCCCGCTGCACGGACGCCGAGTACCAGCGAAAGCAGAACGAACTGCGCAAGGCACTTATCCGCAACTGGAAGAGCGCGCAGGGCGAAGACGCGCCTTCCGAGTAGCGTCATCCCAGCACGCCCCAACCAAAACATGTACATCACCCTCCAAAACCGACATTTTTTGACATCTTTGGAGGCTGATGTACACGTTTGATGCCTACGCCCGCATCCAGTCCCGACCGTTTGCCGAGCAATAGGATCGCAATCGGCGCCGAACATGTACTATGTACGGGCATTGTCTAAACCCGCAACCCAAAGGACCCCATCTTGCCCGTCGTCGCCGCTATGACCGTTACCCCACATGCCTCTGATGCCATGGTCGCTATCCCCTTTTGGCTCGAGATGTTCGCCGTTGTCGCTGCATCGATCTCGGGTGTGCTGGTTGCGCGCGAGCACAAACTCGACCTGGTGGGCGCCGTCGCGCTCGCCGTGGTCTGTGGACTGGGCGGCGGTCTTTTGCGCGATATGACGCTGCAGGTGGGCAACGTCTACATCCTCAACCAACCGATGGCGCTCCCGCTCTCCATCGCCACCGCGGCCATCATCTACATCTTCCCGGCAATCGTCGACAAGCCCGAAAAACTCATTCCCCTGCTCGACATCATCTCGGTCGGCATCTATGCCGCAACCGGCGCGGACAAGGCACTGGTCTACGGCTTTGCGCCGGCGGTGTGCATCATGATGGGCTTTTTCACCGCGGTGGGCGGCGGCATGTTGCGCGACGGCTTTATGGGCGTGGTTCCGGGCATTTTCCAACGTACTAACTTTTATGCCATCGCCGCCATCGCCGGATCGACAAGCTATGTGTGTCTCGTTATGAGCGGCATCATGAGCAATGTCGCCGCGCTGGTCGTATGCGTTGTCGTGACCATGGGTCTGCGCTGGCTCTCGCTGCGCTTTGACATCAAAAGCCCCACCGAAGAAGACATCGCACGCTTCTTGCACCGTAAAAAGTAGACAGCACGGCACGACCCTTCGAAATGCAACCGAGAGGTTCTTTTAGAGCGCCCACGCGTTGGGTACCCTGTTAGGTATATGCCGAACACCTAACAAAAGGATCAACCATGGCTCTCAATCAAACCGCGGCGGCGCCGTCACACAAAATGCGTCGCTGCCTGCTTATGGCATTCGCGCTCATCGCACTGGCGATTACTGCACTTCCCACGGCGTCGTTCGCCGGCACGGACACCGCAGGAAACGTACTTACGACCGACGATGATGCCAATCCGTCCGGCATCGAAGGTGACCTGTACTGGGCAGGTCAGGCCCTCAACTTGGACGATGCGTCCATCGGCCGCGACATAATTGCAGCAGGCGAGAGCCTCTCCATCCGCGACTGCACGGTGGACGGCGCCGTCCGCTTGGCGGCGCGCACCATCGACATTGCCAAGACTACGGTTGATGGCAGCGTCACGGTCGTCGGTCAGCACGTCGTACTCAATTCCGACAGCACCGCCAACTGCTTCTACGCGATAGGCGAGACGGTTGCCCTGCGCGGCTCTACCAAGTCGGCAGCGCTTGCGGGCGACACGGTGACCATCGATGGCACCGTCGAGGGCGATGTCGAGGTTTGGGCCGACAAGCTCATCTTGGGCAAGAACGCCCACATCACCGGCACCGTGAACGCTCACGTCTCCGAGGACCCCGAGCGCGCCGCGGGAGCCGAGGTCGGCGCGCTCAAGATCGACCGCACCGAGAACGAGGATACTTCCACCGTTAACGATGTCATCGGCGGTATCGTCGCCGCGGCACTCTCGACCTGCTTTGTCGCTCTGCTGCTCGAGCTCATCTTTCCGCGCGCGACCGCCAGCGCCGCCGGCATGCTCCACCAGCGCTCCATGCCCCTGTGGGTGAGCGGTCTTCTGGGCACGATTGCTATCGTCCCCGCCGTCCTACTGCTGATTATCTCTATCGCTGGTCTGTCGCTTGCCGGAACCCTCTTGTGCGGCGTTATCGGCATCGCGTTGATGTCGAGTGCCTTTGCGGGGTGCGCGATCGCCCGCATGGTTGGACACAACCAAAACCGCTACGCCATGGCAGCCGTGGGCGGCGTAATCGCAGGCGCCCTCACGGGGCTTCCCCTCGTAGGTGACTTCATCAGCGGCGTGGCCTTTGTCTTTATGCTCGGTTACATCATCCAAATCATCTGGCGCAACGCCCGCGTCAAGCCGCAGCAGCCGGCTAACACGCCAGGACTCCCCACCGCTTAGCCGCCAACCACCACAAAGGGACCAGGCACCTTTGTGGTGGTGCAGACCAGCTCAGTCCCTATGCACAAAAAGGGCGCCGACCATTACGGTCGACGCCCTTTCTTGTTAGACGCTATAAAGTCCAGCGCTTATTTGTTGACCTGGCCGGCGCGAACGGCAGCCTTCTTGCGGTCGGTAGCATTGAGCAGACGCTTGCGCAGGCGGATGTTCTTGGGAGTAATCTCGACCAGCTCGTCGTCGGCGATGTACTCCAGCGCTTCCTCCAGCGAGAAGGTGCGGGGCGGCACCAGCTGGACGGAGATATCGGAGGTCGAGGAACGCTGGTTGCCCAGGTTCTTGGTGCGAGCGATGTTGACGACCATGTCGCCGGCCTTGCTGCGCTCGCCCACGATCATGCCCTCGTAGCACTCGGTGCCCGGCTCAACAAACAGCTGGCCGCGCTCCTGCAGCGTACCCAGAGCATAGGCAACGGCCTTCTCGGTGGTCATGGAAATCATGGCGCCGTTCTGACGGTTGCCGATCTCGCCGGCATAGGGGCCGTACTCCAGGAAGGTGTGGTAGAACACGCCCTCGCCGTGGGTGACGTTCATGATGCGGTTCTTAAGGCCCATGATGCCGCGGGTCGGGATCTTAAACTCGAGGTGCGTCACGATGCCCGAGGTATCCATGCTCGTCATGATGCCGCCGGAGGTGCCGAAGACCTCAACGACCTTGCCCGAGTACTCGTCCGGGCACTCGACGACGGCCTGCTCGACGGGTTCCATCTTGTTGCCGTTCTCGTCCTTCTTAAACAGAACGCGGGGACGGCCGACCTGGAACTCAAAGCCCTCGCGGCGCATGGACTCCATCAGGACGGACAGGTGCAGAATACCGCGGCCCGAGACCTCGACGCCGCTCTTGTCCTCGAGCTCCTCGATCTTCATGGTCACGTTGTTCTCGGCCTCGTTGAACAGGCGCTCCTTGAGCTGACGGGCGCCCACGATGTCGCCATCGCGGCCGACGAGCGGGGAGGTCGAAGCCTCAAAGACGATGGACAGGGTCGGCGGGTCGATCTCGATGGGCTCGAGCTCGACAGGGTTCTCGGGATCGGTGTAGACATCGCCGATATCGGTGCGGTCGATGCCCACGACGGCGGCGATGTCGCCGGCGCCGACTTCCTGGCACTCGGTGCGACCCAGGTAGTCGAAGGTAAAGAGCTGCTTGACGGTGGCGGTAGCGCTGGAGCCGTCGTTCTTGACAACCAGGATCTGATCGCCCTGATGGATGGCGCCGGAGTACACGCGACCGATACCGATGCGGCCGACGAAGTTGGAGTGGTCGATGGTCACGCACTGCATGGCCAGCGGGGAGTTCTCGTCAACCTCGGGCGCGGGCATGTCGTCAATGATCATATCGAGCAGCGGATACATGTCCATGTTGCCGTCGTTGGGGTCAAGACGGGCAAAGCCATTCATGGCGCTGGCGTAGACCACGTGCTCCATGGCGAACTCGAGCTGGTCGTCGGTGGCACCCAGGTCGGCCATAAGGTCCAGGCAGTCGTTGTAGGCCTTCTCGGGGTTGGCGCCCGGACGATCGATCTTGTTGATGACGATCATGATCTTAAGGCCGGTGTCAATAGCGTGACGCAGCACGAAGCGGGTCTGGGGCATGGGGCCCTCAAAGGCGTCGACCAGCAGCAGGGCGCCGTCGGCCATACGCAGCACGCGCTCGACCTCGCCGCCGAAGTCGGCGTGGCCCGGGGTGTCGATGACGTTGATCTTGACGTCCTTGTACTCGATAGAGATGTTCTTGGCGAGAATCGTAATGCCGCGCTCGCGCTCCTGGTCGTTGGAATCCAGGACGCGGTCCTCGACCTGCTGGTTAGCACGGAAGGCGTCCGTGGCACGCAGGAGCTTGTCGACCATCGTCGTCTTGCCGTGGTCGACGTGGGCGATGATGGCGATGTTCCTCAGATTGTCTACGCGCATGTAGTTCCCCTATCTTCTATCCATATACAAACGGCACGCGTATGCGGCCCGCCCAGCGATACAACGCTCAGCGGGAATATTGAGCCTTTTACCGAAAACTCGTTTATTTTAGCGATTTTAGATGAGAGGGGTTTCCTCACCTGCAGGTTCAGGGTCGCTCCACATAAAACCATCGCCGGCGCCCATGCCCTCATACAGCACATATGCCGAAAAACCACTCTCGAGCGTCGTCTCAAAGAAGCTCACGAGCAGGGCGTCATGGTAGCCGCCATCGATCTCGACACAACCGGTATAGCCGATGGCATATCGGGCGATACGGCCCAGGCCCTCGTCCTTAAGACCCATCTTGTGCTCGGAGATAAAGTTGGTGGCCGCCTCCAGGCACGCCTCTTCGCCGTCCTCGTCGAGCGCCGCCAGATATCGGTTGGAAGCAGCGTCCTCAATCGCCACAACTACGCCCGGATTCTCGCCGGCGGCAAGGTCGTCCAAGAACGCACCAATCAGGTCACACACCATGGCGTCGAGCTCGGCGGAGACGTTACCGGCGTCCTGCATATCCTGTGCCATCTTTAGACCTTCCCATCGAGTCTGGCGTCGTTACAGTTCTTGTGCCTCGGCGGCGATCTTGGCGGCGGCGTCGCGGGCGCACATCATATCCATCGCGCGCTTGTCGAGCACCTTGATCTGACTGGTCAGCATGACCGCATCGACCACGCCCCAGATCACGAGGCCCGTAGAGATCGAAAACCCAAGCGCACCAACTGTACCACGAAGGCGCGAGCAGATTGCCGCGACAAGGACGGAGACGACAACCATCTTGATAAACGAGCCGCGGCGCTCGCGAAGCGTGCGGGCCTGCGTCACATAGGCAATGCGAGCCGCCTCAGAAGCCTCCGAGCGCATCTGGGCCTCGCGGGCGATCGCAGCCGCCTCAGCAGAAACTCCGGCGCTCATGAGAGTGCACTCCGTCGCGTGTTTGTCGAGCATTTAGAAGTCATCGGGGGAGAGCGTATGGACGAACTCGTCGAACTTCTCGAACTCCTGCTCGTCGTCAGCTTCCTCGGCATGGGCAGAAACGGTACCCAAGCGATTCATGATGTCGTCCTCCACAAACATGGGGGCATTGCTGCGCACGGCAAGGGCAATGGCATCACTGGGACGGGCATCGATCTTGCGCTCGTCACCATCGGCCAGTACGACGATCGTCGCGTAGAACACCGGCGGCTCGGCGCGAACGATCTCGATGCGCTCGAGCTTGGCGCCCAGGGCGCCAACAGTATCGAGCAACAGGTCATGGGTAATCGGGCGCTCGGCGCGACCGCTATCGATGCCACGGCTGATGGCCGCGGCCTCAAACGAACCAGTCTGAATGGAAAGGGAACGCAGCGGTGCAGGCGAGTCCGATTTGCTGCAGCGCTCGCGAAGCACGATAAGCGATGGCACGGGACCGGCGGCCATGACGATGGTCTCTATGTCGACACGAACCATGGAACACCTCCGGTACGTAGCGGTTAACACGCGGCAGCTCCACCGCATTGAATAGCTATACTACCCAATCTTTCGCACAGCACACAAAACCAAAATGAGATTTATCGCAGACAAGAAAAAAGCCCCGAGGCAACGCCTCAGGGCTCTTCACAGTTTTGATGG
>NZ_JBCPDN010000003.1:0-30830 GCF_040915425.1 Collinsella aerofaciens | reverse complement strand
TGGACCTGACAAGATTCGAACTTGTGACCTCCCGGTTATCAGCCGGACGCTCTAACCAACTGAGCTACAGGTCCATCATGGTGGAGGTTAGGGGGATCGAACCCCTGACCTCAGGCTTGCAAAGCCCGCGCTCTCCCAGCTGAGCTAAACCCCCACGGAGACAGTAATAAACACCCCAGCGGCGACTCGGCTCTCGCTGGGGTGTTTATTGCGAAAGAAAGTGGTGGACCTGACAAGATTCGAACTTGTGACCTCCCGGTTATCAGCCGGACGCTCTAACCAACTGAGCTACAGGTCCATCGCGCAAGGGATATATTAGACGAGTCGTTACGCGCGCGTCAACAACTTTTTTGAAAATCTTTGGGAGGGGTGGTCGCTGGGCTGGCGAGATGGTTTTGGTTTGCTGCTCGGACAGTCCTGCGCAAGACGAAGGCCACATTAAGTGGCCTTCTTTGCGTGCGGAACTCGCGACAAACCAAAACCATCTCGCCAGCCCAGCGACCATGGGGTCCCAAGGTTTTCAAAAAAGCGGTCGGCGCGCAGTGCGCCGACCGCCGAAGTATGGGGTCTGATATTTTCTAACAGTTAGGGCCTCTTACTCGTCAAGGAGATCTTCCGGCATGTCGTTGCCGTCGCCTAGATCGACAGGGGTTTCTTCGGGGGCGGAGCCGTTTTCTGTGGCTTCGCCTTCGGGCCTCTCTTTGGCGGCCGTCATGCGGGCCACGGCGCAGATGCGGTCGTTGTCGTCGACGGTCATCATCTTGACGCCCTGGGTGGCGCGGCCGGTCTGGCTGATCTCGTCGGTCTTGACGCGAATGACCGTCGCGCCCTCCGTCACGATGAACAGCTCGTGCTGCGGGCCCACCGTCTTCATGGCCGCGAGGTTGCCCTTGCGCTCGGTCATTTGAATGGTGTAGACGCCCTGACCGCCGCGATTCTGCTCCGGGTAGTCCGCAACCGGCGTGCGCTTGCCGTAGCCGCGCTCGGTGATGACGAATAGATCGCCGTTGCCGTTAGTGACTTCCATGCCCAGAACGCTCACGCCGTCCTTCAGACCGATACCGCGAACGCCGCTGGTATCGCGGCCGGTGGCGCGCACCTGCTCCTCGGAGAACATGATCGCCTTGCCCGCGGTGGTGGCCAGGATAATCTTGTCGCCGTCGCGCACGCGGCGCACGTTCAGCAGCGCGTCGTCGTCACGCAGGTTGATAGCGATCAGGCCGTCGCGACGGCTGCGGTCATATGCGCTCATCACGGTCTTTTTGACCATGCCGCTCTTGGTGGCAAACATCAGGTACTCGTCGGCCGGGAACTCGCGGCAGCTGATGACGCTCGCGATCTTCTCGCCTTCCTCGAAGGGCAGCAGGTTGACGATCGCGGTACCGCGCGCCTGGCGCGTACCCACCGGCAGCTCGTGCACCTTCAGGCGATAGACCTTGCCCTTGCTCGAGAAGAACAGCACGTACTCGTGCGTGGACGCGATGAACATCTCATCGATAACGTCGTCCTCTTTGAGGTTGACGCCCGACACGCCCTTGCCACCGCGCTTCTGGGCACGGTAGGCAGCCACTGGGATACGCTTAACGTAGCCGGTGTGGGTGATGGTCACGACCATATCCTCGTCGGCGATGAGGTCCTCGACATCCAGGTCCTTCTCAACCTGGCTGATTTCGGTACGGCGCTTGTCGCCAAACTTCTTGGAGATCTCGCGCATCTCTTCCTTGATGACGCCCAGAATCTTCTCCTCGTGCGCCAGCAGGTCCTCGTAGTAGGCGATGGCGCGGCGCAGGCCGTCCAACTCTTCTTGGATCTTGTCGCGCTCCAGGCCGGTCAGGCGGCGCAGCTTCATCTCGAGGATGGCCGTGGTCTGCTCGGGCGTAAAGCCAAAGCGTTCGATCAGTCGGCTGCTGGCCTCGGAGTCGGTCTGCGAGGAGCGGATGATGCTGATGACCTCGTCGATATGGTCAAGGGCCATCAGGTAGCCCTCGAGGATATGCGCGCGGGCCTGGGCCTTCTTAAGGTCGAAGCGGGTGCGGCGGGTGACGACGTCGACCTGGTGGTCGATGTAGTGCTGCAGCATCTCACGCAGGCTCAGGCATTTGGGAACGCCGTTGACGAGTGCCAGGTTGTTGGCGCCAAAGGTCGTCTGCAGCGAGGTGTACTTATACAGATTGTTGAGCACGACCTGCGGAATGACGCCCTTCTTGAGCTCGATGACCAGACGGATGCCCTTCTGGTTGGACTCATCGCGCATATCCGAGATGCCCTCGATGCGCTTGTCGTTGACGAGCTGGGCGATCTTCTCCTGCAGGGTGCCCTTGTTGACCATGTAGGGAATCTCGGTAAAGACCAAGCGGCTGCGGCCGGTCTTGGTGGACTCCACGTGTGCCTTGGCACGCACGGTAATGGAGCCGCGACCGGTCTCGTAGCTCTGCTTAATGCCGGCGCTGCCCATGATGATGGCGCCGGTGGGGAAGTCCGGACCGGGCATGATCTGCATGAGCTCGTCGACGGTGGCGTCGGGGTTGTCGATCAGGTAGCAGGTGGCCTCGATCGCCTCGGTGAGGTTATGCGGAGCGATGTTGGTGGCCATGCCGACGGCGATGCCTTGGCTGCCGTTGACCAGCAGGTTGGGGAAGCGCGCAGGCAGCGCCACGGGCTCGGCGAGCGATTCGTCGTAGTTGGGCTGCCAGTCGACGGTATCCTTCTGCAAGTCACGCAACAGTTCCATGGCGGGCTTTGCCAGGCGGCTCTCGGTGTAACGCATGGCAGCGGCGCCGTCGCCGTCGATGTTGCCGAAGTTGCCGTGACCGTCGATGAGCGGCGTGCGCATGGAGAACCACTGCGCCAGGCGGACCATGGCCTCATAGACCGCGGAGTCGCCATGCGGGTGGTACTTACCGATAACTTCGCCGACCGTCCAGGCCGACTTCTTATGTGGGCGGTTGGGGTAGATGCCGCTCTCGTTCATCGCGTACAGGATGCGGCGGTGCACCGGCTTTAAGCCGTCGCGCACGTCCGGCAGGGCACGTGCCGTGATAACCGACATCGAATACTCGATGAACGACTGCTTCATCTCGCGGCCAAACTCCGAAATCTGGAGCTGGCCGCCGTTGATATCCTCGCCGGCCGAGGCGCCACGGTCGACTTCGCCAAAGCTCTCCTCGAGCTCGGCGTCGTCTTCTTCCTCATCATCATCGGCATCGGGGTTATAGGCGTCCGGATCGCCGTCCTCGCCCTGCTCAGCACGGGCAAGCAGGCGCTTCAGATCATCGGGCATACCGGCATCGCCGGCCTCGTCCATACCCTCGTTATTGTTGATATCGTCTGCCACGTTACCTCCTCTTAAGCGTCAAGGAATCGTGCATCATGTGCATGCTTCTCGATGTACTCGCGGCGATAGCCGACCTCGGAACCCATCAGCTCGCGCACGGCGCGGTCCGCCACCACGGCGTCCTCGATCGACACACGCTGCAGAATGCGGGTCTTTGGGTCCATCGTCGTCGAGGCAAGCTGTTTGGGGTCCATCTCGCCCAGGCCCTTGTAGCGCTGGACGGTATAGCCCTTGCGCTTTTTGGTGATCTTGCCGTCCTTGGCCTTGCCGTCCTCGTCGTTATCATCGGGGTTCAGGCCCAGACTCTGGATGGTATCGCGCAGGATCTCGTCTTCGGGCTGGCGGCCGTTGGGATACACGTAGTGGATCTTGTTGCGCACCTTAATGCCAAAGATGGGCGGGCAGGCAACATAGACGTAGCCGGCATCGATCAGCGGACGCATGTACTTGTAGAAGAACGTCAGCAGCAGGATGCGGATATGCGCGCCGTCGACGTCTGCATCGGTCATGATGATGATCTTGTGGTAGCGCGCCTTGGTGATATCGAAATCGCCGCCGTCGCCGGCACTCGTCGTGACGCCGCAGCCGATTGCGGTAATCAGCGACTGGATGGTGTCACTCGAGAACGCGCGATGGTCACCAACGCGCTCGACGTTCAAAATCTTGCCGCGCAGGGGCAGAATCGCCTGGATGTCTCGGCGACGGCCGTCCTTGGCCGAACCGCCTGCCGAGTCGCCCTCTACGATGAAGAGCTCGGTCAGCTCGGCATCGCGCACCGAGCAGTCAGCGAGCTTACCGGGCAGGGACGCCGTCTCGAGCAGGCTCTTGCGGCGGGTCGCCTCGCGCGCCTTGCGGGCGGCATTGCGCGCCTTGCAGGCCTGCTGCGCCTTCTTGACGATCTCGCGAGCGGGCTTAGGGTGCTCCTCGAGGTAATCGGCAAGGCCGTCGGTCACGATCTTGAGCGTCAGCGCGCGCATATAGGAGCTGCCGAGCTTGGCTTTGGTCTGGCCCTCAAACTGCGGATCGGGCAGCTTGACCGAGATAACGGCCGAAAGGCCCTCGCGCACATCGTCGCCGGTCAGATTGGCGTCTTTTTCCTTGAGCAGGTTCTGCTTGCGCGCATAGTCGTTGATCACGCGGGTGAGCGCGGTGCGGAAGCCCTCAAGGTGCATGCCGCCCTCGGGGGTGTAGATGTCGTTGGCAAACGACATGACGTTCTCGCCGTAGCCGCTATTCCACTGCAGGGAAACCTCAACCTCGCCCATCTTGGCCACAGGTGCGTCCGGGTCCGATTTGCCCTCGATGTAGATAGGCTCCTTAAAGGCCTCGGGGACGTCCTTGCCCTCGTTAAGGAACTTGACGAAGTCGATGATGCCGCCCTCGTAGCAAAACTCCTCCACGTGGGGAGTAGACTCGCGCTCGTCAGTCAGCACGATTTTGAGGTTCTTATTGAGGAACGCCGTCTCCTGCAGACGGTTGTGCAGCGTATCGAAATCGTAAATGCAGGTCTCGAAGATCTCGTCGTCGGGCCAGAAGGTGACGGTGGTGCCCGTCGAATCCGAGGTGCCCACGACCTCCATCTTCTTGACGGTCTTGCCGCGCGAGAACTCCATCTCGTAGGTGTTGCCGTCGCGACGAACCTGAACGACCACGCGCTTGGACAGTGCGTTGACGACGGAGATGCCAACGCCGTGCAGGCCGCCCGAGACCTTATAGGCCGAATTATCGAACTTACCGCCGGCGTGCAAAATCGTCATGACGACCTCGAGCGTCGGGATCTTTTTAACAGGGTGCTCGTCGACGGGGATACCGCGCCCGTTGTCGACGACCGTGATGGAGTTGTCGGCGTGGACCGTCACCTGGATCTCGGTGCAGAAACCGGCCATGGCCTCGTCGACGGAGTTGTCAACGATCTCCCACACCAGGTGATGCAGACCGCTGGCGCTCGTCGAGCCGATATACATGCCCGGGCGCTTACGAACGGCCTCGAGACCTTCGAGAATCTTAATCTCGCCGCCATCGTAATCGTTTTCGTTTGCCACACGTCCTCCTTCAGTCAAGAAAATGTGTACAGCCTTACTAGTTTATCGTAAAAAAATACCCTCGGGAACGAGGGTATTTGGCTCTACAAGGCCACCAGATGCGATTTAAGGCTCTTTTTTGCTTTGCGCGCCCTTGGCCCACTCGGCACTGGCTCTCATGGCGTTCTCGAGGGCCTCGCGCAGTTTTTGGTCTTCGATGGGCGCCACTTGGCGCTCAATCTCGGTGCGCTCGGCATCGCTGAGGTCGGCGTGTGGGGCCGGCGGGCGCTCGGTCGCCGCTGGGCGAAGGCGCTCCTTGGCGGCGGGCGGCGTGTGACCGGGCGCGGTGGCTTTGAACACCAGGCCATCCACATGCGCACCGGCGCGCTCCATGCGCGCGCGGATGATCTCGCGCAACAACGTCATTTCCTGCGTCCACGAGGGCGAGTCGAGATATACCAGCAGCTCATTGGACTCGGGCAGGTAGCGCAGGCCCGTCACATGCCGCCCCTCGCGCGTGCCCGAGCACACCGCGTTCCACGCGCGATAGACCGCGCGCGACTCCTCGGCGGCCTCCATCTGCGCACGGCGCTCAGGGGTCGCAGCCGCCAGGATGCGCTGGCGCTCTGCGTTCAAAAAGCCACTGAAGGCGACCGTTTCGCTCTCGCGCTCGTAATTAGCACGTCTCACCCATGCTCACCACCTTGGCTCGATCAAGCAGGTCATCGGTAAAGTACCCCAGGTTGGTCGTGGTTATGACCGTCTGGATATCATCGCCGATCAGCCGCAGGAAAGCACCGCGGCGTTCGCCGTCGAGTTCGCTCATCACGTCGTCCAAAAGCAGCAGTGGGGCGGTGCCCAGGACATCGCGAGCCACGGCCACCTCCGCCACCTTCCAGGCCAGAACCAACGTTCGCTGCTGACCTTGGCTGGCAAATGAACGGGCGGAGCGACCCGCCACAGCAAACTCAATCTCGTCGCGATGCGGTCCCACCAACGTCACGCCGCGGCGAATTTCCTCGTCGGCGTGCTCATCAAGGGCAGCCAGCATGCGCTCGTACGCCCAGCCCTTCAGCTCTTCGCGATCATCGACCTGGGGCAAATCCCCCAGCGTGGACGCATAGGACACGTTGGCGGCTTCACCGGACGCCACTTGCCCGTAGGCAGTACGCACATGGCCCGCCAGCCGGTCGAGCAGGGCCAACCGGTGCACGAGCAGAGCCGCGCCCGCGCGGGCAATCGAATCGTTCCACGCGCCGAGCATCTCGCGGCAGCACCAGGCCTCCTTGAGCAAGGCGTTACGCTGGGTCACGCAGCGACCATAGGTGCTCGCAAGATCGGCATAGCGTGCGCTCAGTTGCATGCCAAAGTCGTCGAGGGCGGCGCGGCGCACACTGGCGCCTCGCTTAACCATGTCCAGATGGTCGGGGCAAAACAGCACGCTCGGCAGAACCCCGCGCACACCGGCGGCAGAGCATCTCTTGCCGTTGCGGCTAAACGAGCGTTTACCGTCCTCCGCGCTCAATCCCATATCAAGTACGCGGCCGTCGCCCTCGAGCCTCAGCTCGATCTTGCACGAGCCCACGCCATCATGGACGAGCTCAGCTGCGGTCGGATGCCTAAACGAGGCGCCGCTCGTCAGCAGCTGCAGCGCCTCTATGAGATTGGTCTTTCCCGCCGCGTTGGGTCCCGCAAGTATCGTCACGCCCTCGTCCAGGGCAAGACGATAGCTCTCGAAACTGCGGTAGTGCGCGACGGAAAGATCGCGGGCGAACATGGTCATGGCGCAGCGCTAGATGCGAACCGGCATGACCAGGTACAGGTAGTTGATCTTGTCGTAGGACTTGAAGATGCCCGCCTGCGAGTAGCTCTTGAGCTCCAGCGTGATCTCCTTCTCCTTGGACAGGGCATTGAGGCAGCCGAAGATGTAGTGGTAGTTGAAGGCGATGGTACCCGACTCGCCCTCGGCCTCGACATCGATCGTCTCCTGCGCAAGGTCCTGGTCATTGGAGATGGAGGACAGGCCCATCTGCCCGTTCTCGACATCGATCTCGAACTTGACGGCGGGGTTGGCGCTCGCGATAACGGCCACGCGCTTGAGGGCGGCGTTAAAGGCGGCGACGTCGATCTTGACGCTCGTCACGCACGAATCGGGGATGAGCTGCTTGTAGTTGGGGTACACGCCCTCGATGCGGCGCGACACGTAGGTGGTGTTGCCGGCCTCGAAGACGACCTGGGTGTCGGTAGCCCCGATCATGATGGTCGCCTGGCTGGCCATGATGTTCAGTGCGTCGTTAAAGGCGTCAGCCGGAACGTTGAGCTCAAAGGAGCCTTCGAGGGTCGAGGTCTCGACCTGCGTATCGCACACGGCCAAACGGAAGGAATCGGTCGCCACCAGGCGCACGGTGTTGTTCTCGACCTTCATGTGCACGCCACCCAGGATGGGGCGGGCCTTGTCGGTCGAGGTGACGCGCCACACGCGGCCGACCATCTCGGACAAGATATCGGTCGGCAGTTCCACGGCGCTCTCGATGGCATAGGCCGGAAACTCGGGGAAGTCATTAGCATCGAGCGTGTTCAGGCGGAAAGAGCTCTTCTCGCAACCAATCAGCACCTGGCGCTCGGACAGCTCAAAGGTGACCGGAGCATCGGGGAGGGTCTTGGTGATATTGGAGAGCATCTTACAGGGGATAACCATCTCGCCCTCTTCTTCGACATGCGCCGCGATGCGATGACGGATCGAGATGGTGTAGTTAGAGGTCTGGAATTCCAAGATGCCGTCTTGGGCCTTAACGAGCACGCCCGACAGGATGGGGAGGGTGGATGCCGAAGCGACACCCTTCATAACGACGCCGATGGCTTGTGTAAGCGAGCTCTGGCTGACGGTGAACTTCATCTTTTAATACCTTTCTATAGATATAAATATCTTAATAATAGTAATAGCACTGACGAAACTGTTGATTACTCCCAAAGACGCAGGTCAGACCCAAAAAGAGAATCGACAGCAGCCTGTGTGCAACAGGGGTGGTTTTCCACGTTCAAAACCTGCGCAAAACTTTTCATCACCGCGGGTTGGGTTTTAGACACCTTATGCCCGTGGTTTCGACAAGTTTTCAACAGGTGTCTCTATTTCCCTACGAGCGCAGTGTAATTTTATCGCGCAGCGACTTAAGGTCTTCGGTGACGGTGCGGTCTTCCTGGATCATCTTCTGGACCTTTTTGTAGCTCGTGCTGACGGTCGAGTGGTTGCGGTTGCCAAATTCGGCGCCCACCGCCGTGGTCGTCATCTCGCACATCTCGATGGCCAGGTAGATAGCGATATGGCGTGCTTTGGCGATATTGGCGTTGCGACGCGGGCCGATGAGCTCCTCGTGTGTCACGCCGTACTGCTCTTCGATGACGGACTGAACCGTTTGCACGTTGATCTTTTTGGCCGATGTGTCGAAGTACTGGCTGGCGATGGCGTCGATATCGTCAAAGGTGAGCTCCCCGCCCTCGCGTTCGCGGTCGCCCGCCTCGCCGGCGCAGCGCTCGCAGAAGCTCTCGAGTTCGCGGATGTTGGTGCCCGAGACCTCGGCCATGTGTTTAAAGTGCTCGTCGGTCAGGTGCCCGCCGTCGCCCCCATAGGCCGCCAGCAGCGAGTCGTCGCCTGCCTCGGGAGCGGCGACGATGGTGTTCTCGTAATAGCGCTGCAAGATCTTGTATTTCATCTCGTAGCTGGGCTCTGCGACCAGGCAGAGCATGCCGGCGTTGAAGCGGCTGGTCAGACGCTCGTCCATGCTCAGGTCCTTGGGGGCGCGGTCTGCCGCGATGACGACCTTCTTGTTGTTGCGGATGAACTCGTCCATGAGCTGGAAAAAGTAGTCCACGCTCGCGCGCTTGCCGATGATGTTTTGGATGTCATCGATGATGAGCACGTCCACGCCGTGGTACGCCTGCATGATGGGAGCGTTGCTCTTCTTTTGGCGGTCGAACTCGGTCATCAGGTCGTCCAGATATGCCTGGGAGTTGGCATACTTGACCTTGATCTCGGGCGACTTTTCGGCGAGCTCGTTTTTGATGGCAAGTAACAGGTGCGTCTTGCCCAGGCCCGATTTGCCGTAGATGAACAGCGATGTGCACGTGCCGCGCTCGTCCGCGAGGGCGGCAAACTTGAGTGCCGAGCGATAGGCATGGCTGTTCTCGGGGCCGTAGACAAAGTTCTCAAAGGTAAATTTTGAGTTCGCGGCGAGCGGGGCTCCATCCGTATTCTGCTCGGCCGGCACGGTCGGTACTGGCATGGGTGAAGCGGGGGCCGCAGCTTGCGTGGATTTAGTCGGCGCTCCGCCCTTCATCTGGTTCATCATGCGACGAAAATCGTCGGCCGAGAGCGTGTTCTTGATTGCAATGCCCGAATCCGCGCCCGCCGCTGCGTCGTGAGCGATGGGCATGTGCGTGACGGGTGCGTTCGTTGACGTCGCCGCCGCGCTCGTCAACGGTGCCATTGTTTCACGGGAAACATCGCTGTGCTGCTGCTCGATTGTCGGCACATCGCCTGCGGAGGCCGGCACCGCCGGGGAAGCAGCGGGAGCCGTGGCGGGCGCCGTGGCGGCAGCGGATTCCGTCGCGGCGCCTTGCGGTGCCACGATGTCGAGAGCAATCGGTGCAAAGGCGATTTCTTCCAGATAGGCCTCAATAGTCGGCTGATGCTTTTTGAGCTGCGCGATGGCAAAGCGCGAGGGGGCCTCGATCGTGAGCGTATCTTCGGTCAGGCTTATGGCGCGCGATTGCCCCAGCATGTTGATGAGGCGTGCATCTTGGCCGTCGCGCTGGCAAAAGGCGATGGCATCCCCCAGGATGATGCTTGCTTCCTCGTCCACTGTCTCTCCCGTTCTTTAGCTCTGAGCTCGCACGCGAGCGGCGCCGAGTTCGGTCAGATGGTATTTCTGGCCATGCTTGATGACCAAGCCGGCCTGCGCCAAGTCATTGAGCGTGCGTGACCAAGTGGGGGCCGAGTTTCCAAACGCCCTCGCAAGATCGGTTGCGCCGCACGCTTGATTTTGCGCCAGATAGCCCAGCGCGGCGTTGCCGCGATCGCTTACGAACACGTCCGGTTGTGGCTGTGCATACTGATTTACTGCATTAGGATACATCATTTGAGCTGCTGGTTGTTGAGAACTCTGCGTCGGCGGCATTTGCTGTTGAAAACTTTGAGGCCACTGTTGGTAAGGCTGCGGAGGCGTCTGCTGGGCCCAGGGGTTGTACTGCTGCTGCGGCATCTGCTGGTACGGCTGCTGATATCCCTGCTGGTACTGCTGCGGGAACTGCTGGCCATACCCCAGTGGCGGCATCTGCTGATATGGATATCCCTGTTGGTACGGCTGATAGCCCATTTGCTGGCCACCCGGCGCCCCCGTCGCCTGCTGCATTGCTGCTGCATCCTGATCCGCCAGAGGCATGGCCTCTGGCATGTTTGGCGGCATCGACATAGATGCCGCCTGGGGTTCTTGTGTGGGAAGCATTCCGGGCTGCTGCATCTGTCCCACGGGGGGCTGCATCTGCTGCGTTGCCACGGGCTGCTGCGCAAAAGCTCCCGGCAGGGGATATGTGGGCTGCTCCGTCTCGGGCCGCACGGCAGCGCCGCGTCCGCCGGCACGCTCGATTTCCTGCACGCGTTTAGGGTTCAGGCTTACCGTAACCACGGTGCCGTTGCCCATGTTGTCCTCGATGGATACGGCACCGCCGGCGTTTTCCAAATACTCCTGCACCATGGGAAACCCTGCTCCGGTTCCACGGATATAGCGCTTCATCTTGCTGTTTGCGCTGGTAACGCCAAAGTCGAAAGCACGTTCCTTGTCGTCGATGCCGGGTCCTTGGTCAGCAAAGCGGATGGTGTCTCCGCCGTCCAGAATCGAGATGATGGGCTCGGCAAAGTGTGCGTGGATAAAGTTTTCGACAATCTCGCGGATGACCATGAGCGAGATATGGCCACCTTGTTCTTTCATGCACTGGTAGACGGTGTTGGTCGTCTCTTCCAAATACGTGCGGACATCTTGTGGATCAATGACGATCACCCGCGGTGTCGACAGCATGTCGTCATAGACGGCGATGCGCGCGGCGTACATGGCTTTTGGCGCCTGCGTGGTCGTCTGCTCGCCTTCCGCACGCTCTTCGCGCACGCCGGTGATGTGCTCGTTGTCGGGTGCCGGGTCTCCGGAATCGACCATGGTGTAAAAGTCGTCAGACATGCCGCTCGCAATCTTTCAAAAGGTTTCGAACAAATAGTAGCTCACCGTGCAACGTTTCTCATCTTTCGACAACTTTTCAAAACTTGTTGAAAACTTTGGAAAACGGGCGAAAAGTTCTCAACATTGCCAACATGACCTGTTGAAAACTCGATGAAATATCGTGAAAGATTGCCATGAGGCGCAAATTTCGGTTGTGCTTATGGGGGAACCGTGTGAACTGCGCAACCTTTTACCTTTGATTTCTTGACATTTGAACATTGATTTCCCTACAATCTTCAAGCTCACGTGTCTATATCTGCGTCCGCGCCCCCGCGGACACTCGAAATGCAGCAGGAGGAACTTAAGATGAAGCGTACGTATCAGCCTAATAAGCGTAAGCGTGCCAAGACCCATGGCTTCCGTGCCCGTATGGCCACTAAGGGTGGTCGTGCCGTGCTCGCCCGTCGTCGCGCCAAGGGCCGCAAGCGTCTCACTGTCTAGCAGCGATACACACATCTCGCATGAAGACTATTAAGTCTCGGCAAGATTTCGAGCATGTGTTCAGTCAGGGGCGTCGTTTCAATCACCCTCTGATTCGAATGACCATATGTGAATCGGTTGGCGAAGGCGACTCCGGAAGGGTCGCCTTCGTTGGTGCTAAACGACTCGGTTGTGCTGTCGTGCGCAACCGATCTAAGCGTGTGATGCGCGAGGCCGCCCGCAGCTGTGGATTTCCCGTTGCGGGTTATGACATCATCTTGTTCGCGACTCCCAAGACGAGGGTTTCCTCGCCGCAGGAGATGGACAAGGCATTGCGTTCGCTTATGAAACGCGCCGGCGTTGCCGGGGAGGAGCGATGAGCAATCACGTTTTGCGACGTGTTGCCATCGCTCCTATTCGCATATATCAACAGGTTATTTCGCCCTTATTGCCTGACGCCTGCATTTATTACCCAACGTGCTCACAATACGCTATCCAGGCGATTGAGAAGTACGGTGTTTTGAGAGGCTGCTGGCTTGCCGTGAGGCGCATCGCTCGCTGCAATCCCCTGCACGTCGGCGGTTATGACCCTGTGCCTTAGCGGGCACTCGCTATCGGAGGAAAACTTACATGTGGGATTGGATCGTTAACATCCTTTTTGAGCTGCTCAAGCTCATCCAGACCTTTGCGGTCGACTGGGGCCTGTCCATCATCATTCTGGTGGTCATCATCCGTCTGCTGCTGACGCCGCTTATGCTCAAGTCGACCAAGTCGACGGCTCGCATGCAGGTGCTGCAGCCTAAGATGCTCGAGATCCAGGAGCGCTATGCCGACGATCCCCAGCGTCAGGCCGAGGAGATGCAGAAGTTCTACAGCGAGAACAAGTTCAACCCCATGGCTGGTTGTCTGCCGCTGTTGATCCAGATGCCCGTCCTGTTCGCCCTGTTTACGCTCCTGCGTAACCTGCCGAACTACTTTAGCGACGGCACGT
Source organism: Collinsella aerofaciens (assembly GCF_040915425.1). GTDB lineage: Bacteria > Actinomycetota > Coriobacteriia > Coriobacteriales > Coriobacteriaceae > Collinsella > Collinsella aerofaciens_BW. The sequence continues at coordinate 17,798 of NZ_JBCPDN010000003.1, read as the reverse complement.
TCTCGTTCTTCAACATCCTGCCTGACCTTACCACCACGCCGAGCGCTTCCTTTGCCGATGGCTTTATGGTTGCGCTGCCTGCGCTGGTTTGCCTGATTCTGTTCGCTGTCTTGACCCTGATTCCGCAGCTGTATATGTCTCGCAATCAGACTGGTCAGCAGGCCCAGAGCATGCGCATGATGGCCGTCGTCATGACCGTCATGATGCTTTGGATGGGCTGGAGCCTGCCCGTCGGCGTTCTGCTTTACTACGATGTGTCTTCTGCCTGGCAGGTTATCCAGCAGATCTTCGTGACGCAGAAGGTTATCGACAAGGCCAAGGCCGATGAGGAGGAGCGCCTCAAGAACGCTCCACTGCAGGTCGAGGTTACCCGTCGCGAGAAGAAGCCGCGTCCGCACAAGAAGAAGTAGTCGGGATATCAATCTTATTTAGGTACCTAACTTTTGGAGTACGTTATGTCTGAAGAGATCATCGAGGATATGCTTGAGGAGGTTGCCCCGCAGATTGCGGGCGATTATCCCGAGATTGCACAGCGCTACAAGGCCGGTGAAGAGCTGACCGATGAGGAGCTCGACACCATTGCCGATGTTGCGATTTCCATTCTGCGTTCCATCCTTTCGCACTTCGATGCCGCCAACTCTCCTATTGATGAGTACGAGGGCGACGAGGGCGAGCTGATTTTGGATGTTACGGCTCCCGATCTTGCCGTTCTCATTGGCCGTCATGGCCGTACCCTTGATGCCCTTCAGGTTATGTTCTCTTTGCTGGTGAGCCGCAAGCTTGGCTTTAGGTATCCGGTTGTGGTTGACGTTGAGGGCTACAAGAGCCGTCGTCAGGACAAGGTTGCCTCTATGGCTCAGTCTGCCGCCGAGCGTGCCATTCGTACTCATAAGAGTGTTTCGCTTCCGCCCATGAATGCCTATGAGCGCCGACTGGTTCATATTGCACTTCGTGGTAATGATGCTGTCGATACCCATTCTGAGGGTTCTGACCCTGATCGCCATGTGGTGATTGTTGCTCGATAATCTACTCGAGCTTATGCTAAGGGGGCGTGGTTTCCACGTCCCCTTTTTTTTTGTCAAAAGTTCTCGATACACTGATTTTTGTCAGAAAGGAGCTTTCGTTGTTAGTACTTACTGATCAGCAGGCTGACGAGATGTTGAGTCGTCTAACTTCCTATTGCAAAGAGTATTCCTTGAGCGTAACTGATGTTGAGCTGAGGAAATGTATTCAGCATTTGGATTTGGTTCTAGAAACAAATAAGACAACCAATCTCACCCGTATTCTTAACGTAGAAGATGCTGCAGTACTTCATATTCTCGACTCACTTGTTTTGCTCCCCTATATCAACAAGGCTCCTGAGGGAGCTTTGCTCGATATGGGAACAGGTGCGGGCTTCCCTGGTATTCCATTAACCATAACCACGCATCGTAAAGCTACTTATATTGACTCTGTTGGCAAGAAGGTTGATGCGGTTAATTCCTTTGTCCATGCTCTTGGATTGAAACATGCTCATGCGGTTCATGATCGTCTTGAAGAATATGCTCGAAGCCATAAGAAGCAGTTCTCTGTTGTAACCGCCCGCGCACTGGCCCCTCTACCGATTCTTGTTGAGTATGCGGCTCCGTATCTGAAGGATGGAGGGCTATTTGTTATAACCAAGGGCAATCCTTCGGATGAGGAGCTTGCTTCCGGCATGTCAGCAGCTAAGATTTGCGGCTTCACTTTGCTTCTGAATGACGCAATTGATTTGCCTGAAGGCTTGGGTCACAGGGAGTTCATTGTTCTTAAGAAGAGTCATCCAGCATCCGTTTCATTGCCTCGTGCAAATGGCGTGGCAAAGAAGAATCCGCTTGCCTAGATGTTTCACGTGAAACATAATGGATACTAACAACTTGCAGTGTTTCACGTGAAACATGGCGGTTGATATCGATTCGGAATGTTTCACGTGAAACATCCTCCGTTTGACAGCTTTAATACACACCAGGAGGGACCGTGGGATTTCGCGACGTTAAGCGTTCAAAGAGCGCAAAAGACACGCGTATCATTGCAATCATCAATCAAAAAGGCGGCGTCGGTAAGTCAACGACGGCTGTAAACCTTGCAGCAGCACTGGGTGAGCAGGGTCGTAAGACACTGATTGTCGATTTTGATCCGCAGGGAAACAGCACCAGTGGATTCGGAATTGAAAAAGAAGACCTTGATCACTGCATCTATGATGCATTGTTGAATGATGTGCCGGCAGAATCACTTGTTCTTGATACAAATTGTAAAAAGGTATTCGTAATTCCAGCTACAATTCAGCTTGCAGGCGCCGAAATTGAGCTCGTAAGCGCAATTGCACGTGAAACCCGTCTCAAAGATTTGCTTGAGCCGATTCAGGACGAGTTCGATTTTATTTTGATTGACTGTCCTCCTTCGCTCGGCCTGCTTACTATCAACGCTTTGACCGCAGCAGACAGCGTTTTGATTCCGATCCAGTGCGAATATTACGCACTCGAGGGCGTTACGAAGCTGCTTGAGTCAATGAAGATGGTCAAATCAAGGCTGAACAAGGGCTTAGACACCTATGGTGTGCTTATGACCATGTATGACTCGCGTACTTCACTATCGAATCAGGTTGTTGAGGAGGTTCAATCGTACTTTGGTGATAAGGCGTTTAAGACGCTAATCCCCCGTACGGTTAAAATCTCCGAAGCACCGTCTTTTGGAGAGCCAGTAATTACCTATGCACCTCAAAATAAGGGTGCAAAAGCATATATGAACCTTGCAAAAGAGGTGATCAAGCGTGCCTAGTGTAAAGAAACGTGGCGGATTGGGACGTGGACTGAATGCTTTGGTCTCAGAGGCCGAGTATGAGACCGGCGGTTCGGCTGCATCGGCTTCAAATGCTGCATCTGAAACAAAGCTACCTGTTGAGGATATCGTTCCCAACCCTAATCAGCCGCGAATTCACTTTAACGAAACTGAACTTCGCGAGTTGAGCGAGTCAATCCAAGAACATGGCGTTTTGCAGCCGCTTTTGGTTCGCAAGCATGGAAACGGCTATGAGATCATCGCTGGTGAGCGTCGTTACCAGGCGTCAAAGCTTGCTGGCCTTGAAGAATTGCCAGTCATCATTAAAGAGGTAAATGATGAAGAGATGCTGGCTCTTGCTCTTATCGAAAACCTTCAGCGTTCTGATCTGAATCCCGTCGAAGAGGCTAAGGGCTATCGACAGCTCATCGATGCCAGCGGTATGACCCAGGAGGCATTGTCGAAGGCAGTAAGCAAGTCACGCTCTGCAATTACAAACTCGCTGCGTCTTCTCGATCTCCCCGAAGTAGTTCAGCAGATGATTTTTGAGGGTAAACTTACTGCTGGTCATGCACGTGCGATTCTTGCAGTTCCCTATGAGGATGCTCGAATTCGACTTGCAGAGAAGGTTGTTGCAGAGGGCCTTTCCGTAAGAGCGACAGAAAATCTTGCTCCGTTGTTTTCTGCCGGAGAGACACCTAAGACGCCGAGGCCTGCAACCCCTCAGTCTTTTAAAAAGGCAGCCCGCGTGCTTCGTCAGGTTTTTAATACCAACGTGCGTGTGAAGAGCTCGCGTGGAAAGAATAAGATTGAGATTGAGTTTAAAGACGAGGAAGAGCTCTCTCGTATTCTTGGCGAAATGATTCAGTTTGATCAAGGAGGCCAAGATGAGGAATAGAATTTTAACTGCGATTGCATTGGCGACGACTGTCGCGGCTGGTGCCTTTGCTGGCTATAAGATCGCGACAGACGATGAGCTTCGAGGTCGTTTGCTTCGTAGTGCGCAAGATATTGTCGATACATCCAAGAAGAAAATGGATGTTATGACAGAAGATGTTGCCATGCGTACAGCTCAGGTAACGAAGAATCCCAAGATTAATCAAGGTTGGGTCAGCAACCAATGGGAAAATGTAGGCTATTAGGTACCTAACAATTACTCAGCATATTTTGAGGGGTCCTTGTCTGATTCATGAGACAAGGACCCCTTATTTTGGCCGTAAAAAATGGGACAGGTAGCAGCTGATTCAAAATTAAGGTCAATAAATGAAACGACCCCGGTTGCATATTCTGTAACCGGGGTCGTTCGATGTTTCACATGAAACGTTTTGGGATGCGACTCCCCTATGCGTTCTTCTGAACTTTGAAGCGCTGCTTCAGCTGTCCGCAAGCGGCGTCAATATCGTTACCACGGGAGTTACGAATCGTGGTCTCGATGCCACGGGACTCAAGACGACGCTGAAGATCCTCAACCTTATGAATCGGCGACGGCTTGAGCGGGCTACCCTCGAAGTCGTTAAGCTGAATGAGGTTAACGTGGCACAGCGTTCCCTCGCAGAAGTCGCAGAGCGCCTGCATTTCGGGATTCGTATCGTTGACGCCTTCGATCATGGCATACTCATAGGTCGGGCGGCGGCCGGTCTTCTCGGTGTAGAGCTGAAGCGCTTCGTGAAGGCGAAGCAGCGTGTACTTCTTAACACCGGGCATGAGCTTATTGCGCGTCGACTGGATGGCGGAATGCAGTGAAACAGCAAGCGTGAACTGCTCGGGGATGTCGGCAAATTTGCGAATACCGGGAATAACGCCACTGGTAGAGACGGTGAGGTGACGAGCGCCGATACCGATGCCATCGGGGTCATTGAGGATTCGCAGGGCCTTGAGAACCTCGTCGTAGTTGGCAAACGGCTCGCCCTGCCCCATGAAGACAACGCTCGTGGCACGCTCGCCAAAGTCGTTGGATACATGAAGCACCTGGTCAACAATCTCTTGAGCGGTCAGAGAGCGCTTGAGGCCGTTGAGACCGGTAGCGCAAAAGGCGCAGCCCATGCCGCAGCCTGCCTGGGTGGAAACGCAGACGGAAAGCTTGTTACGACGGGGCATGCCGACAGTCTCGACGGAAATGCCGTCGTGGTACTCGAGTAGATACTTGCGAGAGCCATCTTTGGAAACCTGCTTGGTGAGTTCAGTCGGCGTGTCAAAGGCAAAAGCCTCTTTAAGCTGCTCGCGGAAAGCCTTGGGAAGGTTGGTCATATCGTCAAACGAACAAACGTTCTTCTCAAAGACCCATTCGATGAGTTGCTTCGCGCGGAAGGCGGGCTGGCCAAGTTCGGCCACGAGCTCGCGAATATCGTTTTGGCTCAAGTCGCGAATGTCCTGAGATTTAGTCCTGGGATTCATGGAAGCCTTTCGATTTTGGGGAAACGTAGAGGGTATCGCTACAATATGGTATCAGCTGCAGAAATTATAGAGGAGGAGTCTGCCCATGCCGGGTAAAAGCCTAGAGAACATGCACGTAGCGGTCTTGGCGGGCGGTCGTTCCGCCGAGCGTGAGATCTCGCTCAATTCGGGAAAGAACGTCGTGGTGGCACTGAAGGAAGCCGGCTACACCTCGGTGGAGCTGCTCGACACGGCCGCCGATGACTTTATGGTTACCATGGCGACCGGCGGTTTCGACGTGGCATTTATCGCCATGCACGGCGCCGGCGGCGAGGATGGCGCCATGCAGGGTGCCATGGAGACCCTGGGTATCCCCTACACGGCCTCGGGCGTGCTTGCCAGCGCCTGCGGTGCCGACAAGGAGGTCTCTAAGCTCCTGTACGCCAAGGCGGGCATTCCCATTGCCCCCGGCCTTGCGCTCGAGGTGGGCGATGAAGTCGATATCGATCATATCGTCGAGGTTTGTGGCGAACGCTGCTTTGTGAAGCCGGCCGTCAACGGTTCCAGCTATGGCATTTCCCTGGTCCATGAGCCCTCCGAGCTGCCATCGGCAATCGCCAAGGCGTTTGAGTACGGCGACAAAGTGCTGGTCGAGAAGTGCATCGAGGGTACCGAGATCACCGTCGGCGTATACGGCGAAGATGACGTGCGCGCTCTGCCGATTGTCGAGATTCGTAAGCCCGAGGACTGCGAGTTCTACGATCTGGACGTTAAGTATGTCGACCCTACGGACATCCATCGCATTCCGGCGCAGATTTCACCCGAGAATTACGCTCGCGCTCAGGAGCTTGCCTGTGCCGCCCATAGGGCCCTCGGTTGCCTGGGTATCTCGCGCAGCGATTTTATTGTGAGTGAGGACGGCCCCGTTATCCTCGAGACCAATACCATTCCCGGCATGACCGATACGTCCCTGTATCCGGATGAGATCCGCCACACCGACGACATGACGTTCCCGCAGGTCTGTGACAGCCTGATTCGTATGGGCCTTCGTCGAGCGGGCGTTGCATGCTAATCGAGGACGCGGTTTCGTCAGGAACGCCGCAGTTTGTCATCGACTCCTATGCCACGCTTGCCGAACGCGCCAAAACGCAGTCCTTCGGCCTTATCGAGGAAGATGTGATTGTCCTCGATACCGAGACCACAGGTCTTTCGGTGCAGGACAACGAGCTGATCGAGATCTCGGCGGCCCGTCTTTCGGGCCGCGAGGTCATCGACCGCTTCGATACCTTCGTGCATCCCAAGCAGCTGATTCCCGCCGAGATTACCGAGCTCACGAGCATTACAAATGCCGATGTGGCAGATGCCCCGTCGGCCGTTGAGGCCGTCGCCGCTCTCGCCGATTTTGTCGGTGGTTGCCCGGTTATCGCGCATAACGCCACGTTCGACCGCTCGTTTATCGAGTCGGTCAAAGGCGGCGTCAACGTGAGCGATATTTGGATCGATTCGCTGGCGCTGTCGCGCATCGCGCTTCCGCGCCTGGCCTCGCACAAGCTGTCTTTTATGGCCGATCTGTTTGGCTGTGACTCGGTATCACACCGTGCCAATGCCGACGTCGACGCCCTGTGCGGCGTATGGCGCGTGTTGCTCGTGGCACTCACCGACTTGCCCCAGGGCCTCATGGCGCGCCTGGCCGACATGCATCCGGACGTGCCTTGGTCGTATCGTCCTATCTTCTCGTTCTTGGCAGGGCAGAACCCTGGTTCTATCTTCTCCCTCAGCGCCGCTCGTGCTGACGTTCTCAAGGCCGATCGCGCCGACGATCGGGTGGACGCCGACGAACTGCCGGTCCTCAAGATGCCGAGTCGTGAGGAGATTGAGGCAGACTATGCGCCAGGTGGCCTGGTCAATCGCATGTACCCCACCTACGAGCCGCGTGATGAGCAGATCGCGATGGCGCTCGAGGTCCGCGATGCGCTGGTCACGGGCACTCATCGTGTAATTGAGGCGGGCACGGGCGTCGGCAAATCGATGGCCTATCTGGTGCCTTTTGCCGAGGCAGCACGCCGTAACAACATCACGGTTGGTATTGCGACCAAATCGAACAATCTTGCCGACCAGCTCATGTATCATGAGCTGCCAAAACTTGCCGAGCAACTGGACGGTGGCCTGTCATTTTGCGCTCTCAAGGGCTATGACCACTATCCGTGCCTGCGCAAGCTTGAGCGCATGAGCCGCGGCCAGGTCGAGATTACCACCAAGCGCGATCCGGCGGACACGCTCACGGCGGTCGCGGTCATTATGGCGTACGTCTGCCAATCAGCCGATGGCGACCTCGACTCGCTCGGCATTCGGTGGCGCAGCGTCAACCGCCCCGACTTTACGACGGCCTCGCGCGAGTGTGCTCGTCGCCTCTGCCCGTTTTTCCCTGATAAATGTTTGGTCCACGGCGCTCGCCGTCGTGCAGCGCATGCCGACGTGGTGGTCACCAACCATTCCCTGCTGTTCCGCAATGTCGCGGCCGAGGGCAGGATTTTACCTCCGATTCGTCATTGGGTAATCGACGAGGCCCATTCCATCGAGCGCGAGGCGCGCCGTCAGTGGGCGCGCGTGGTGTCGGCGGACGAATCACGCGTTCTGTTTGAGCGCCTGGGTGGCTCGAGCACCGGTGCGCTAAGCCAGGTTTCCCGTGATTTGGCAACCTCCGAGGGCTCTACGCTCTATCTGGGCCTTACTGCCAAGGCGACGTCGACGGTTGCGCGCGCGAGCATGGCAATCGCCGACGTGTTCGATGGCGTTCGCGAGCTCGGCCGCCGTGCCCGTGGGGGTTATGACAATGCCAATCTATGGATTGGCCCCGAGCTGCGCGAATCTGACGACTGGCATGATTTCTTACAGTCGGCCTACGCTGCCATCGATGCATTGGAACAAGCTGACAAGAGCGTCGACGCGCTGGTGCAGGCTGTCGCCGCCGACAAGCCCGAGGTTGTTGTCGACCTGGGCGATATCTCGCGCCGCCTGCACGAGCTGGCCGAGAACCTCAAACTCATCATTGACGGCACCGATGAACACTACGTGTATTCGCTGCAGGTCAATCGCAGGTTGCGTGCCGGCGGAGAGTCAATGACCGCAGAGCGCATCGACATTGGCGAGGCCTTGGCAACCGAGTGGCTGCCCGAGGTTCACACGGCTATCTTTGCCTCGGCGACCATGACGGTGTCCAAAAGCTTTGAACACTTTAACCACGCGGTCGGCCTCGATCGCATCGGTGCTTCAACATCCTCATCGTTGCACTTGGACTCGAGCTACGACTTCGATTCGAACATGGCTGTAGTCGTTGCGGGCGATATCCCCGATCCGCGCGATCGTGAGAGCTATCTTACGGCGCTCGAGCGCGTGCTGGTCGACGCCCATCTTGCCATGGGTGGATCGGTGCTCACGCTGTTCACCAATCGGCGCGACATGGAAGACCTGTACGCCCGCGTTGAGCCCAAGATGGCCCGTGCGGGTCTGGAGCTCAACTGCCAGCAGCGCAACTCATCTCCTCGTCGCCTGCGCGACCGGTTTATCAACGAGCCGACCTCCTCGCTTTTTGCGCTTAAGGCCTTCTGGGAGGGATTCGACGCCAGCGGCGAGACGCTGCGCTGCGTCATCATTCCCAAACTGCCGTTCTCGAGCCCCACGGACCCGCTCTCGTGCGAGCGCAACCTGCGCGAAGACCGCGCTTGGGCGCGCTATTCGCTGCCCGAGGCGGTGCTCGAGGTCAAGCAGGCAGCCGGCCGCCTTATCCGCTCGTCGACCGATTGCGGCGTGCTGATTCTGGCCGACCCGCGCCTGGTGACGAAGGGCTACGGAAAGAAGTTCTTAACGTCGCTGCCCACGAGCTCCTACCAGCGCATCGAATCGGCACAAATCGGGCACTATCTGCAACTGTGGCGCGCACGCCACGAACGGCGTCGCTAAAGCGGACAGACGAGGGTTTTTGCCATATCGCACAGACGCTTTGACAGGGCGGGGTCATCCAAGATGCGGATGGCTCCGCCCGCTGCGATTACCTGGCTCAGTAGCCAACGCTCGGCACCGTAATGCACGGTTACCGTTGCCATGTCTGCCCCGCTGCGCTCGATTTGGGTGATGCCGGCCCAGTCCAGATGCTCCGCCATATCGAATGGCATCAAGAGCTTTGCGCTACGCTGCGTCCGGGCAAGGGAATCGTGGAGGGATGCAACGTCCTGTACATGAGGCACGACGGAGTCTTCCGTCAAGGTGAGTCCCTCGATTTTATCCATGCGATAGGTGCGCTGCTCATCGACCGCGATGTCCCAGGCAATCAGGTATGTTTGGTCGCCGTTTGCCGCAATGCGCAAGGGGTCGACCAGACGCTCGCGTGGCCGTGCATCGTCCATCGAGCGATACGAGATACGGCAGCGAACACCGTCCTGAATGGCGCAGCTCAGCTGCTGCCAGTGCGACCCGTGGCTGACGGTGTCAAAGACGCGCTGGTTGTAGCCGAGCTCTTCGGGTAGAAGGGCATGTCGAATCCGAGCCGCCGCCTGGGGCTCGATCCCCAACGATTCAAGTTCGTGGTTGAGCACAGCGCCCTCGGCGGCACTCAGGCGCAGCGGTAGCACACGCCCGGCGTCACCGGTGAGGACCACACACTCGCCGCGGCATTCGCAGATGATGCGCGCGCCCGATTCTCGGTCCGCGAGCGTCGAGACGATCTCGAGAATCTCGTCGAGTGATACCCCCGTGATGTCAAAGCGGCTGCAAATTTCGGTTCGTGTCATGCCGCTCTCGCCGGCGGCGTAGAGGGCCTCCATGATGTCGATGGCGCGCGAGAGCCTCTGCTCGCTGGTGAGTTTACGCACGGGCATGCTCGTGCACCGTCCTTTCAATGAGGTGGTTCCATGCCTGCTTGAGCGATTTGGGGGCCATGGGCCTCATGCCGTCCATGGCGTGGGCCATGCAAAATGAAGCGGCGGCTTCAAGATCGCGCACGTCAACGGTCCAGGTCCATCCGGCGTCGGTGCGCGCGAGCTCGCCTCGTCCGTGCGTGAGACCGTTGATCATATCGATCTGTGTCTGAGGGGCGAACGAGAACGTAGCTGCAACGGGCGGTCGGTCGGCAAAATCGAATTCAAAGAACAGGTAGTCGCTGAGGTTGAAGTCCGCAGGGATGGCGTAGGCCTTCGAAGGACGCCAAGCGCGAACGATACGGTCGCAGCGGAATGTCCTGATGTCGTCGGTGACATTGTCGAGGCCGCAGAAGTACGCCACGCCCTCACGCTCGAACATGCCGTAGACGCAGACGGTACGTTCTTTCTGCTCGCCGCGTCCGTTTTGGTACAAAAAGCGCAGCGCGCAACGCTCGGCAAAGGCACTCCATACCGCATCGACGGCGGGAGAGCGGCGGATCGGCGCCTCGTCTATCGCCGTCCTACCGGTGAGATAGGCAATCTTGGAGCGAATATCGGCAAGCGGTGCGGCAAAAGTGGATGAGCCGGCCGCTAGCGTCTGGTCGATGGCGTTGAGCAAGATATCGGCGTCGTCTGCGGTGATGAGGCCGCCTGCAGCAAACGTGTGCTCGCGGTCGATTGTCCACGAGCTTTCCTCGGTCTCCTGCGCACCGGCAGGACGAACCTCCTTGATTAAGATGCCACGCTCGAGCAGTTTGTCACGATCGCGCCGAAACTTGCGCTTATCCGAGTCGATGTTGCCCGAGCCATATCCCAGGTCAGAATCCAAGACGATCTGCTCGGTCGTCAGCGGTTCGGGGGAGCTATTGAGCACAAAGAAAAGATTGAGGATGCGCTGAGCCGTTTTATCGAAACTGGGCTCCGAATTCCCCTTTTTAATTGTCGCGGTCGCGTCGCTTGCCGTCATAGAGTCCTCGCATGAGAAGGTGGTTTGCTGCCATGATTTTAGTCCGATATGGAGATTAGGCTATATCCTTGTCCGCTCGGGGCGTTAAGATGGCCCGAATTCGGTCGTTTGCGCTCGCTCGGGGTATACTTTCGACTATATACGGTTCTAATGTGCATGCATTGGGCCTATTTGTCGGATTATGGATGTGGAGCGCACATGGCGAACACCCAGAACTATATTAACCACCTGCTGCAGAACACCGGCATTACGCCGGCATGCAGCGAAGAAGAGCGCTTGGCTGCCGAGGATATCGCTCAGATCTTCCGCAACCACGGCTTTGATCCCGAGGTTCAGGAGTTCAATGCCCCGGCGCCCAGTAGATTGGCGTTTGCCGTTACCGGTATTCTTGCGTTTGCCGGCGCCCTGCTGATGGGTATCGGCGGCGGTATCGGCTTGGTCGGCACCTTGCTGGCCATTGTCGGTGCCGTTCTTTACGTGCTCGAGCGCACGGGCCACCCCGTGGTTTCGCGTCTGGGCAAGACGGGCGTGAGCCAAAATGTCATCGCCTACCACAAGGCCTCGGGCCCGCTCGCGTCTCCGCGCAACCGCCCGGTGGTCGTTGTCGCACACTACGACTCTCCCCGTGCTGAGCTGCTCGCCCGCGAGCCCTATGCTTCGTATCGTGCGCTCATTGCCAAGCTGTTGCCCGTTGCCACGGTTGCCCCTGCTGCCGTTGCCATCCTGCGTATCCTGCCGCTCCCCGGCGCGCTCAAGGTTCTGCTGTGGATTGTCGCGATCCTCGCTTCCCTCGTTGCACTTGCCAACGCGGCAAACATCATCTCTAACCGCCACATTCTTCCCTATACGTCCGGCGCGGTGTGCAACAAATCTTCTGTCGCCGCTATGCTCGGCGTTATGGACAACGTTGCTCCCTTCCAGGGTGAAAACGAGTTTCCCGACGATGTTCCGTTCGATACCTATTTTGGGGAGCAGAAGCGTCGTGCCGAGGAAATGGCGCGCGCAGCGGCGGAATATGCCGCGGCCCAGCAGCAAAACGACTACGGCAACACCATCGAGTATGAAGAGCCTACCTGCGCCGAGGACGAGTTCGGTCAGCCGATTGCTCCCGACGCTCAAACCGAGCCCGAACAGGGTGAGGCTTTCGACGAGCAGATCGAGGGCTTTGAGGGTGCGTCTGCCGACGAGACGCTGATCGGCGCCATCGTGCCCGAGGATCAGAATCAGGCTGTCCAGGCCGAAGAGTTCAATGACGAGGTTTCCGCTGCCGAGTCGGTGGAGGAGCCTGTCGCGGCCGAGCCCGAGCCCAAGCTCTATCGCAATGCCGCCGGCAACATCCGCTTTGGTTCGGATGCCATCCGTGCGCTCGGAATGCTTCCCGAGTCCTGCACGCTCGATTACGAGGAGGGCGAGGAGCCGACGTTTGAGCCCGAGCCTGCCCCCGTCGTGACTGCACCTGCGCCCGCTGTCACCGTGGATGATGAGTCTGCCGCGGTTGCCGCTGCCGTTGCCGAGCCCGAGGCGGTGTCCGCGATCGATCCCGCGGCAGGACTGGACGTTTTGGCTCCCGCCGCGCCGGCGCAAGACGTTGCGGACGAGTCTGACGACGATTACGTTGAACAGCCGAGGCGCGTGTCTTACGAGAGCGATACTGATTTCTCGGCCGAGATTCCCGCGGCAACGCCCCATGCCGACATTGCATCCGCGTTCTCGTCGATTGGCGCCAGCGCTTCCAACTTCTTTAAGGGTGCGCTTGCAAAGGGCAAGAAATTTGTCGACGATTTCGAGGAGAAGCGCGCTGCCGCACGCGAGGCTGCCGAGCAGGAGGCTATCGCTCAGCAGCAGGCAGCCGAGGCGGCACGTGAGCACGCGGCGCAAGAGTTCGAGCAGAACGAGGCTATGCAGTCCGCGCCCGTCGACGCCGCCGAAGCTACAACGTCCTTTGAGTCCCAGCAACCGGCGTCCGCGGATGTTGTTGAGGCGACGACGTCTTTCGAGGCCCAGCAGCACGTCGATAGCACCATGTCGTTTGATGCCGCGCAGTTCGATTCCACGATAACGTTTGAAAAGCAAGGCACCGCGATTGCCGAGCCCCTTCCTGTTTCCGATGAACAGGGCGACGCGGCAGACGATGACGAGCCTATTGATGCTGCCGAAATCCAAGATGCCGCCGAGGACGAGTCCGTCGAGGCCAACTCTGACGAAGAGCAATACGCGGCAGCCGAGCAAGATGATTCGACCGAGGCCGAGCAGGAGGAAGTGTCTGTGGTTTCCGAGACTCTCGAAACGGATGAGTCGAGACCTTACTCCACGCAGATTTTCACCATGCCGACCCCGAGTGGTTCCGGTGCCACGGTTGCCAATGTCGCTCCCACCCAGGACGAAACGGTCGATTCCCTTATGGCCCAGATTTCCTCCCAAGCATCGCCGCGTCCGCAGATGAATGTTCCCGATCCGGCGTCGGCACCGTCGCCTGCACCCTCCTCGTCTCCGCTGGCTTCGGTCCCCGATCCGTCGCTGCCGTCTATGAAGCAGGCAAACGTTGCGTCTCGCACGTCGCTGTTCGACCTTCCCGATCCCTCTGCCCAGGTCAACGACCCCTTTGCTACCGCCCAAGGTCCCGAACCCACATCGGCACCCGTTGCGCCTCCCATGCCCGTTGCGTCGGGCGCGCAGCCGATCGAGACCATTTCGGCTCCCGCCCCGGCGGCACCCAAGTCTCGTAAGCGCGGCCTGGGTGGCCTGTTCGGTCGTAAAAAGAAAAACGAGCAGGACAGCATGAGTGACTGGCTGGGCGTCGAAGACGATTACGATGCCAAGAAGTCCGGTCGCGGTATCGGTTCGTGGGATAACTTCGAGGACGATAACGATGGCTGGAAGGGTGGCGCTACGTCTTCCGATGGCGCTTCTTCCGAAGATATGCTCTCGGCTGTCGCCTCTATGGGCGATGATGAGCTGCTCGGTCACGATATCTGGTTTGTGGCAACGGGCGCCTCGGATTGTGATGGCGCCGGCATGAAGGCCTTCTTGGCTTCGCATCGCGATAAGCTCCGCGGCGTATTCTTCATCAATCTTGAATCCGTCGGCGCCGGTAGGCTTTCGGTTGTGACGGTCGAGGGCGAACAACAACTGCTCAAGGGCGATCGCCGCATCATGAACCTGGTCAGCAAGGTCTGCAAGTCGTTCCATGTCGATTGTAGCGCGCTCGAGATGCCCTATGCCAAGACCGATGCCTATGCCGCGCTCGAGGCGAGCCGCCGAGCCCTCACCATCGCCGGCGTGGACGGCACGCGCCTGGCTTGCGCTCGTACCGAGGACGACCTGCCCCACAATGTCAACCCGACGAACATTGCCACGGTATCCGAGGTTGTGACCGAGGTTATCCGCCGTTCGTAGACGGAGCTCTAAGGAGTCAACGTGTTTTCGTATATTAAGCGCCATTGGCCTGTCTACGTGATTTTGACCTTGATTGCCATTGCGTTAGGATTTGGGGCCGCCTACATCGTGGGTGCGAAGGGCTCGACCCCCGCCTCCGCAATCAGCGAAGAGGTGGAGCAAGAACAGAGCACGGGTGCCGATGGGATTCCTGAGTCCGAGCAGGCAATCGTTGATGGTGGATCTTCGTCTGCAGAGTAGATACGGCGATTTACATGATTGAAAGCGGGCGAGCCAGGGGACTGGCTCGCCCGCTTTTTCATCGCGCTAGCGCTTCTTTGGGATCGACCTAAGGCGAGCGAACCATAGGGCTGCGGCACCCGAGGTCAGGAGCGCGGTGATGCAAGCGGCGATGGGAACTGATCCTGTTGCCGGTAGGTCCTGCGGTAGGGTACAGCGTTGAATGACGCTGTCCTCGTCATGTGACTCAAGTTTATCGCCGCCACCGTTGCGGCAAAGATCGACGCGCGCGCTGTTGGTGAGTGCGGTTTGGGGCGTATAAGCCGACGTTGCCTGCATGTGTACGACTGCGCCCCGAGCGTCTGTGCCAAGGATTGCTTTGGCATCGTCAAGGTCGTCGTGCTCATCTTTGAGATCATCGCGGGTCCAAGAATCCGCATCGCTTCGAGTCGTAAAGTCGGCGGCTACCGCACCGTATTCAATTCGAATGCCCGTTACGACGGTATTGGATGCAAGGTCGAGTTCTTTCGCCTCGAGTGTGGTGGATTCCGTGGTCGAGATATCCGCCTTCCAGAGGTGCCAACCGTCGTAATCGACGAGGCGACAGTCCTCACCCAGGCTCTCTTTTACTTCGTCGGACTCAAGCCAAGGATTTTCGTGCCCATCGTCAAGTGTCGCGTTTGCCGGCTCATCGACGTCTGTCGAGTCCAACGGCGTCGTGCGATACCATACGTTGCACAGGCCGTTGAGGTCGCCGATGGCGACGGGGGTTTCGATTGAGATGAATCTCGCTGTGCCGTCTTTGGCGCACTCAAGATCATCGGTAATCGTAAACTCATCAACCCAAGTAGCGGAATCGTTTCGAGCATCGATGGTATAGGAGAAAAGCCCATCACTATTGGTTTGCGTCGCGGCGCGGTTTTTACCATCGCCGTTAGCCAACAGGCCCTTTTCGATAGGTTGGACAAGTTCCTGACGCTTGTCGACCTGCCCCTTGATCTCGATGGGTGCATCCTTCATCGCGACGGATTGGACTTCTCCCGTATCCTTTATTTCAAACGTTATCTCTTCGGCAAGGTCATAGGTCCGCGGAGAAATCATTTCGCGCAACGAGTAGGTGCCGGGTGCAAGATGTTCGACGCGGTGCGGCTTGTCGGATGAGGTCCAGGAGTCTATTTCGGTTTTATCGGGACCATATAAGGTGAGTTGTGCGCCTTTCACTTCCTGCTCTCCGCTTGCATCGACCTTGGAGATATCAACCTTGGTGTAATCGTCGGATACGTTAAGCCGTGCTTCTACAACGGGTGTTTTCTGGTCGGCATAAGTAAGGTCGACAATATGGGTTGTCCGATCGAGCAAGAAGCCTGCCGGCGCTTGAGTCTCGACAACCTCGTAGCGTGCGGTGCCAGATCCCAGCGGGAGGTCGTCCGCGCGTGCTTCTCCAGTTTCATCCGTCGTGACGGTCGCGACAGTCTCACCGTCGAGCGCGGCAATGCTACCGTCGGGGCGCACGATATCACCCGAGGCACGGATCTCAAAGATGGCGCCCGCGAGGCTGCTGCCGTCTACGGCATCGGTTTTAACGATCCTGATGTTTCCGGTCGCGGCGTGGTCATAATACGAGGCGATTGCAACGGGCGTTAGGTTCATGTCGGCGGGTATGTTTACCTCGATCTCTTCGTCGACAAGATAGGGCTCTTTGGCCGAGGTTTCGCGTACATAATAGGTGCCCGGCACGAGCGATTCGGGCAGTGTGACGGTCCCGGTCGCGTCAGTCGTAAAGGTGTCCATTACGTTATGTGCTGGATACCAGCAAGTTTGTGAGACAGGTTCATGATTGCTGTCGAGGAGTTGGAAGGTGAATCCGGCTAGTGGAACAGAAGCGCCTGTTTGGGCATCGCGTTTTACAATCTGGAGATGCGTCGACAGAGCGTGGTTGTCCACGATATATTGAAGCTCGGCGCCGTTGGAAATCTGATTGGCCCCGACGGTCCATTCCCCTGCACGTTTAAAACCCTCGGGGACGGTTTCCGGAACCTCGCGAATCGTGTAGCCGGCACGGTCGTATGGGACGGCTCCGTGGACACCGGCGGGTCGCTTGCCTGTGCCGAACCATGCTTCGGGCTGATCTTTGGTGGAGGCAAAGCCATAGATGTTTGTGGTCAGTGTGCCAACAACCTGCTGAGAGCTGTTGCTGACAACCTCAAAGACAACACCTTCCGCCGGCTGCTCCAGGCCGGATTGGTCGCTATTGCCGTAATCCTTGAATTTGGAAATCTCAAGGTCAAACGCAATGGGGATATCGGAAATGCGAGATTCGATCTCGACCACGCCTGAATCGCCGAGCTGGTCGGCTCCAACGGTATAGGTCCAGCTGTCGTTGGATGGCAGGTAGCCCTCGGGGGCTTTTGATTCGTAGATGGTAAAGGTTCCTAAGGGGACATCGGCGATGGTGGCCTGACCGCTTTCGTCGGTCGTGAGGATTTGCGCCCATCCAGGGGTTGATTGCGACACACACGTGAACTCTGCTCCTGCGAGTGAAGAACCTACCTGGGGGCCGGCATTCGTCGCGGTATCGAGTTTTACGATACGCAGGTTGATGGTGCCGGGCTGTTCATCAATGGCGACCCGCCCGCCGTCATTCCCCGTGGTAAAGGCGATGCGATCGTGGCGGGGGACATAGCCGGCCGGCGCCTTCGTTTCAACTAGGTAGTATGCTGTGTTGGGCAGAAGTGTTGCTTGCGCCCGACCGTTGCTGTCCATCTGGATGGTGCCAACACGTGCGTCGCTGGCGCTCTCAAAAACATCGAATGTTGCCCCGGCAAACTGATAAGTATTGTTTCCGCTGGTAATGGCAGCGTTTGCAGACTGCTTTTGGAAGGAAACAGAGACCGCCGGCAGTACATAGAGCATGTCCTGACGTTTGCTGCCGCCCGATACGGCTCCTAGATAGCGCCGCGCGCGGTGCGGAGCGGCTTTGATGCTTCCTGATTTTGCGCTGTCGTGGAGCCACCGCGCCGCCGCCACGACTTCATTGTCGGCGGTAAAGTGCCCACTCTTGGTTTTGCCCTGAGCGGTCGTGTAAGAGTAGGTACCGTCGACATGGGTAGTGCCGTTGAGCATCCATACGG
>NZ_JBCPDN010000002.1:11331-74998 GCF_040915425.1 Collinsella aerofaciens | reverse complement strand
CGGATTACGGTCATGGGTTTTTCGGCCGGTGGGCATCTAGTTGGCTTGCTCGGGGCGCTTTGGGACCAACCCTGGCTTGCAGAGTCGATTGCGGCATCGCCTGAGTCGATTCGGCCTGACACACTTTGCTTGGGCTATCCGGTCGTAAGCTCGGGGGCCTATGCTCATCGTGGTTCGTTTGAACACCTAACGGGTGCCGATGGCGCTTTGGCTCAAAAGTTGTCGATCGAGAATATGGTGGGCGAGGGCTTCCCCCGTACGTTCTTGTGGCATACCGCCGAGGATGCATCGGTACCAGTTCAAAATAGCCTCCTTCTTGCGCAGGCTCTTGCCGACCACGGGATTGGCTTTAGCCTACATGTCTTTCCGCATGGAAAGCATGGGGCATCGCTCGCCACGGCCCAAACGGCATTTAAGGGCTGCGCCGAGCATATTCAGCCACAGGTTCAGGGCTGGCCTGAACAGTTCGTTGCATGGGAGCGTGATGGACGATGAGCGAAAGTATCTATACGCTGCGCGTTTCGAGGGCTGCGGCAGGAGCGTATCCAACGATTTCCGATGCCTTGGCGGCAGCCGATCAGCTCTATCCGGATGCCGAGCAACCGGTGATGATTCGCGTCGATCCGGGCGAGTATTGCGAGCGGGTCGAGATTCATCGCTCGCATGTGACGATTGAGGGAGAGACGGCCGACAGCGTGCGTATCGTGGGCAGCCTGGGTGCCAAGATGCCTTCGGAGGACGGCTCGGGCGTCGACGGCACGCTCGGCACGTTTAGGACCTATACCGTTTTGGTCGATGCCGACGACGTACGGCTCGAGAACCTAACGATCGTAAATGATGCCGGCGATGGGCGCGAGGTCGGTCAGGCGATTGCCCTGTATGCCGATGGCGACCGTCTGGTTGTCGATGCCTGCTGCATTAAGGGGCACCAGGACACACTGTTTTTGGGTCCGCTGCCGCCGCATGAGGCCAAACCGGGCGGGTTCATAGGACCCAAACAGTATGCGCCGCGCCGGGTGGGGCGCCAGTATTTTCGACGTTGCCGGATCGAGGGCGATGTCGACTTTATCTTTGGCGGCGCGCGTGCCTACTTTGAGGGGTGCGAGATTCGCTCGCTCAATCGCGATATGGATGTCAACGGGTATGTAACGGCAGCCTCCACGCCTAAAGGCGAGCCGTACGGATTTGTGTTCCACGGCTGTTCGTTTACAGCTCCGGATGGCGTGGCGCCGGATTCGGTCTACCTGGGTCGTCCTTGGCGCGAATGGGCGCAAACTGTGCTGATCGATTGCTGGCTGGGGCGACATATCAAGCGCGAAGGCTGGTGGGATTGGAATAAGCCGGCGGCGCACGAGAGGGCGCGCTACGCTGGCACAAGTCTACATGGCCCGGCGGGCGATGCTGCTGGCTGGGCGCCGTGGACGCGCGAGCTCGATGCGACGTCCGCTGCCCGGTACGCTCGCGAGCAGGTGCTTGCCGGTGCGGACGGCTGGGACCCCGAGGGCGGCGATGGTGATGCGGTGGAGACCGCCAGTCTTTCCGATAGCGGCCGCACAGTGCATATCGACATCTATTACGAAGACGAGCCTGCGCTTCGCGACCGTCTTAAACGCGAGGGGCGTTCCGCCGCGTTTAAGGGCGCGACGCCCGGTGACTTTGAGGCATGGCAAATTGCGACGAGGGATCGGCTGTTTGACCTGCTGGGCTTATCGCTTATGGACCGTGTGCCGATTGAAGTGCGCGAGCTCGATCGGGTGCAGATTGCCGGCGGTATCGTGCGCACTCATGCGATGTTGCAGGTGGAGCGCGACGTTTGGATGCCGTTTTACCTACTGGAGCCGCAGGCGCCCAAGCTCGATGCGCACGGCTGCAAGCGCTGCTATATCTGCCCGCATGGCCATCAGGGCGCAGGCGCCGCAAGTGTTGCGGGCGTAACGGGCGTGCCGGCGGTCGACGATGCCGTACGCAAGTTTAACTACGACTACGGCCTGCGTCTGGCGCGCATGGGCTATGTGACCGTCTGCCCCGATGCACGTGGCTGGGGGAGCCGTCGCGACTGGAAAGGCCAGGGCGACGACGAGAACAGTTATCTGCGCGGGACCTGCCTAAACCAGGCGCGCATGGCGGAGCCGCTGGGCCTTACGGTTGCAGGTCTCAACGCCTGGGACAACATGCGTCTGATCGATTACCTGGAGGCGCGCGGCGACATTGCCATGGACGACCTGGGCTGCTTTGGCTTTTCGGGCGGCGGATACATGACGTTGTACCTGGCGGCGCTCGACCCACGCGTGCGCAAGGCGTTTGTCTCGGGCTATCTGTACGGTGTCGACGATTCGCTGCTGCACCTCAACGGTAACTGCAGCTGCAACTATGTGCCGGGACTGTGGCGCCTGCTCGATATGGGCGATATCGCGTCGCTCATTGCACCACGCCCGCTGCTGGTGCAGAGTTGCGAGGGTGATCATCTCAACGGCGCCCGCGGACTTGCGAATGTTGATGAGCAGCTCTCCATCGTTCGGGACGCCTATGGCCTCGTGGGACATGCCGACGACCTGTTGCACGAGGTTTGCCCGGGCGGACACCATCTGGGCGTTGCGTACCTTGCCGAGGATATCGAATGGCTTGACGGGCATGCTGCCGGGGGCCGTTCCTAGGTCGTGGGCGTTGTTGCGGGCAAACGGTAATGACTGATGAGGCCAAAGGCCGCCGTGTGGGCGGGAAGGAGTATAAATATGAAACCGACGAAGACCTTGAGCGAGTCGACCATCTGCTGTTTTGGTGATTCGACCACGTGGGGCGACAATGGATGCGGCGCGGGCGGCAACGACATCTCCTGGACTTCGCATCTAGGAGCGCTGCTGGGTGGCGCAACTATCGAGAATTACGGCATCAAGGGATCGCGCATCGCCGTCAAGGCCGACCGTACCGATTCGTTTGTCGAGCGCTTGGACGGCATCGATCACGCGGCAGATGTCTACGTCGTCTTTGGCGGCGTCAACGACTTTAGCCGTAACGTGCCGCTGGGAGAGCTGGGCAGCACGGACGTGCATGAGTTCTACGGTGCGCTCGACTACCTGATTCGCGCTATCACGGCGCGTTCGCCTCAGGCAAAGCTGGTGTTTATGACGCCGTGCAAGACCAGCGGTAAACACGAGAAGGATATCCCGGCGAGCGATGAGCTCAACCATCTGGGCCTGACGCAGGTCGCCTACGTAAAGGCGATGCTGGAGGTCTGCGACTGCTACTCCGTGCCGGTGATCGACCTGTATGCGCAAAGCGGCATCAGCCCGTTTTTGCCGGAGCACCGCGAGCTCTACATGCCGGACGGTCTGCATTACAGCCCTTCCGGCTATGAGCGCCTGGCGCATCGCATCGCTGCGGGCCTCACCTCCGTTTGCCGCTAAAAGGCTGCCGTTCACTGGGATTATAGGGTTAACGTTCACCCTATAATCCCAGTTCGCGTTATACTAAGGTTAACGTTCACCCATCATTTTTGTCAGAGGGGACAGCAATGGGCTGCAATCAGATTCTGGACCGCTATATCGAGCAGTTGATCGAGACCTCTACGCCGCAGGCACCGGCCTGGAACATCGAAAAGCTCCGTGCCGGCAAGGAGAACACCTGGAACTATATCGATGGCTGCATGATCAAGGCGCTCATCGAGCTGTACGAGATCACGGGTGAGCAGCGCTACCTGACCTTTGCCGACGACTACATCGACTTTTTTGTCCAGGAAGACGGCACCATCAAGCACTACAAGCCCGAGGAGTACAACCTCGACAACGTCAACGCGGGCAAGACCCTCTATAAGCTCTACGATTTGGTGGGCAAGCCCAAATACCGCGCCGCCATGGACACCATTTACCGCCAGCTCGAGACCCAGCCGCGCACCAAAGAGGGCGTGTTTTGGCACAAGGCCGTCTATCCCAACCAGATCTGGCTCGACGGCATGTATATGGCGCAGCCGTTCTATATGCAGTACGAACTGAGCTTCCACAACCGTCGTGCCTGCTCGGACAGCTTCCATATGTTCCAGGTCGTGCACGATCTGATGCGCAATCCCCTCAACGGTCTGTACTATCACGCTTACGACGCGAGCCGCAAGCAGTTCTGGTGCGATCCGGTCACCGGCCTTTCGGCCAACTTCTGGCTGCGCGCCGAGGGCTGGTTTGCCATGGCGCTCATCGATACCTGGGAGCTCATGCCGCCCTCGATGTCGGCCGAGAAGGACGAGATCCGCAAGATGTTCCACGACCTGATCGACGCCATGCTGCCGTATCAGGACGAGAAGACCGGCATGTGGCACCAGGTCATCAACCTGCCCAATATCGCCCCCAACTACCTGGAGGAGTCGGGCAGCGCCATCTTTGCCAACGCTATCATGAAGGGCGTTCGCCTGGGCGTGCTGGGCGAGCGCTACTACCAGTACGGCCGCCGTGCGTTTGACGGCATCTGCGACACGTGCCTGTCCGAGCGCGACGGACAGCTGGCGCTCGACAACATCTGCCTGGTCGCGGGCCTTGGTAACACTGCGCACCGCGAGGGCACGTTTGGCTACTACATGAGCGAGCCCGTCGTCAAAAACGACGCGAAGGGCGTGGCGCCGCTGGTGCTCGCCTATATCGAGACCATGCATCACGACAAGCTGGCAGGCAAGCGCGATCCGCGCGCCCCCTCGGGCGCCTGCTCCATCGACGACCCGTTTGGCGGCTACACGCCGGGCATCAACGCTCATAAGGGGTGTGAATAGCGTGGGGACCATTACCCCGGGCGTGCGTTTGCACGATCTTCCCCAGGGAACGGTCGAGGAACGCATTCGCATGGCAGGCGAGCTGGGCTTTTCGTGCATTCAGCTGCCGAGCAAGGTGCTCTATCAGTCGATGGGAATCGATCGAAGCGGTCTGACCCGCGAGCTCGCCGACCATTTGCGTGCGGTGCTCGACGAGGCGGGTGTTTCGGTCGCCGTGCTCGGCTGCTATAAGAATCTGGCGACGCCCGATCGACAACAGCTCATGGATAACTTTGCCGAGTACGAGGCGTGCCTCAACTTTGCCCAGATGCTCGGCGGATGCCCGGTTGGTACCGAGACCGGTCGTCCCAATGCGCAGAACCGCGTTGCTGACGACCGTATGACCGACGAGGCGCTCGATGCGTTTATGGACGGACTCGCACGCGTCTGCGAGTGCGCCGAGGCCGTGGGTGGGCAAATACTGATTGAGCCCGGCTGGAACGAGACGGTCAACACGCCAGATCGCTGCCGTGAGGTGCTGGAGCACGTTTCGAGCCCGGCGCTCGGCGTGATCTACGACCCGGTGTCGCTGCTGCATCCCAGCGTCGTTGGCGAGGCGCAAGAAATTACCGCGCGTATGCTCTACTTATGCGGCAGCAAGATCCGCGTGCTGCATGCCAAGGATTTTGAAGTCGTCGACAACGAGGACGAGGCCGGTTGGTGCGACGGCACGGGCTCGCGCCTGGTGTGCCACGGCGTGGGCGAGACGGGCCGTTATGACTTTGAGCCCGTGGTGGCCTGGGCGGCTGCCGCCCGCCCTGGGATTCCCTGCGTGGTCGAGAACAGCGTGCCGGCGACGGTGGCTGGCTGCCTGACGACACTCGAGCGCATGTCCGCTCGCTGCGGGGCATCGCATCGCGAGATATAGCATTGGCTTTTGCTGTGGCGGCAAATTGAGCTTGCCTGACTGGGGGCGACGGTGAAGGGTCTTTATCGTCGTCTCATTGGATTACATCAAAAAGGGGAGTTGCGTGGCTATCCACATTGTCGAAGAGGCGAATCGTTGCCTAGGTTGCAAAAGGGCGTTCTGCCAGCTTAAAGGCTGCCCGGTTCAGACACCTATCCCGCAGGTCATTGACCTGTTCAAACAGCGTCGTCTGGAAGAGGCGGGCGAGCTGCTGTTCCAGAACAATCCCATGAGCGCGGTCTGCTCCATGATCTGCAACCATTCGGGCCAGTGCGAGGGCGCGTGCATCCAGGGCCGCAAGGGCACACCGGTGCATTTTTCGAGTATCGAGAACTATATCTCGACTGCATATTTGGACCGCAAGGAGTGGAAGCCCGCGCCGTCGTGCGGCAAGCAGGTTGCCGTGGTCGGTTCCGGTCCTGCCGGCATTACCGTGGCCATTAAGATGGCCCAGCTGGGCTGTGCCGTCACGGTGTTTGAACAGCGCCCCGAGATCGGCGGCGTGCTGGAGTACGGCATCCCCGAGTTCCGCCTGCCGCGCTCGCTGGTGCAAAAATACCGCCATGTGATGTGCTCACTGGGCGTGCGCGTCCGTCCCTCGACCACCATCGGTGGCGCGCTGCATATCGACGACCTGCTGCGCGACGGCTACGATGCGGTCTTTGTCGGTACCGGTACTTGGCGCGCCCGCAAGCTGGGTATTCCCGGCGAGTCGCGTGGCAACGTGCTGTTTGGTATCGATTATCTGGTCGATCCTACGAGCGTGGCAATTGGGCAGAACGTGGCGGTTATCGGCGCCGGCAACGTGGCCATGGATGTTGCCCGCACAGCCCTGCGCTCGGGCGCTCGCAAGGTCACCGTGTATGCCCGATCGCGCCATATCTCTGCCATCGATGATGAGGTGGAGCTGACCGAGCTTGACGGTGCCGAGATTATGTGCGGCAAGGCGATCTGCGCCATCGACGATAACGGTCCGGTGTTCGAGACGGCTATCTTTGACGAGGACAACAACGTGGTGGGCTACGAGGAAGAGCTCGACCATGCGTCTGCCGACACGGTTGTGATTGCGGCGTCTCAGGTGCCCAAGGACAAACTCGTGCTTACAACGGGCGGTCTGGAGACCGACCATCGCGGCCTGCTTTCGGTCGACGAGAACGGCATGACAACGGTGCCTGGCGTCTTTGCCGCCGGCGACGTGGTTAACGGCCCGCTCACGGTGGTTCATGCCGTGGCAGGCGCCAAGCTCGCCGTCGAAGGCATGACCAGCTACCTGGGCCTCTAACACATTCCATCCATCAGTTGCGGTGAAATACGGACTGTTTTGGCTGCCAAAAGCCTCGATTGCTCCGTATCTCACCGCAACTTTTTGTGGGGTAGGCTAGAGACGCTGCATGCGGTACCCGACACCCATGTGTGTCTGAATCATCTTGGGGTGAGAGGGGTCTGCCTCGATCTTCTTGCGCAGGGTGCGCATGAACACGCGCAGGCTCGCCAGATCGCTGTCCCAGCTCGTGCCCCATATCTCGTGGGTGATGAAAGTGTGGGTGAGCACCTTGTCGACGTTTTTCGCCAGAAGGACGAGCAATTTGTACTCAGTTGGGGTGAGCGAGAGCTCGCGTCCGTCTTTTGTCGCGTATCCCGCGGCGTAGTCGATATGCAGCGGACCGTTGTCAAAGGTGCTCGCTTCTGTCGACTCGCTCGACGCCATCGAGGAGCGCCTCAAATTCGCACGGACGCGCGCGAGCAACTCATCCACAGAAAAGGGCTTGGTGAGGTAGTCGTCTGCCCCTGCGTCAAGTGCTGCAATCTTGTCGGAATCTTCGGTGCGCGCCGAAATGACGATAATGGGGACTGCCGACCAGCTTCGGATCTTCGTGATGACCTCGATACCGTCAATGTCGGGAAGGCCGAAGTCGAGCATGATGAGGCTGGGGCCGTGCGACACCGCATCCATGATGGCGGCCTGGCCGTTGCAAACCTTGCTCACGACATAGCCGTGGAGGTCAAGCGCGGTCGAAACGAGGTTTTGAACGGTCAGGTCATCTTCTACCAGGAGGATGCGTGGCTTAGCGGCATTATTCATGAATCTCGATCTCCTCGGCGGGCAGGGTAAAACGGAAGACGGCCCCATGGGGGTGGTTGTCGCGAACTTCGATGACGCCGCCATGCGCCTCCACGATGGAGCGGCAGAGCGACAGCCCAAGGCCGATGCTTCGACGCGAATCCACGGGCCGCGTATTGCTTGAGGTGAAGAAGCGCTCAAAGATATGAGGTTTGTCGCAGTCTGCCACACCCGGCCCATCGTCTGCGACGTCCACCACGATGAACTCACCCTCGCGACGTGCGCTGATGGTGACAGTCGAGTCCTCGGGCGTGTATTTGAAGGCGTTCATGATGAGATTCGTAAGCACCTGCATGATGAGATGGACGTCGATGCGTACCAGCAGGATGTCGTCAGTGTGCTCGATGGTGACGGCACGTCCATGCGATGCTTGGGCGACATGGCTGAGGGCGGCCTCGATGACCTCGTCGATGAGCTCGGATGTTAAGTTGAGGCGAATGGTGCCGTCCTCGACGCGTGTGATGGCGAGGAGGTTTTCCACGGTATCGATAAGCCAGAGGGAGTCGTCGTAGATGGCATCGGCAAGATCGCAGCGTTGTTCGAGGCTGAGCTTCTCGTCGCTCTTCCGAAGGATTGCCGCAGATCCGGATATAGCCGTGAGGGGTGTCCTCAAATCGTGGCCGATGGAGCGCAAAAGGTTGGCGCGCAGCTGCTCGTTTTTCGCCAAGACCGCAGCCTCTTCGCGCTCTTGCGCCGCCCGGTCGCTTTCGAGCGCCAAGGCGCATTCACCTACGATAGATAGGACGATCGAATGCTCGAAGGCTTCGATCTCGCGCCCCTCCAGGGCGATGCCGATGACACCGAATACCTTGTCGCCGGTGCGAACCGCGAGGTAGAGACAGCGCGCCTCAGGCAGGGTCCGCGTGCTTGCGCCCGCGCGCTTGTTGTTGGTGTAGGTCCAGGTTGCAACGGCGCGCTCGTAGTCGGTGAGCAGCGACGCGGATCGGTTTTCGGTGCCAGCGGACTCATAGAGCGCCTTGCCGAGCGTGCCGTGTTCGGCGGGGTAGAAGACCACGTCGAGTTTTAGCAGTTTGACGAGTTGGTTCATGGCGACGCGGGCGCACTCCTCCGCGCTATGGGCTTGCTGCAAGAGCTGGTTCGTTTCGAGGAGTACGCGCGTTTTGAATGCGTTCTCGGCGGATGTACGGGCGTTGTCGGCGATGCGCGCAGTTAACTCGCCGGCGACCATAGCGGTGGCGAACATGATGCCGAACGTGACCAGATAGCTTCGGTCGTAGCTGGCGAGCGAAAACAGAGGCGTGACGAAGCAGAAGTTGTAAAGCACTACAGAGAGCACGCTCGATACGATCGTGCAGATACGCCCCGTCGTGGTGACGGCGGTCAGCAGGGCCGTGAAGATATAGAGGGATATGATGCTGGAATCGGCAAATCCCAGATGGCGGAAAGCCGTGCCGATCGCCGTGGCGGCAAGAGAGAGAGCCAGCGTGCGAAGCACGTTTCGGCTGCTGGGCGGCTGCAGGGCGAGCGCATGGCGGCGTCCTATGGGTCGGGAGGGCGGAGTCGACTGTTCTGGAATGATGTAAATGTCGAGGTTCGGAGCGAATGTTATGAGCTGTTCTACGAGAGATTTGCGGCCGAAGAGGGCCTGACGGACGCTGCTGCGCTCGCCCGTGCGCCCCATGACGATCTTCGAAATACCCGACAGGCGCGCGAACTCGGAGATCTGAAACGCGATGTCGTCGCCATAGACGGTTTCCATATGTGCTCCGAGCTGCTCGGCTAGGGCGATATTGGCTGCAAGCTTGGCGCGCTCATCATCGCTCATGGCTTGCGTGCGCGGGCTCTCTACGAACAGGGCGACGAGCTCGCTGCGAAACGCTTTCGCCATGCGTGCGGCGGCACGGACGATGCGGGGATTGGTCGGCGCCGGGGAGACACAGACTAAGATACGCTCCCTGGTGTAGTAGTCACGGTTTCCCAGCACGCGTGCGGCGTCTGTGAGGTGACCGGTGCGATCGGCGCAGCGGCGCAGCGCGATTTCTCGGAGTGCGGTGAGGTTCTCGACGGTAAAAAAATGCTGTTGCGCTCGGTCGGCTTGTGCGGGACGGTAGACGAGGCCGGCGCGAAGGCGCTCAAGTAGGTCTTCGGGCTCTATGTCGACGAGCTCGACCTGGTCGGCATCATCGAAGATGCGGTCGGGGATTCGTTCGCTCACGACAACGCCGGTGATGGATGCAACCATGTCGTTTAGGCTCTCGATATGCTGAACGTTCACGGTCGTATAGACGTCGATGCCCGCATGTAGAAGTTCCTCGACGTCTTGATAGCGTTTGTCGTGGCGAGACCCCGGCGCATTCGTATGGGCGAGCTCGTCGACAAGGATGAGCTGAGGGGCGCGTTCGATAGCCGCATCTAGATCGAACTCGCTGAGCGCAATGCCGTTGTGCTCGATGAGTTTACAGGGCACGTTCTCAAGCCCTTGTGCAAGATGGGCAGTTGCCGGACGTTCGTGCGGCTCGATGTATCCCGCGACGACGTCGACACCTCGCCGCTTGGCGGCGTGGGCGGCTTGAAGCATCGCATAGGTTTTGCCTGTGCCAGCAGCGTAGCTAAAGAAAATTTTGAGGTGTCCCCGGCTGGTTCGAGTGTCATCGGCGACCCCGTCTTTCTCAATTGCCTTGAGGATGAGGTCTGGATTGACGCGAGTGTCCGATGCGTCGCGCTGCATAGCGTAGCCTTTCTGAAGCGTTGTCCATGCGTGCATACGCGGTGAAGACACCACTGTATGCTCGCGAGGTCGAGTATAGGCGCACTGCAGCTGCAATAGTGCTTTCTACCTGCATCTTTACGGCATCTTAAGGACGTGAGCCCCGGCCCTCACGCCTCTTTAATCCCTAGAAGCGTTTACTGTCCCCAGACGCTTGCGAGGGCAGGCGTCCGAGACATCGGACCGCGTGTGAAAGGGGCGGTAAATGGACATCCTCATTCCCATCATCGGAGTCGTCTGCATTGGACTTCTTATCTATTACATCTACATTCTGATGAGGAGTGATTCGTAAACTATGGACGCTGCGATTCAGTACATCTTGTACTTTGCCGTACTCGTCGTCCTGGCCGTTCCGCTCGGTCGGTTCATGGCCCATATCATGGATGGTGAGCATACGTTCCTGTCGCCTGTGATTGCTCCTGTGGAGCGTGGCGTCTATCGTCTGCTTCGCATCGACGCGGCAGAACAGATGGGGTGTAGGCGCTATCTGGCGAGCGTGCTGGTCTTTTCGGGGATCGGCCTCGTGACTCTTGTGGCACTCCAGGCGCTTCAGTCCTTCTTGCCAGGCAATCCCCAGCACCTGCCGGGTGTGTCATGGGACCTGTCGTTCAATACGGCTGCTTCCTTCATAACCAACACCAACTGGCAGTCCTACTCCGGTGAGACCACCCTGTCCTACCTTGTGCAGTTCATGGGTCTCACCGTGCAAAACTTCTTGTCCGCTGGCACCGGTATCGCGGTCATGTTCGCGCTGATCCGCGGCTTCCGTCAGGTCAAGGAGCAGGGTCTGGGTTCCTTCTGGGTCGACCTCACCCGCACCGTCCTGTATGTGCTCATCCCGCTGAACCTCGTGTTCGGCATCTGCCTGGCTGCCGGTGGCGTCATCTCCAACTTCCAGCCGGCTCAGAAGGCTGAGCTCGTAGAACCCGTCGCTGTTCAGCCTAATGCAGACGGCGGCTGGAGCGTCATCGACGGCGCCCAGATTGAGGGCGACACGGTCAAGGTCGACGGCAAGGTTGTCGAGGGCGCGCGCGTGGTCACCGAGCAGTTCCTGCCCCAGGGTCCCGCGGCTCCTCAGGTCGCCATCAAGCAGTCCGGCACCAACGGCGGCGGCTTCTTCGGCGTGAACTCCGCCCATCCGTATGAGAACCCCAGTGCCTTCACCAACATCATCGAGATGACCAGCCTGCTGCTGATCCCGGCCGCCTGTTGCTTCGCCTTCGGTATCGGCGTCAAGAACACCAAGCAGGGCAAGGCCATCTTTGCCGCCATGTTCATCCTGCTGGTGATCTTCACCGGCATCATCGCCGTCAACGAGCATGCGGGCACCCCGCAGCTGGCCGATGGCGGAGCGGTCAATATCGAGATGACCGACGGCCAGGCCGGCGGCAACATGGAGGGCAAGGAGAGCCGTTTCGGTATCGCCTCCTCTTCTACCTGGTCCGCTTTCACGACGGCTGCTTCCAACGGCTCGGTTAACTCCATGCACGACTCCTACACCCCGCTGGGCGGTTTTGTCCAGATGCTCCAGATTGCTCTGGGCGAGGTCGTCTTCGGCGGCGTGGGCTGCGGCCTGTACGGCATGATCGGCTTTGCCATCCTCACAGTGTTCATCGCCGGCCTCATGGTCGGACGCACGCCTGAGTTCCTGGGCAAGAAGATCGAGCCGGGCGAGATGCGCTGGGCAGTTGTCCTGTGCTTGGCAACTCCGTTTGCCATTCTGGTGTGCTCGGCCATCGCCTGCATGGTGCCCGGTCTTGCCGACCAGCTCAACAATGGTGGCGCGCACGGCTTCTCCGAGGCGCTGTATGCCTTCACCTCATGCGGCGGCAACAACGGCTCGGCGTTTGCAGGCATGAACTGCAACATTCCCTGGATCAACGTCATGCTCGGCCTCGAGATGCTGTTCGCCCGCTTCATGCCTATCATCGGTACGCTGGCTATCGCCGGCTCGCTGGCCAAGAAGGGCAAGGTCGCCGAGAGCGCCGGTACCCTGTCTACCACCAACGGCATGTTCGTATTCCTGCTCGTGTTCATCGTTCTGCTGATCGGTGCCCTGAGCTTCTTCCCGGCCCTGGCGCTTGGCCCCGTTGCCGAGTTCTTCCAGATGATTGCGTAAAGGAGGGCGCAGATTTATGACTATGCAAAAAGACATGATGGGCCGTGCGGTCCGCGACTCGTTTGCCAAGCTGGATCCTCGCGTCCAGATTCAAAACCCGGTCATGTTCCTGGTGTGGCTTTCCGCCGTCATGACCTCCGTCCTGGCCGTCGCTTCCATTTTCGGTGTGCAGGACGCGGGTGTGCCCACCTACTATGTGGTCGCCATCGCGGTCATCCTGTGGCTTACCGACCTGTTCTCGAACTTCGCCGAGGCGCTTGCCGAGGGCCGCGGTAAAGCCCAGGCCGATTCCCTGCGTGCGGCCAAGAAGGATGTCGAGGCCCATCGCATCGAGTCCGTTGAGGACAAGGAGCACTTCACCGTCGTTCCCGGCACCGAGCTCACGCGCGGCGACCTGGTGATCGTACGCGCCGGCGAGCAGATTCCCGGCGACGGCGACGTCATCGAGGGCGCTGCTTCCGTTGACGAGTCCGCCATCACCGGCGAGTCCGCCCCCGTGGTCCGCGAGGCCGGCGGCGACCGCTCTGCCGTTACCGGCGGTACCACGGTGCTGTCCGACTGGATCATCGTCAAGATCTCCAGTGAGCCCGGCCAGAGCTTTCTGGACAAGATGATCGCGATGGTCGAGGGTGCCGCGCGCAAGAAGACCCCTAACGAGATCGCTCTGGAGATCTTCCTGGTGGCCCTCTCCATCGTCTTTATCCTGGTCACGCTGGCCCTGTATTGTTACTCCTGCTTCTCGGTCGGTCTTAACGACATGGACAACCCCACGGCCGTGACCACGCTCGTGGCGCTGCTCGTGTGCCTGGCTCCTACTACCATCGGCGCCCTTCTTTCCGCCATCGGCATCGCCGGCATGAGCCGTCTGAACGAGGCCAACGTGCTGGCCATGTCCGGCCGCGCCATCGAGGCCGCCGGCGACGTCGACATCCTCATGCTCGACAAGACCGGCACCATCACCCTGGGTAACCGCCAAGCCGCCGAGTTCATCCCGGTCGACGGCATCGATCCCGCGGAGCTGGCCGATGCCGCCCAGCTTTCCTCGCTGGCCGACGAGACCCCCGAAGGCCGTTCCATCGTCGTGCTCGCCAAGGAGCAGTTTGGGCTGCGCGGCCGCACACTCGAGGATAAGGGTATGGAGTTTATCCCGTTCACCGCGGCAACGCGTATGTCCGGCGTGAACTACGAGGGCAATGAGATCCGCAAAGGCGCTGCCGATTCCGTACGCACCTATGTGGAGGCAGCCGGCGGCGTGTTCTCAAAGGAGTGCGACGAGGCCGTCGAACGCATCGCCAAGGCCGGCGGCACCCCGCTGGTCGTGACCAAGAACTGCCGCGTGCTGGGCGTTGTGTACCTCAAGGACATCATCAAGTCCGGCGTTAAGGAGAAGTTCGCCGACCTGCGCAAGATGGGCATCAAGACCATCATGGTGACGGGCGACAACCCGCTCACCGCCGCGGCAATCGCCGCCGAGGCCGGCGTTGACGACTTCCTGGCCGAGGCCACCCCTGAAGGCAAGCTCGAGAAGATCCGCGAGTTCCAGCGTGAGGGGCACCTGGTCGCCATGACCGGCGACGGCACCAACGACGCGCCCGCTCTGGCCCAGGCCGACGTCGCCGTGGCCATGAACACGGGCACCCAGGCTGCCAAGGAGGCCGGCAACATGGTCGACCTCGACTCCAGCCCCACCAAGCTCATCGAGGTCGTGCGTATCGGCAAGCAGCTGCTCATGACCCGCGGTTCGCTCACGACCTTCTCGGTGGCCAACGACATGGCGAAGTACTTCGCTATCATCCCGGCCCTGTTCTCGCCGATCTACCCCGGGTTGGACGCCCTCAACATCCTCGGTCTGGCAAGCCCGCTGTCCGCGGTTCTTTCGGCCATCATCTATAACGCGCTCGTTATCGTCGCGCTGATCCCGGCCGCGCTGAAGGGCGTTAAGTATCGCGAGGTCCCGTCCGGACAGCTGCTGACCCACAACCTGCTCGTGTGGGGTCTGGGCGGCATCGTTGCCCCGTTCGTATTCATCAAGCTCATCGACATGCTGCTCGCGTTCTGCGGCATTATGTAAGTGGAGGTTTGTATGTTCAAAGGTGTTGCATCGCGCGCACTGGGCGTGTTCGCGCTGTTTACCGTTGTCTGCGGCCTGGGCTATACGCTTGTCGTGACCGGCATTGCCCAGGTTGCGTTCCCGTATCAGGCGAACGGTTCGCTCATTACGGTCGACGGCAAGGTTGTGGGTTCCGAGCTCATCGGCCAGAACTTCGAGGATGAGGACCACATGTGGGGCCGCATCCAGAACGTGTCAATTTTCGAAGGCGAAGATGGCGAGCTCATGGCGTATGGTGCCCCATCCAACCTGTCCCCGGCGAGTGAGGAGTATCGGCAGCTTGTGGATGCGCGCGTGAAGAAGATCCGCGCCGCCAACCCCGATGCCGATATGGATGCTGTGCCCGTCGACCTGGTGACGTGTTCCGGCTCAGGGCTCGACCCCGAGATCTCTCCCGATGCCGCCGAGTACCAGGTCCCGCGCCTTGCCAAGGCCACGGGCAAAAGTGAGGACGAGGTGCGCGACATCATTGCCGCGTGCACCAAGGGCCGTTTCCTCGGCGTGTTCGGCGAGCCCACGGTCAACGTGCTCAAGGTGAACCTTATGCTGGACGGCGCGCTGTAGGTGAGGGAGTGGCGGATGAGGGCATGACTGACTATCTGAGCCCTCAAGTCCACCCCGCCCATCAGTTGCGGTGAAATACGGACTGTTTTGGCTGTCAAAAGCCTCGATTGCTCCGTATCTCACCGCAACTTTTTTGTGGGTCGATACGTAGGCAGGGGAGTGCGTGCGGTCGGGTGTTGTGCAGTTGCTGGTACGATAGATACGTCAGCAACTGCCGCCGAGCGGCTCAAACGAAAGGAACCCTGTATGGAGTCTTCCGCCTATCCGATGCTCTTTAGCCCGATCAAGGTCGGTACGACCGAGGTCAAGAACCGCGTCTTTATGCCGCCGGTGTCCACCAACCTGGCCGATCATGGCTACGTGACCGACGACTTGGTTGATCATTACCGTGCCCGCGCCAAGGGCGGCGTGGGCCTGATCATCACCGAGGTCGTGACGGTCGAGCCCACCTATACCTATCTGCCGGGCGACATGTGCTGCTACGACGACACGTTTATCCCTGGCTGGGAAAAGCTCGCCGCGGCCGTCCACGAGTATGGCTGTAAGATCATGCCGCAGCTCTTCCACCCCGCCTACATGGCCTTTAACATTCCGGGTACGCCGCGCCTGATCGCTCCGTCCTTTGTGGGCCCGTCCTATGCCCGCGAGGCGCCGCGCCCCATTACGGTCGATGAGATTCACGAGCTCACGCATCAGTTTGGCGACGCTGCCGTGCGTATGCAGAAGGCCGGTGTCGATGGCGTCGAGGTCCATGCGGCGCACGCCCACGGTATGCTCGGCGGCTTTTTGACTCCGCTCTATAACAAGCGTACCGATGAGTACGGCGGCTCGCTCGACGCCCGCATGCGCTTTTTGCTCGAGGTCATCGCCGAGATTCGCGAGCGCTGCGGCAAGGACTTTATCATCGACGTCCGCATCTCGGGCGATGAGTACACCGATGGCGGCCTGACCCTCAACGACATGATCTATGTCTCGCGTCGCTTGGAGAAGGTCGGCGTCGACATGATTCACGTGTCGGGCGGTACCACCATCAAGCGCGGTTCCGCAATTCCCGCCGCCGGTACTCAGCAGGCCTCGCATGCCGCCTGCTCGCGCGAGATCAAAAAGCACGTCAACATTCCCGTTGCCACCGTCGGACGCATTAACGAGGCTTGGATCGCCGAGGAGCTGATCGAGGACGGTGCCGCCGACATCTGCATGATGGGCCGCGCCAATCTGTGTGATGCCGAGTTCTGCAACAAGGCCGCTGCCGGCAACGCCGACGATATTCGCCCCTGCATTGGCTGCCTGCGCTGCCTGAACGGCATTATGTTTGGCAAACGCATCTCCTGCACCGTTAATCCGGACGTGGAGCGCGACGAGGCTGGCTACGAGCCTGCCGCCGAGGCCAAGAACGTGCTCGTTGTGGGCGCTGGTCCTGCGGGCATGGAGGCGGCGTTCATTGCCGCCAAGCGCGGCCACAACGTGGTGCTCGTGGACAAGCAGGACGAACCGGGCGGTGAGATGCGCATCGCGGCCGTTCCGCCGGCAAAGCAGGAACTCACCCGTGTGATCAAGTATCAGTATCGCCGTCTTGCTGAGGCGGGCGTGAAGTGCGTATTTGGCACCGAGCTTACTGCCGAGGACATTCAGCGCGACTACGCCGGCTACGAGGTCGTCCTGGCCTATGGCGCCGAGCCCATCGCTCCGGCCTTCATGCAGGGCTTTAAGCAGGTTATGACGGCCGACGACCTGCTGGGTGGCAAGGCTTTCCCGGGTAAGAAGATCGTCATCGTGGGCGGCGGCACCGTTGGCTGCGAGACGGCCGATTACCTGGCCCCGTTGGTCAACGACCTGTCGCCGGCCAACCGCGATGTCACCGTCATCGAGATGACCAAGACGCTCGCCGCCAACGAGGGCGGTGCCGGTCGCGCGGTGCTCATCACGCGCATGCTCTCCAAGGGCGTCCACGTGCTGACCGAGGCCAAGGTGACCGAGATTACCGAGGACACTATCAGCTACGAGAAGGACGGCGAGGTCCACACCATCGCCGATGCCGATACGCTGGTACTTGCCATGGGCTATCGTCCCAATACCAAGTTGGCCGACGACCTTGCTGCAGCCGGCGTTACCACCCACGTGTTGGGCGATGCCAACAAGTGCGGCAACATCCGCGACGCCATCGGCGACGGCTACAAGATTGCCTGCGAGCTCTAGTTAATCCCTTGGTGCATGGGGCCTGTCCCCGCGGCGTCAGTCGGTAGATAGCAAAAAGCGGCGGTCGTCCCGTACGTGGGACGACCGCCGCTTGCGTTAGCTGCAATGAGTCGTGCGATTAGAGGCCCAGGATCTCCTTGACCTTGGCGATGATGGCCTCGTCGGTGGCGTTGGCAAAGAAGTACTCCTGGAAGTGCTCGCCGGCAAGTGCGCCCTTCACCAGGTCCTGATCGATCTCGCCCAGGACGTCGACGAGCGGACGCATGGTCACAGCGCGCACGCCGTCGAGGATCTTCTTGTTGCGCTGCTCGGGCTCAACGCGCTCGGCAGGATAGCCGTTGCCCGAACCAAAGCCAAAGAGCTTCTCGAAGGTGTACTCGAGGTTGAGCTCCTGGCCCCAGCCGTTCTTGAGGGCGAAGGGCATGGCAACGGCGTTGCCATCGTTGACCTGGGCAAAGGTGTAGGCATCGAGCGGGTCGGCAACGTGGCCGCACAGCACGCCGGGGAAGGAGTTACAGGCGAGCATGGCGCCCTCGCCGGTGCCGCAGCCGGTCACGACGTAGTCGGCAGCACCGGAGTTCAGCAGCACGGCGGCAAGGATGCCGTTCTGCACGTAGGTGAGGGGCTTGGAGTCGGCGTCGGCATACATACCATAGTTAAAGACGGTGTGCCCCATGGGCTCGACAACCTTCTTAAGGGCAGCCTCGATCATGGGGTTCTTGGAGTTCTGAGAGTTCTCATTGATCAGAGCGATTTTCATGATAGGTAACCTTCCGCTATTTTCTGAATTAATTGTTCGTTATGTTGAGCGGCATTTCCAACAGAGAGGCCGCTCTGCGGGCGGCGGACAATAAGGTCTGTCGCGAGTTCCGCACGAGCCGAAGAGCACTTAATGTGCTCTTCGTGCGAGTCAGGACTGCTCGAGCAGCAGACCTTATCGTCCGCCGCCTCGCCCAGACGTCTTACTGCGGTTGCTTGCCGATGTAGGCCAAGATTCCGCCGTCGACATAGAGGATGTGGCCGTTGACGAAGTTCGATGCATCGGAAGCCAAGAACACGGCGGGGCCCTTCAGATCTTCGGGCGTGCCCCAACGGGCGGCCGGCGTCTTGGCAATGATGAACTGGTCAAACGGGTGACGGCTGCCGTCGGGCTGCGTCTCGCGCAGCGGCGCGGTTTGCGGTGTGGCGATGTAGCCGGGCCCAATGCCGTTGCACTGGATGTTGGCCTCGCCAAACTCGGAGCAGATGTTCTTGGTGAGCATCTTGAGTCCGCCCTTGGCGGCGGCGTAGCCGGCAATGGTCTCGCGGCCCAGCTCGCTCATCATGGAGCAGATGTTGATGATCTTGCCGTGGCCCTTGGCGATCATGCCGGGCAGGCAGGCCTTGGACACGATAAACGGGGCGTTGAGGTCGATATCGACGACACGGCGGAAGTCCTCGGCGCTCATGTCGAGCATCGGCGTGCGCTGGATGACGCCTGCATTGTTGACCAGGATGTCGGGCGTGGTGCCAAAATCGGCCTCGATCTTGGCGATGAGCTCGGCGACGACGGCCTCGTCGGTGACATCGGCAACATAGCCGTGAGCATCAAAGCCCAGCTCGCGGTAGTGCTTCTCGGCCTCGGTGACCTTGTCGGCATGACGGGCGTTAAAGGCAATCTTGGCGCCGGCTTCGCCGAGCGCCTCGGCAATGGCCATGCCAATACCGTAAGTGGCGCCGGTCACCAGCGCGACCTTGCCATCCAGACGGAAGCTGTCCATAAGATCAGACATAGCGATCCTTTCAAAAGAAACGTTCATCTGTATAAGTCTTGCTTTTCGTACAAGGTCAGTATAGGAGAAGAGGAGGATTTAAAAGTCAGATTCTCCTAAAATCAGGTGAACGTTCACTTTTAAAAGGCGAACGGTTGTAGATAATTGTCGCGATGACTGCTATTCGCTCTGATCCTGCGTGCCCTCTGCGATCATGTTGCGGTTATACACCAGGTGCAGATACATCGCGTCGTGCGCGGCGGTGGGATTGCGCGAGGCGATGGCGTCGGCTACATCGCGGTGCGTGCGGATAGTTTCCTCGACGAGCTTTTTGCCGGTCACGTCGATAAAGAGGGGGACGGATGCCTTGAACACGCCCATCAGGCGGGGAACGACGAGGTTTCCGGAGCTCTCGGCAATGGCATTGTGGAACGCGGTGTCGGCGGCGGAGTAATCCTCACCGGCCTCGGCCAGGCGCTCGGATTCGTCGCAGAGCTCTTTGATACAGACGACCTGGTCGTTGGTTGCGTGCTCGGCCGCCATGCGTGCTATCTGCGGCTCGATCATAAAGCGCACCTCGAGTAGGTCGCGCGCCAGACGCTGCTTGTCGTCGATAAAGGTAAAGCCCAGCGGGTCGTCGGCAACGCCGGGGTTTGACGCCACATAGGTGCCCGAACCCTGCTTGATGCGCACGATATTGCGCGACTGCAGCAACTTCATGGCCTCGCGCACGGTGCTCCTGCCGGCGCCCAAGCGCTCGACCAGCACGGTTTCCTTAGGCAGGCGATCGCCTTGCTCAAGGTGTTCATCCAGAATCAATCGAATGATTTTCTCCGATATTTGCTCGGGGAGTCCCGATTCGGCGCGGGCCATAGCTATACCTTTCATTACAAAATTCATCTGAGCTATTTTAGCGCACCGCGGATGCGATATTGGCCGCTGGATTTGAGTCGGGCGGCTTAAATATACCGTTCGCAGCGCAAATACGACCGTTTACCAAATACATCAGATGTATTTCGAACAAATTTCAAAATGAAACATCAGACCTATCCAAAACACGCTATAGTCATCAGACGAATTCAAAAGGTCTGATGAATTGGAGGAAAGATGTCAGACCCAACGTTTATGGCTGATCCCACCAGGCTGGTCATCGCCGCCATCGTGGGCATCGCGCTGCTGCTTGCGCTCATCATCAAGTTCAAGCTGCACCCCGTGCTGTCGATGATGGTCTCGGCGCTCGTGATCGGTATCGGTGCCGGCATGCCGCTCGACATGGTGGCAGACACCGTCACCAAGGGCGTGGGCACCACGCTGCAAAACATCGCCCTGCTCATTGGCCTGGGATCGATGTTTGGCCAGATTTTGGAGGAGAGCGGCGGCGCCAAGAAAATCGCCCAGACCTTCATTGACACCTTCGGCCAGGGCCACTCCAGCTGGGCGCTGGGCATCACCGGTTTGGTCATCGGCACCACGGTGTTCTTTGAGGCCGGCGTGGTCGTTTTGATCCCGCTTGCCTTTAGTGTGGCGTCGCAGACCAAGAAGTCGACCCTCTACTACGGCATCGCCCTGCTCGCGGGATTGGCGGCTGGCTATGCGTTCGTGCCGCCTTCGGCCGGTTCGGTCCTGGTTGCCGGCACGCTCGGTGTCGACCTGGGCACCATGATTCTCGTCGGTATCCCCACCGCCTTCATCGCCATGGCGATTGCCGGCGTCATCTGGGGCCGCAACGTGGGCGGTCGCATTTTTACCGATGTTCCGGAGCACTTTACCTCTGCCGAGGGGGCGAGTGACGACAAGGAGCTTCCCTCCTTTGGCATGGTGCTCGCGATCGTGCTCACGCCGCTTTGCCTGATTCTGCTGGGCACGTTGTCCTCTTATATCCCCATGCCCGCTGAGCTCGCCTCGATTCTCGCCTTCTTGGGCAAGCCGTTCGTCGCTTTGACGCTCGCCACGCTCGTCGCGATGTATCTGCTGGGCGCGCGCCGCGGCTACTCCGGCGCCGAGCTCAAGGCCTTGCTCGACCGCTCTCTTAAGCCCGTCGGCATGATCTTGCTGGTTATCGCCTGCGGCGGCGTTATTCGCTGGATGCTGCAGGACTGCGGTCTGGGCCAGGTTATCGGCCCTGTGCTCGAGAACTGCCCGCTGCCCCTCGTGGTTGTCGGCTTCCTCATCGCTGCGCTCGTCCGTGCCTCGGTCGGTAGCTCTATTGTTTCGATGACCATGGCATCGGGCATTATGGCCGCTATGCCTGCGGTCGTCGGCGCTTCG
This sequence comes from Collinsella aerofaciens, assembly GCF_040915425.1. GTDB lineage: Bacteria > Actinomycetota > Coriobacteriia > Coriobacteriales > Coriobacteriaceae > Collinsella > Collinsella aerofaciens_BW. Next base: position 53,444 of record NZ_JBCPDN010000002.1, on the reverse strand, counting down.
GTGCTCATGCGTGCCGCCATCTGTCTTGCCATCTGCGGCGGCGCCACGGCACTCTCGCACGTCAACGATGCCGGTTTTTGGATGTGCTCCTCGTTCCTGGAGATTGACGAGAAGACCACCCTCAAGTCCTGGACCGTTATGGAGACGCTCATCGGCCTTTCGGGTCTTGCCTGCGCCCTGGTGATTTCGTTATTCGCCTAGTTCGCGTAGCTAAGCATCTTTCGCCGAGTGCATCGCTCGGTACCCATTTACACCTGATTCATTAACCAACGATTGGTACAACCGTTCAAACCAAAAGAGGAGAATATCATGGACGAGAAGACCAAAGCACAGATTCAGCAGGAGGCAGCCAACCTGGTTGCCAAGCTGCAGCCGCGTTCCGGCAAGTTTCGCACCATCAGCCCCGAGATGGACCCGCTGCGTCTGGGCTCCGGCTGGACGATCGAGGATCTGGACAAGCCGCAGGTCATCATCGAGTCGACATTCGGTGATTCGCACCCGGGTTCTGCCGGCCTGTTCGAGCTGGTCGAGGAGGTCCGTGCCGGCGTTGCCGAGGCCGGTGGCCATGGCGCCCGTTACTTCTGCACCGATATCTGCGACGGCGAGGCCCAGGGCCACGACGGCATCAACTACTCGCTGCCCAGCCGCGACATGATCGCCAACATGATCGAGATCCACGCCAAGGCCACTCCGTTCGACGCCGGCGTTTTTGTCGCCAGCTGCGATAAGGGTCTGCCTGCGAACCTCATGGCCATGGGCCGCATCAACATCCCCTCCATCGTCGTCACCGGCGGTGTCATGGATGCCGGCCCCGACCTGCTGACCCTCGAGCAGCTCGGCGCTATCTCGGCTCGCTACGAGCGTGGCGAAATCTCCCGCGAGGAGCTCGAGTTCGCCAAGCACAACGCCTGCCCCAGCTGCGGCGCCTGCTCCTTTATGGGCACCGCCTCGACCATGCAGGTTACCGCCGAGGCCCTGGGCCTTATGCTCCCCGGTACCGCCCTGCTGCCCGCAACTAGCTCCGACCTGCGCGAGTTTGCCCGCGCGGCCGGCCGTCAGTCCGTGTGGCTCTCCGAGCACAACCTGTGCCCGCGCGACATCGTGACCAAGGAGTCCTTCGAGAACCTCATCATGGTCCACGGCGCCATCTCCGGTTCCACCAACTCGCTGCTGCACATCCCCGCGATCGCCCGCGAGTTTGGCATCGAGATGTCCGCCGACGATTTCGATCGTCTGCACCGTGGTGCTCACTACCTGCTCAACGTTCGCCCCGCAGGCGAGTGGCCGGCGCAGTTCTTCTACTATGCGGGCGGCGTGCCGCGCATCATGGAGGAGATCAAGTCGATGCTCCACCTCGATGTTATGACCGTCACCGGCAAGACTCTCGGCGAGAACCTCGAGGATCTCAAGAACAACGGCTACTACGAGAAGTGCGGTCGTTACCTTGAGAAATGGAATCTCAAGCGCGAGGACATCATCCGTCCGTTTGACCAGGCCTTCGGCACCGACGGTTCCATCGCCATCCTCCACGGCAACCTTGCTCCAGAGGGCGCGGTCGTCAAGCACACCGTCGTTCCGCGCGAGATGTTCCAGGCCACGCTTAAGGCCCGCCCGTTCGATTGTGAGGAGGACGCTATCCATGCCGTCCTGACGCACGAGATCAAGCCCGGTGACGCCGTCATCATTCGCTATGAGGGCCCCAAGGGCTCCGGCATGCCCGAGATGTTCTACACCACCGAGGCTATCGCCAGCGATCCCGAGCTGGGTGCGAGCATTGCCCTGATCACCGATGGCCGCTTCTCCGGCGCCTCCAAGGGCCCGGCTATCGGTCACGTTTCGCCCGAGGCTGCCGTGGGCGGCCCGATTGCCCTGATCGAGGAGGGCGACCTGATCCAGATCAATATTCCCGAGCGCTCGCTGTCCATCGTTGGCATCGCCGGCAAGGAGATGGAGCCGGCCGAGGTCGACGCCGTCCTGGCCGAGCGTCGCGCCGCCTGGAAGCCCAAGGCTAATCGCTATACCTCCGGCACGCTCAAGTTCTTTACCGAGCATGCAGTTTCCGCCATTCAGGGTGGCTACATGGAGTAGCGCCCATGCGCATCAAAGTTCTCCTCTCATAGATGCGCGGCACGAAGGGCCCCGAGCTTACACTGAGCTCGGGGCTCTTTTCGTCTGGATTGGGGACGTATGGACAGACGAAAACAGTTTGCGTCTGGTAATAAGCGTGCGAAAGCGCAATTTACGTCTTAATTTCGTACGCAAACTAAGACGAAACGCATTTGCGTCTGCTTTAAATCTGTATGAAAACGGTTTTCGTCTTGCAGGGCAGTTGCCGTTTCTACAGTTCAACTTCCAGTTCGGCTTTGTGCTCGTAGAGGTAGTCGCGCATGTAGGGGATGGCAAATGAGACCTTGCCGTACGAAGGAGCCTCGATAATCGATTCTCTTAACAGGCGGCTGCGGACGGAGCTTACCTGTTGAGGCGTTTTGTTTAGGGCGTCGGCAACCATGCTGGTCGAGCTCGTCTGCCCCAAAGACGCCATGCTCAGCAGATAAGCGATGCACGTGGGCGGAATGCGCTGCAGCGCGGGCTCAATCACCATGGCGCAGAAGCGTTCGCGTGCCGTTGCAATGCCGCGCTCGGCTTCTTCTTCTCCAATAATCGCTGTATGCGCGCGTCTCGCCAACTGCCATGCGTAGTATCCAACGAGTTGGATCATGAAAGGATAGCCTTGCGTTGCCTCGGCAAGTTGGCCGGCAATACCTGGTTGCAACTCCACGCCAGACGCTTCAATGGTTTCCTCGAGGGAATACAACACTTCGGTTACTGCCACAGCCTTCAGGTCAAAGGGGAGGGCGCGGCGCAAAAACGCAAGTGTCTTTCCGTTGATGATGCTTTCAATCATCGAAGGCAGACCCGCAAAAACAAAGGCGATATCAAGGTCTTCGCCGATAACCTGCTGAATCGCAATGGAGAGCGTTCGGACCTCATCGAGCTCTGCGTCTTGAACCTCGTCGAGAGTGATGAGCAGGCCATTTCCATTCTTGGATATTGTCTGTCTCATGGCGTCGCGTAGCGATGGGCCGATTCGTTCAATATCTATGCTGCCGATGGATATGCCAGCTACGGTGGGCTCAAATCTGGCGTGCTTGGCCTGGAATTTGGGCTGCAGCTGTTCGAGAATGCGCTGGCAAAGTCCCTCGGTTGCGACCTCTTTTATGACCGTCCAGCCACGGCTTTGCGCCAAACGTGAGCACTCGTCAAGGAGGACCGTCTTGCCCGTTCCACGGACGCCGGCTATGCGCATTAGGCGCCCCGGGGCACCAGGCCCGTTGACGAGGCCCTCATTGAATTCTTCGAGCACATCTTCGCGGCCGATAATCGTGGGAGGTGTTTTACCTGCTGTGGGCTTAAAAGGGTTTGTTTGCATGTGAGCCACCTTTGCTCAAGATATAGCAAGATATAGCAAAGTATAGTGAGATATAGCAAAGTAAGCGCTACTCGCGGGTTTTGCGGTGGTGCTATTTTCCAAATGCCGCGCGGATAAAGCGCTGGGCGAACAGCTTGTTGGCAACTCACGAGGGCTCGGGGTGCCAATTTGGGGTGCAGTAGTGCTGCGCCACGAAAAGGGCCTATCTACTACGTTTAAGCCGCAGGGGTCAACCATAGTCGGCTTTTTCGAAAATCGACAAGCTGTCTACCTGCGGTTTTATTTTTGCAGTTTTCGGCATGGTCGGGGCTATCCGCGTTAACGTAGTAGATGGGCCCCTTTTGTGGCAAGGGGCCGACCTGCGGCTCAGGGTAGCCAAAAAAGCCCCGTCCCAAAAAGACTGTTGGAAGTTGCGGTGGAATAGTTCCTGTTTTTGCTGCTGAAGGCTTTGAACAGGAACTATTCCACCGCAACTTATGAGGGGGCGTGTCGATGCGATAGTATTGCATGGTGGTATTCGACAAACCGTGGCTTCATCCGAGGGCTTTATGGAACAGCAGCATTATCAGAGCCTGCAAGACCAGGCGTACAACGCATTGCGGTCCAAGATCATCTATGCCGAGCTCAGGCCCGGCACGCGCCTTTCGGCGATTGGTCTGGAAAAGGAGACGGGAATCGGGCGCACGCCCATTCGCGAGTCCTTTGTGCGCCTGCGTGAGCAGGAGCTGGTGGAAACGCGTCCCAAAAGCGGCACCTACGTCTCTAAGATCAGCATGGAACGCGCCGAAAACGCCTGCTTTTTGCGCGAGAAGCTCGAGAGAAGCGTGCTAATTAAATGCTGTTCGGCCGCCTCGCCCGAGCAAAAGCAGCGGCTTGAGCAGATTCTTACCGAGTCCGAGTCGCTCGACCATGGCGAAACGCGCCGTTTCTTTGACCTGGATAACCTGTTCCATGAGACATGTTTTGAGATTGCCGGTCGTCACATGTTGTGGGGTTGGATGAAGAGCATCAACACGCATTTTGAGCGATATAACTGGTTGCGTATGGTGTCGCAGGATTTGGATTGGGAGCCGATTCGTCGGCAGCATCGCCGGATTCTCGAGGCCATTAAGAGGGGCGATACCGACGCGGCGAGCTATCTGGCAGAGACGCACCTGCACCTGATGCCCGAAGAGCAAGGTCCGGTTATCGCCTTGCATCCCGACTATTTTGAGCTGTCCAAAGACTCGTTCATCTAATCAATCCCCATATAAGTTGCGGTGAAATAGGGACTGTTTTGTGACCTAGGTGGCGCAAACAGTCCCTATTTCACCGCAACTGCGTTGGGGCGTAACCGGGGCACAAAGCTGCGGCACCGCTTGGAGGAAAAGACCGGAAGCAAGGGTCCATTCCTCCAGACGGCACCGCAGCTGTTTTGGTGGCTCGGCTTTTGTCGAAGTGGCTTAGTTGAGCGCGACGGCCAGCCGAGTAGGCAAAGCGGCTTGGAGGCGTGTCGCTTCCGTCACGTTCTATCAGCATACAAGACGGTTTTGGTTCTTGTTCGTGACGGAAACGGCGCGCTTCCGAGCCGCTTTAAAAGAAAGGGGGCGAGGTCTAGGGCACGCCCCCTTTCACGATAGAGAGCTAAACCTAGCCGCGGACCTTCTTGACGACGTCCATGGCCTCGCGGGCAATCTGCTCGACCTTGGAGAAGTCGCCATCGGCAAACAGGGCCGGCTTGACCATCCAGGTGCCACCGCAGGCGATGATGGCAGAGGAGCTCAGGTACTCCTCGACGTTGGCGGTGCTCACGCCGCCGGTAGGCATAAAGCGGTGACCGACAAACGGAGCGGCGAGGGCCTTGATGGTGCTCAGGCCGCCATACTGGGACGCGGGGAAGAACTTGGTGACCTTGAGGCCCAGGTTCTCGGCTGCGGTAACCTCGGAGGGGGTCACGGTGCCGGGAAGGACGGGCAGGTCGATGTCGATGCAGTGCTTCACGACGTTCTCGTTGTAACCCGGGGAGACGATGAACTTGGCACCGGCGGCGCGGGCCTGCTCAACCTGCTCGACGGTCAGGACAGTGCCGGCGCCAACGCACATCTCGGGCTCGGCCTCGGCCATAGCGGCGATGCACTCGGCGGCGCAGGCGGTGCGGAAGGTGACCTCGGCGGACTTCATGCCAGCTGCCATAAGGGCGTGGGCGAGCGGAGCGGCGTCCTCGACCTTGTCGAGCACAACGACCGGCACGATGCCCAGGGACTCAAGCGTGGTGTAGAACTGATCGAACATGATGTTCCTTTCGATGTGTGGCGCGCATGGGCGCGTGATTGCCAAATGTGCTGGTCAGGAGCCGATTTTGGATTGGTTATCGGAGGCACTGCTTGGGGTTCAAGCAATTCCAAAACCGGCTGCTCGACCAGTCATGTAGGGAATGCCAGGCAAAACCGGAATGGGACTGGTGGTTTTGCCCGGCCGGAGGAATCGGGGAGCGGGCCGCAGGGGTATGGGATTGGAAAGCTGCGGCCCGCGGAATGGGGAACGAATTAACGGGCGACGCGGGTGCCACCGTCGGCGGCGGATGCCGCGGCTGCGATCTCGTCTGCGGTCACCAAGTTGGAATCGCCCTTGATAGTGAGCTTGAGGATCGAGGCTGCAATCGCGTAGTTGACAGCGTCCTGCGGGTCAAAGTCGTTGATGAGGGCATGGACGAGGCCGGCGTTGAAAGCGTCGCCGGCGGCAACGCCCTCGAGTACGTGCACGTCGTGAGCAGGGGAGAACCAGTGCTCGCCGCTCTCGGCCTCAAAGAGCATGCCCATCCAGATGGAGCGTTCGACGCAGGAGATGTTGCGGACGACCGAAGCGACCTTCTTACAGCCGTACTCGGCGCAGATCTGGCGGGCCATCTCGACGTAGGTGTCGCGCTCCTCGATGCCATGGGCAAGGGAGCCAGAGACGCAGGTCATGCCAAGGCCGGCAGGCGCATCCTCGTCGTTGGCGATGCAGATGTCGACGAGCGGCAGGAGTTCCTTCATGGTGGCCTGAGACTTCTCGGGCGACCACATTTTGCCGCGATAGTTGACGTCGCACACGGTGGTGATGCCCTTGGCGCGGCAGGCGGTGAGGGCATCCTTGCAGGCGGCAGCCATCTCATCGGAGACGGCGGGGGTCACGCCGGAGAAATAGAAGACATCGATGCCCTTGAGGATCTCGTCCCAGTCAAAGACGTCGCGCTTGGCCATGTTGATGGCAGAGTACTTGCGGTCGTAGACGCAACCGTTGCCGCGCTGCGAGGCACCGACCTCAAACACATAGGAGCCAAGGCGGTCGCCCTGACGCACGACGCGCGTGGTGTCGACGTCGTAGGCCTTCAGCGAACGCAGGGCGCACTCGCCCAGACGGTTGGCCGGGACAACGGAGACGTAAGCGGCCTTGTCGCCCTGGTAGGCCAGGGAAAGCGCAGTGTTGGCCTCGGCGCCGCCGTAGCGGACGTCAAACTCGGTTGCCTGCTCAATACGCAGGTGGTCTTTGGGTGAGAGTCTCATCATGATCTCGCCGAAGGTAAGAACCGTTTTACCCATGGTCGCGCAGCTCCTTTTACTCGTGCGTACACCTTTGATATGGCGTTGGCACGCAGGTGCCAAGACGGTAGGGTGCGTCTTTGCACCTGTGTGCCAACGCTCACCGAAATCGGTTTACGAAATCGGTTTCGTTTCGAGTTGTAGTATACTCACCTACAGCGTTTTGCAACCGAGATTTTTAAAAAATGCCTAAAATGGCTCAGACTGCCGACATTGGGAAACGGGGTGCGCTATGGCGCAGATGAGAATCAAGGACATTGCCGCCGAGGCGGGCGTGAGCCCGGCCACGGTCTCGCGCTATCTCAACAACCGCCCCGGGCAAATGACCGAGGAGACCCGTGCTCGCATCGCGGCAGTTATCGAGCGCACTGGCTATCGCCCACGTGCCGCCGCGCGCAATCTGCGCAGCTCGCGTACGAACCTCATCGGTGTGATTCTGGCTGACATCGCCAACCCGTTCTCGAGCGCCATGCTCGAGGGCCTTTCCGCCAGCGCCGCGGCGCGCGGCTGCTCGCTCATGACGGCCATTAGCGGCAACGACCCCGCTAAGGAAGCGGAGTCGCTCACCAGACTTATCGATGCCGGCGTGGACGGCCTGGTCGTCAACACCTGCGGAGGCAATGACGAGGCGATCGCCGCGGCAGCGGGACGTCTGCCCGTCGTGCTGCTCGACCGCGACGTTGCCGACGGCGGTGTTGACCTGGTGACATCTAACAACCGTGAGCTGGTCGCCGGCTTGGTAGACGCCTTGGCAGCTGCGGGCAGCGAGCGTCTGTGCCTGCTCACCGAGGCAAGCGACGATAGCCCCGTGCGTCGAGAGCGCGCCGAGGCCTTTGCCGACGAGCTTTCGCGCCGCGGCCTTGCGGGCGAGGTCGTCACCCTGGCCGACGGTGGCGCCACGGGCGTTGGCCGTTTGGACAAGACCATCCGCGACTACGCGGGCAAAAGGCTCGGCCTTATCGCCGTCAACGGCCTGGTTTTCCTGCGTCTGACCGAGGCGCTGGCGCAGCTTGGTCCCTCGCTGCCGGCGGGGCTCAAGATCGCGACGTTTGACGACTACCCCTGGAACCATGTGCTCTTTGGCGGCGTCACCACGGCCGCGCAGGACACCCTCACCATTGCCGAGCGCGTAGTCGAGCGCCTTTCCGAGCGCATCGACGTCGTTACCACCACCGTGGGCGAGGCCGCAAAGCTGGCGCCCAAACGCATCGAGATCCCCGGCCACATCGAACACCGCGCTTCGACCTCGCGCTAACCGTCTGCTCGAGCTGGCCTGTTCGCGCACGTTTTTTGAGCGCTTGATACGCTTTAACCCTGCGGAAACATTTTTCTGCGATAGTATCTGCGATATAGACCAGTCGAAACCCGCCCGAAAGAAAGGGGAGCGACATGAACCAGCAGAACATCGATTACGTACTCCGCTCCGTAGAGCAGCGCGACATCCGCTTTGTGCGTCTGTGGTTTGTCGACATTCTCGGCCGCCTCAAGAACTTTGCCATTAGCCCCGAGGACCTCGAGGTCGCTTTTGAGGAGGGTATTGGCTTTGACGGCTCCGCCATCGAGGGCTTTGCCACGCCCGAGGAAGCCGACATGCTGGCGTTTCCCGATGCTTCGACCTTCCAGATTCTGCCGTGGCGTCCGAGCCATAACGGCGTCGCCCGCGTGTTCTGCGACGTGTGCACCCCCGACCGCAAGCCCTTCGCCGGCGATCCGCGCGATGCCCTGCGCCGCATGTTCCGCAAGGCCGAGAAGGCTGGCTATCTGCTCAACGTGGGCGCCGAGCTGGAGTATTACTACTTCCCCGACGAGCACACCCCCGAGCCGCTCGACAACGTGGGCTACTTCGATCTTTCGGTGAGCGATGCCGCTCGCGACCTGCGCCGCAACACGGTCCTCACGCTCGAGAAGATGTCCGTGCCCGTGGAGTACACCTTCCACGCCGCCGGCCGCTCGCAGCACGGCATGAGCCTGCGCCACGCCGAGGCCCTGAGCATGTCCGATGCCATCACCACGGCCAAACTCATCATTAAGCAGCAGGCCTACGAGAGCGGTTGCCACGCCTCCTTTATGCCCAAGCCGCTGGCAGGCGAGGACGGCAGCGCTATGTTCCTGTGCCAGTCGCTATTCGACCACGACGGCAACAACGTCTTTTGGGGCGAGGACGACGAGAAATACCATCTCTCCGATATCGCCAAGCACTATATGGCCGGTATTCTGGCGCACGCGCGCGAGATCAGCGCCATCACCAACCCCACGGTCAACTCGTACAAGCGCATCACCACGGGTGGCGACTCCGTGCCGCAGTACGCCACGTGGGGTCTGCGCAACCGCGCGAGTATGGTCCGCATTCCGGTCTACAAGCCCGGCAAGCAGCTGTCCACGCGCATCGAGCTTCGCAGCCCCGATCCCATGGCCAATCCGTACCTGGTCAACGCCGTCACGCTGGCGGCTGGTCTCGACGGCATCGAGCGCAAGCTGGAACTCCCGCCCGAGGCCACGGCTGAGACGCTCAAGCTTACCGACCGCCAGATGCTCGAGGCTGGCTACACGCCGCTGCCGCGTTCGCTCAAAGAGGCGCTCGACGTGTTTGAGGACTCGCAGTTTATGAAGGATGCCCTCGGCGAGCACATCCACAGCTTCTTCCTCAAAAAGAAGCGCGACGAGTGGCATAAGTTTGAGTCCACGATCACCGAGTGGGAGATCAAGCACTACCTGGCGAACTCCTAATCGCGCTGGCTTGTTCCAGTATGATTGAGCTCATTTCTTTGGAGGCCGATATGTCCGAAAAGAGTGCCCTGTTCATGGCGCGCACGACGCGCTTCCACGAGTTTGCCCGCAGCTTGACGACCACCCTGGGTGTCGAGGTGAGCCTGGCCACCCCCGATTCGCCGACTGCGGCGCACGACTTTGACCTGCTGATCCTCGATTCCGATGGCATCCGCAGCGACCGCATCGATCAGATTGCCAAGTGGCTTGACGATCGCGGCGGCGTCCCCATGCTGGTGATCGTCGACGACGAGGCGCTCGGCACCCTGCGCCTGCCGAATCACGCGCATGCCGACTTTGTATGCCCCACGGCGACGCCCAACGAGCTTAAGGCTCGCGCGCAGCGCCTGATGGGCGAGGAGGAGACCGTCGCCGCCGACGATGTGCTCAACATCGATAACCTCGAGATCAACCTGGCTACCTACCAGGTGACGCTCGATAACGAGCCTATCGACCTGACGCTGATGGAGTACTCGCTGCTGAGCTTTTTGGCGACGCATCCCAACCGTGCCTACAGCCGCGAGGTACTGCTGCACCGCGTGTGGGGCTTTGAGTACTGCGGCGGTACGCGTACCGTCGACGTGCACATCCGACGCATCCGCTCCAAGGTGGGCCCGCAGATCGCGGCACACATCACCACCGTCCGCGGCGTGGGCTATCTGTTTAAGGACTAGCAAGTAAATAGAGGGCAATGTGAGGGTACCGGAGATTTCTCCAGTACCCTTTTCTCGTTTAGGGCGAAAAGAAGACCTTTCACCGATTAAAAGTGTGTCAGTAAAAACAATATCAAACGTATAACACTATCTAGCGAATATCATTTAGTTACCGTATCTCCCTACTACACGGATGGAGGAAGAAATGCGTTATTCGAGAAAGGTGATTGTCGGATTCATAGTGTTGCTTGCCGCCCTGATGTCTCCAAGGTTGGTTTTTGGAGACGACGACTTGGTCCGTGTCACACCGCAAATAGCTGTGGAGCAAGCGCAGGCTTTCTTTGATGATGTATCGGATGAGCCGGTGACCGCTTGTGACCCAGTAAAAATGGTGAATTCCGATGGGGAATCAATCGGGTATATCGTTCGTGCGAAGCGGGATGACGTTAACTATGGCTACGTCGTATTTGATTCAGAGCGATCTTGGTGGATCAGCGAATACTGCTTGGCTCCGAACGCTCTTTTACCTATCGAGAGTGCAAGCGAAGAAATTGCACTCCTCGCATCCTCGGATAACGTCGTTGCGTTAAAGATTGACGAGCTAACTGTTGGCGTTGCCGACTTAGATAAAAACATTGTTTTAGACGCAAGTGGAAAAAAAAGTACCAAATTAATTGTCCTCGGGAGGCAATCGCAGCGGATCGCCGGAACATTTCGATGACGTTTTTGTATCTGCCAAGGATTTGTATAAACAGGGATATGTTGTTGATGCGAGCAAAACGGTTTCGGGAATAATAACGCCAACGCAAACAGAAGTTATCAAAGAAACGGGGACTTATGCTTGCGCTGTTTCGGCAATGTTTGCAGTTAGCAGTCACTATGTGACTTTGAACCGCCTTAAATTGTCCGATTTATACTCGGAGCTTTGGAGGCTGTCGGGGACATGGGAAGAAGAAGGAGGAAAGAAATATGATCAAGCGACTGGTCTGTACTTTACTCAAGGCAAGACTTCTCCTGACAAACCCGCTCCGGCCTTAAAGGAGTTTTGTGCAAGACGAGGCAAGGAGCTTGAGACGTCATTCGTTTGGTATCCGTCATGGGATTCCTTTAGGGTGAATACCGACTCGGGGAATCTGAGTATTTTCTCTGGAAGGCTCCGGTCAAATGGCAGCGGGCACGCAATGGCAGTTGTGGGCTACGTGGCAATGCATAACACATACTCGAATGCCAAGAAGTACCTGCTTGTTGTTTGGAATGGATGGACAAACCAGCTACAGTTTCTTCCATATGACGTATCAATTTACACGTCTCACGATGGCACATATTGCAAGGGTTGATTGTACTCGTGAACGGCGACAAGTTCATTCGAAGGGCAATGCTCCTATTGGTGCTTTCCTTTGCTTTGCTCACCGCGGCGAGCTTCTTTCTGTTAAGGGCGACTAATGGGGGAGAAAACGACACGGTTGTTGCAGTCGAGGTGCGCGTTCTATCGGATGTTCATAACGGGCAATTTGAGGCGCTTATGCCAAGTGGTTGCCGTAAGAGAATCGATATGCGCCGTAAGTCAAGTTCCGGATATGTCTCAGGGTTGAAAGCAGGTGATAAATGGATTCTAGTTTTTGTGGAAGATAAGGAACTTGACGGGACTGTTCTGTATCCCCATTCAGCTGAGAAAGTCAAATCAAGTAGACAAGGGGAATGAAGAATGATTGATAGAAAGCAGTTCTTAGGTCTGATGGCGGGGGCTCCTATTTTGATGCGAGCCGGGATGGCAGAAGCCGTGGAGTTGCCGGACGCTCAGAAGCGATTGACGCTCGTGGTCGACACGGTGGTCAGAGATGAAAATGGCAATGAAAAAACGCGAACAAGAAGCAGAGAGACTATTTTCACGCCAGAGAGCAAAACTGTGTCTGCCGACGCTATGGCCGGTGATGTCATAACAATCCAGAGGGAATCAGATGAAACGTTGCCGCTGCTTGCCAAGATTGAGCTCACAGTCGCTTATTATAACGATAAAACAGAAATTGAGATTCGTTCCGGAAAGTACTCGATAGTCCAAATCGATCCGCTTGTGATGTATGCAAACGCTTGGTACGCGCTCATGCAGAAGGATAAATACGTGATGAATAACTTCACGGAAAGCGAAGCATCATATGAAACGGGGTGGGAGCCAACGCCATACGACGCGGAGAAAGATAAGTGGACGTGCGGATCAGGCATGGGCGCGACGATTACGGACTTCATTAACGATTCAACATATAGCTTTGCTATCGACTGTTATATCGAATAGACATGACGGCATAGAACGAATTGGCCTATAAGTATGTCATTACTTAAGCAAAGCTGAAATCTTGGCATCTAGTGCTCGGGACTGCCCAGCTTGGGGTACAACTCAACGCGAACAATGATGGCCCGCCACATGTTTGGCGGGCCTTTGGTTATTAGACGAAAGGATCGCAGCCATGAGCGAGAACGATTCCCAGCGTCCTCAGGATGCGGGCAACGCTGGCGAGACCCAGCAGCAGCCGCGTGTGCAGGTGGAGTCGACGCCTGCCGGCAGTAACATTCCCTACGTGCAGGCTTACGATACACAGACCGGCCAGCCGCTGGGCGGTCAGCAGGTTGTAAACAAGCACACGGTGGTCAAGACCAAGACCAAAAAGCTGCCGATCTTTATTACGGCACTCGCCGGCTGTGCCTGCGGAGCCCTGCTGGTCATTGCGCTCATTATGAGCGGCACGCTCAATATTGGCGGCGGAAAGAATGCCGTGACGGCGGGTGCTTCGGGTTCGTCGACGCAAAAGATTACGATCGACTCCGAGGACACCACGCTTGCCGAGGCCGTTTCTGCCAAGGCCCTGCCCTCCGTCGTTTCCATCACCGCCACTTCGAGCGGTAGCCAGAACGGCTCGCTTTCGCAGTCTGCCGACGAGTCGGATAGCTCGGGCAGCGTCGGCTCGGGCGTGGTACTCGATACCGAGGGCCACATCCTCACCAACAACCACGTGGTCGATGGTTACGACCAGTACGTGGTGACCATGGACGACGGCACCACCTATGAGGCCGAGTTCGTGGGCAACGATGCCTCGAGCGACCTGGCCGTCATCAAGCTCAAGGATGCTGACGCCTCCAAGCTCACCCCGATCGAGATCGGCGACTCCTCCAAGCTCAACGTGGGCGAGTGGGTCATGGCGATCGGCTCGCCGTTCGGCAACGAGCAGTCCGTCTCCACGGGCATCGTGTCGGCGCTCTATCGCTCCACGGCCATGAGCTCTACCAGCGGCAACACCATCTACGCCAACATGATCCAGACCGATGCTGCCATCAACCCGGGCAACTCCGGCGGCGCGCTCGTCAACGACAACGGCGAGCTCGTGGGTATCAACTCGCTCATCGAGAGCTATTCGGGCTCCAGCTCGGGCGTGGGCTTTGCCATTCCGGTCAACTATGCCAAGAACATTGCCGACCAGATCATCGACGGCAAGACGCCGGTTCATCCGTACCTGGGCGCCACGCTTTCGAGCGTCAATGCGCTCAATGCCCGTACCAACAAGCTCAGCACCGATAGCGGCGCCTACGTGGCAAGCGTCGTCGAGGACGGTCCCGCTGCCAAGGCCGGCATCCAAGAGGGCGATGTCATTACCAAGCTGGGCGACGATGAGATTACGAGCGCCGATGGCCTGATCATCGCTCTGCGCAGCCACGAGGTGGGCGAGAAGGTCGAGATCACGCTCATGCGCGGCAAGGAAGAGAAGAAGGTCACGGTTGAGCTGGGCTCTGACGAGGAGCTGCAGAGCCAGCAGCAGGACGACAGCGCGACCGACACCGGCAACGGCGGCATTACTGACGAGCAGTTGCGCCAGTATCTGGAGGAGCTGCTGGGCCAGCAGGGTCAGGGCCAGGGCTACGGCCAAGGCTACTAACGAGCCGTATCGCACATACCGATGCCAGAGGGGCTGTTCCGCCAACGCGGGACAGCCTCTCTTTTCTTATTGATCCGTTGGGGACGGAGGAAAACGGATCATTTAGAAATGGCAAGGGCATGGTTTGATCGCGCGATCCATCCCGGTCTAGCGGCTGCCGATTCGGTGCGGTTGGAAAGGGCGATTTGGCTCCATCGCGACCGGTGGTACTCTTGTATCCGTTTGAAATCGAGCGAAGGAGTGCCGCTATGGAGCAATCGAGCCTGTTTGGTGACGGCGTGGACATCGATACCGAAACGCCCGTGAGCGCGGATACCGCTGCACCGACCGATGCCCGTGCCCAGGCGGCAGCACGTGCGGCCGAGCTGCGCCACGAGCTCGATTACCACGCCTATCGCTACTACATGCTCGATGCGCCCGAGATCACGGATGCCGCATTCGACAAAATGCTCGTTGAACTGCAGGAAATCGAGGCGGCCTACCCCGATTTGGTGACGCCCGACAGCTATACCCAGCGTGTGGGCGGATACGTGAGCGAGCAGTTTACGCCGGTCACGCATATGGCGCGCATGTATTCCATGGACGATGCCATGGATCTAGACGAACTCGACGCATGGCTCCAGCGCACCGAGGACGCGCTCGGTGCTGGTAGCGTCACCTATACCTGCGAGCTTAAGATCGACGGCCTGGGCGTGGCGCTTACCTACCAAAACGGCACCTTTGTGCGCGCCGCCACACGTGGCGATGGCACCACGGGCGAGGACGTGTCGCTCAACGTCCGTACCATCAAGGATGTGCCCATGCACCTGTCCGAGCCGGCGCTCGCCCACATGGGCGCCGACCGCGAGCGCACCATTGAGGTACGCGGCGAGGTCTATATGCCCAAGGGCAGCTTTGTTCGTCTGAACGACGAGGCCGATGCCGAGGGGCGCGACCCCTTCGCCAACCCGCGCAACGCCGCCGCCGGCAGCCTGCGCCAGAAGGATCCCAAGGTCACGGCGCGTCGCGACTTGGCCACCTTTATCTATGCCATCGCCGATACCGATCCGTTGCACGTCCACAGCCAGCGCGAGTTCCTCGATTGGCTGCGTAGCGCCGGCTTTAGCGTCAACCCCAACGTGGCTCGTTGCGCCACGCCGGCCGAGGTCCACGAGTTCTGTGCCCAGGCGCTCGAGCACCGCGGCGACCTGGATTACGACATCGACGGCGTGGTCGTAAAGGTCGACAGCTTTCAACAGCAGCTCGACCTGGGCTTTACCGCCCGCGCACCGCGCTGGGCCATTGCCTTTAAGTTCCCGCCCGAGGAAAAGCGGACCGTCCTGCGCGAAATTCGCATCCAGGTGGGCCGCACCGGTGTGCTCACGCCGGTCGCCGAGTTCGACCCGGTGACGGTTGCCGGCTCCACCATCGCGCGCGCCACGCTGCACAACATCGACGAGATCCGTCGCAAAAACGTGCGCGAGGGCGACACCATCATCGTGCACAAGGCAGGCGACGTGATCCCCGAGGTCGTGGGCCCGGTGCTCGACAAGCGTCCGGCCGATTCGGTCGACTGGCACATGCCCGAGGTCTGCCCCGTGTGCGGCGGCCCCGTGGTCCACGAGGACGGCGAGGTCGCTTACCGTTGCGTCTCCATCGACTGCCCCGCGCAGCTCAAGGAGCGCCTGCTCCACTGGGTGAGCCGCGGCTGCATGGACGTCGACGGCCTAGGCGACGAGATCGTCGACAAGATGATCGCCGCCGGGCTGATCCACGACGTCGCAGACTTCTACCAGCTCACGGTCGACGACATCGCAGGCCTGGACACAGGGCGCACCTATGCCAGCTCCAACAGCAAAAAGGGCGTCAAGAAGGGCGACCCCATTCCGGTGGGCCTCAAGACGGCCGAGAAAATCATCGCCGAGCTCAACAAGTCCAAGAGCCAGCCGCTCGGTCGCGTGCTGTTTGCCCTGGGTATCCGCCATGTGGGCAAGAGCGTGGGCGAGGTCATCGCCGAGCGATTCCTGTCGATTGACAAGCTCATCTTGGCGAGCGAAGAGGACATCGCCGAGTGCGAGGGCATCGGTCCCAAGATTGCGGCGAGCGTCAAGCAGTTCCTGGCCGTGCCCGAGAACCTTGCCGTGCTGGAACGTCTGCGCCAGGCGGGTCTGTCACTCGAGGTCGACCTGGGCGCCGCGCACGCGCAAGCCGCAGCCGACGCTGGCGTGGCGGGCGAGCTCGCCGACGCACAGCCGCTCGCGGGTCTGACCTTCGTGCTCACCGGTACGCTCGTCAACCGCACGCGCGACGAGGCGGGCGCGGCGCTCAAGGTGCTCGGCGCCAAGGTTTCGGGCAGCGTGTCAAAGAAGACGAGCTATCTGGTCGCCGGCCCCAAAGCGGGCTCCAAGCTCACCAAGGCCGAGCAGCTGGGTGTGCCCGTGCTGGACGAGGCGGCACTTGAACAGATTTTGGCGACGGGTAGGGTCCCGGAGGCATAATGATTTGTTGAGGAACTGCGCAGAGGCTCAGTTCCTCAACATCTCCTTATAGTGTTTGCCTGTTCAATTTCGATATCGTTTCCCTCGTATGATCCAGATGCGTCTACCGACTCAAAGCGTGAGTAGGAAACTCTTGTCCCAACTTTGATTTGGGAAAGCTTGTCTTTGATTCGGCCAGATGAGGGGAATGTAATCCGGGTTTGCTTTCCAGCGTCGGTGTAGCGGGGACTGTTGTCTGTTTGGATTACGAGTTCCGTTCCCTCAATAGAATGAACGCTGCCGACTCCAAAGACAAGGTAATCATCTCCTCCGCTATAGCGGGCTCTATCTGTGCATGAAGAAACGGATGCAAACATAGCGAAAATCACCAATATCGTAACCAGGGCAAAGGCCGTGGTGCCATAGCATTTTGATGGTGCCATCCGGTTTACCAAAAGACTGTTCCGTTCAATTTGACCATATTGGGCGTTGCATAGTTAATCGCTCGGGGATAAGTGTTCCATCCGTCGAATACTTCGAGCCACTGCAGTTCGATGCCAGAGCTTCCATTATGCCCAGTAAAATAGCCAGTTACCGTGACTGTATGACCTGATAGCTCGACGGATCCTTCACTGTTTCGGCTGTTGATCCACATATGATACAAGCCGATATTCCCTTGATCGATAGTTGCTCTGTACTGAGCGAATTGAGGCTGATAACCGAAAAATTGAGTATTAAGTGCTCTACCCTTTTGAGCGGCAAGACTTTTAAACGGAACAATTCCATCTGGGATGATCGTGCTTCCGTACTCGACGCCCTGATCATTGGTCTTATACGTTGTTGTGCCAGTGACGTTCCATATTTCTTTATAATAATCGGGATTAAATTGATTAGCGTTTGAACTGGTGAGACCGTAATGCATTGATACAGCGTACAAGGCAGAAACGACGCATGCATACTTATTAGTGCGGGCTTCAACTAATGATTCCGAGACTCCTCGGAACGGTATTCCGTTTAAATCGTCTATTTGGAAATGCAACATCAAGTCATCTTCATTGATAATGACTGCATTCCATGAAGTTGGGTTATTGCTTTGAGGTGTTATACCCTTTTCGGTGGCAATCGGGACAGACCGTATATTGTTATAGTTGGTTACACAGTCTCTAGTTCCTGGCACCAAAGTTCCATATTCAATATCGTTGTACGAAATTAGTACGGTTGGGTTTGTGGCCTGTTGGCCGGAATAAGTTGAAATGGCGTTTGATAGAGAAGCTGAAATCGGAAGAATGGTATCGCCGAGGGTTATCTCCTTCAGAAGCCCGGGATATGATGCGTCAAGTACTAAATAACCGTAAGGGCTTCCTTCCCTTGTGACACTGATTTCATAGCCACAGATAAGGCCGATTTGTTGGCATACGGGAACGATTCGCTCGATCTCTAAGTTCGCGGATCCGTCGACGATGGGCAACAGGGAAAGCGCGTAGTCTTGTGCTAGGTCTGATGTAAAAGCGACGGATGAGTTTGAGTCGGCAGCGAATACTCTTGTTGGGCGTGACGCGGATAAGCCGATGATCGAGGCTAGGCCGAGAAGAAACGAGCGACGTGATTGAACTCTGGGCATAATGTCTCCTGCCTATGGGGGGCAATATGCTGTCATTTTATTTGCTACATAATACAATCTAATTCGGATTAAGGTAAATGGATGGAATTGCTCGATAAATGGTAGTGATTAGCGGACCGGTATCGCGATCCTCGTCACATACGCCCCCGGGTCGTCGCTGATGATGTCGTCGATGGGGGCGATTTCGCGCGAGGGACCGGCGGGGGACAGGTCGCGCTCGTGCATGTAATCGAGTAAGCGCTCATAGCGCGGGGCCGCCTGACCGTGCGTGCCGCGGAAGCTGACCGTCAGACACCGCGCGGCGGGACGTACTTCGACATCGCCCAGGTAATCGTCCGTGCCATCCAGCAGCAGAAAGACCTCGTCGTAGCCATCAAAGTCGCCGGCGGCAAGGCGTTCGGCGCTAATCCCAACGCCCAAGTTGCCCAGGAAGACAAAGGTCTCGTGCTGGCCCTTCTGCAATTGACGAATCTGCCACTCCAGCGCATAGGCGTCGGTAGGGTTGACGCGTTCGCGCAACACGGCGCAGCGAAGCTCGGGCGCATCGATTGTGCAAATGGTATCGAGCTCGGTGTTCAAGGCATCGTGCGGTAGAGCAAGCCGGTTATCGATCTTGCGCGACACGCGCTCCAGCTCGCGGCGCTTGCGCTCGATGAGCTCCTGTTGCTGAGCCAGCTGCCGCTGCATAAGGTCCACGTCGCGCGTGGTCACAAACTCACGGATTTGCGCCAACGGCAAGTCGAGAACACGCAGGTGGCTGATGGTATTGAGGGTGGAGAGCTGCCGCGATCCGTAGTAGCGGTACCCACTCGCCGGATCGATGTGTGCCGGGTCCAGCAAGCCCATTTGCTCGTAATGGCGCAACGTGCCCACGCTCAGGTTAAACAAGCGCGCCACCTCGCCAATGCGGAGCAGGCCCTCGGTATGTTCGGTTGGCGAGTCGGTCATGGGACCGCTCCTTTCAATAGGGTCGGGGAGGGACGCCAGGCCTACGTCGCCCCGCTACGCCACCAACCTGTCAAAAGCCCCGCGCCGGTTGAGCACGGTAAACGCGACAACACAGATGACCGCCGACAAAATCGATCCGCACGGCGAGGCGATGCCCATGGGAAACAACGTATCGGAATAGGCGTTCGACAGCAGCCACGCGCCCGGCACGCGAATGAGCGCCACGGCTAGCACGTTGTGCGCAAAGCCGATGTAGCTCTTGCCATACGCAGCGAAAAAGCCGCTAAAGCAAATGTGGATGCCGGCAAAAATCGCGTCGAAAATATAACTGCGCATATAGCCGGTGCCGGCGGTGACCACTGCAGCGTTCTTGGCAAAAAAGCCAATAAACGCCGGTGCCACCAGCCACATCAGCACCGTGATCAGGCAGCCGTACACTACCGAGATGGTCATGGCGTCCTTGAGCACCTGACGCGCACGATCGCCCTTGCCGGCGCCGGCGTTTTGCGCCGTGAGCGCGCTGACGGTGGCGCCCATGGAACTCGGCACAATGAACAAAAAGCTGATCATCTTCTCGACCAGGCCCACGGCGGCGGCGTCGACGAGCCCTCGGTGGTTGGCGATGACGGTGATAAACATAAACGCCACCTGGATACAGCCGTCCTGCACGGCCACGGGCACGCCGATCTTAAGAATGCTGCCGAGCACCTCGGGTTGGGGGCGCAGGTCGCTACGCTTAACGTGGATGTTCGTGCGACGGCTCTTGAGCCACACGAGCGCGAGGGCAACGCTTGCCGTCTGGGCGGTTACCGTGCCGAGCGCCGCGCCCACGGGGCCGAGCCCCATGTGCCCGATAAACAGAAAGTCGAGCGCGATATTGATGATGCATGCCACGCCGATCACGTACATGGGCGAGCGCGAATCGCCCAGCCCGCGAAAGATGGCCGAAAGAATGTTGTACGCGGCAATAAACGGAATGCCGACAAAGCAAATGCGCAGGTAGGCGGCGGTGCCTTCGACCGCCTCGGCCGGCGTGCCAATGAGTGCCACGATTTGCGGGCACAGTGCGAGCAGGACAGCGGCCAGCACCACCGAGACGCCCATAAAGAGCGTGATGGTGTTGCCGATGGCGGTCTCGGCGCGATCGAAGCGACGCGAACCCACGGCGTGGCCGACGATGACCGTCGTTCCCATGGCCAGGCCCACGAGCGCCACGGTAATCATATAGAGCGTCTGCGCGCCATTTGCCACGGCGGTGATGCCGGCAGCGCCGCTAAACTGCCCCATCATGTACAGGTCGGCCATGCCGTAGAGCATCTGCAAAAAGTACGAGAGCATATAGGGCAGGGCAAAGACCGCGATGGTCTTGAGGACATTGCCACGTGTGAGGTCGTGTTCCATGAGCGGGGCTTTCTGGCTGGGTTCGTTTAGCTACCAGTGTAGTGAAAACCCTACAACGATTGTAGAGTCAAGGTTTGTGATGACGCCGGAGCGAAAAAGTCTCGCGCACCATTATTCCGAGTGAATATGGACACACATCACGAGAACTCGCCGCCGGCGCTAACCTTGCAGAAAACGATTTCGGAATACTTGACACCATTATTCGGCGCGCAATAATACGTGCGTTTGCGAACAACGTTTGATGGGGGTTGAACCTGCGTGCGCAATCTCAAAATACTGTTTTCCTATCTAGGGGCATACCGTCGCGATGCCATCCTCGGCGTGTTCTTTGTGTCGGTCGAGACGGTGCTCGAGCTGTTTATCCCGGTCATCATGGCCAACATCATCGATGTGGGCGTGCCTGCGGGTGATATCAACTACATGCTGCTACAGGGTGCGTACATGTTGGTGTGCGCTGCGCTTTCGCTGGTACTGGGCTTGGGTTATGCCCGCACGTCCGCCCGCGTTGCCTCGGGCCTAGGCGCTAACCTGCGCGAGGCCGAGTACAAAAAGATTCAAACGCTCGCCTTTGGCAACCTGGACAACTACGACGCCAGCTCGCTCGTCACCCGCATGACCACGGACATCACCGTTATCCAAAATGCTGTGGGCAACGGCTTTCGCCCTATGGTGCGCGGCCCGGTGACGCTTATCGTCGGCCTTATCTACGCGCTGATGCTGTCGCGCCCGCTCGCCACCGTCTTTGCGATCATCTTGCCCGTGCTGGCAATCGTGCTGGGCGTCATCACCTATCGCGTGAGCCCGCTCTACCGCCAACTCCAGACCTCGATGGACCACCTCAACGGCGTGGTACAGGAAGACCTCACCGCCGTGCGTGCCGTCAAGGCCTACGTTCGTACCGAGCACGAGGAGGCCAAGTTCGACACCGTCAATACCGAGCTCGCGCGCACTGCGACAAAGACCTTTGGCAGCGCGGTGCTCAACCTGCCGGTGTTTCAGCTGTCGATGTACGTGGCTGCGCTCTCCATCCTGTGGATTGGCGGCCGCATGATTCTCGCCGGCAAGCTGGGCGTGGGCTCGCTCACGGGCTTTATGAGCTACGTGCTGCTGATCATGAATTCGCTCATGATGATTTCCAACGTGTTTTTGCTGCTCACGCGCGCTCTTACGAGTGTGGGCCGTATCGCCGAGGTGCTCGATGAGGAGCCCTTTATCGCCAACCCCGCGGGAGACCTCGCGATTGCGGCGCCAGCGGACGGCAGTATCGAGTTTCGCGACGTTTCCTTTAAATACCGCACGGATGCAGCCGAGGATGTGCTCGAGCATATCGACCTTCGCATCGAGAGCGGCTCGACGGTGGGCATCCTCGGCGGCACGGGCTCGGGCAAGAGCTCACTTGTGCAGCTGATTGCGCGCCTGTACGACGCTACCGAGGGCGCCGTGCTTGTGGGCGGACGTGACGTGCGTGACTACGACCTCGCGACCCTACGCGACGCCGTGGGCATTGTGCTGCAAAAGAACGTGCTGTTTACGGGCACCGTGCGCGAGAATCTGCAGTGGGGCAATCCGCAGGCGTCGGACGATGAGCTCCTCGCGGCTTGCCGCGCGGCGTGCGTGGACGAGTTCCTTGATCGCATCGGCGGGCTGGACGGCGAGTTGGGCCAAGGCGGCGCCGGTGTCTCGGGTGGCCAGAAGCAACGCCTGTGCATCGCGCGCACGCTGCTCAAGCATCCGCGCGTGCTCATTTTTGATGACTCCACCAGCGCGGTCGATATGGCGACCGACGCAAAGATTCGCGAGCACATCGCTCGGATTCCCGATGCGACCGTGCTCATCATCGCCCAGCGCATCGCGAGTGTCATGGATGCCGATCGCATTGTGGTATTGGACGACGGTCGTGTCCACGGCGTGGGCACGCACGAGGAACTGCTAGCGGGCGACAACATATACCAGGAGATTTATGCCTCGCAGATGGAGTTTGCGAGGAACGCGGACGCCGGCGACGGCAGCGACGATGGTTGCGCGAATGATCCGTTTTCCTCCGTCGTATGCGGATCACCCTTGGAAGGGGGTGAGCGCCATGCCTAAGACCGCAGCCCAAGCACGCCCGGCCGACCTCAAGCGCACTGTGCGTCGCTTGCTCTCCTACATGGGGCATGCCAAGTTCTCGTTGCTCGCGGTGGGCGTGCTCGCCTCCGTCGCCGCCATCGCGAGCCTCGCCGGCACCTACATGGTGCGTCCCATCGTTAACGGTTTGGCCACGGGCGGGGAGGAACTGCTTGCCAGGCAGGTCATCCTGACGGCGATCATCTACGCTGCGGGCGTGCTTTCGGCCCTGGGCTACTCACAGATCATGGTGCGTGCGGCCCAACGCGTGGTGTCCGATATTCGCCGCGACCTGTTCGCGCACATCCAGACGCTGCCGCTCAGTTATTTTGACAGCACGCGCTCGGGCGACATCATGAGTTTTTTCACCAACGACGTCGACACCGTCTCCGAGGCGCTCAACAACAGCTTTGCTAACGTGATTCAGGCCGCCATTCAGGTTGTGGGCACCACGGCCATGCTCATCATCCTTAACTGGCAGCTCACGATTATCACACTCGTGTGCGATGCGGCCATTGTGCTGTATGCGCGCTACTCGGGCGCGCGCTCTAAGCGTTTCTTTGCTGCCCAGCAGGCATCGCTTGGCGACCTGGACGGATATATCGAAGAGATGGTCTCGGGTCAAAAGGTCATCAAGGTCTTTAACCGTGAGGCGGCGAATGTCGCCGGCTTTGCCTGCCGCAACGACGAGCTTCGCCGCACCGGCACCGCCGCCGTGAGCTATGCCAACTCCATGGTGCCCATGACTGTCGTGATTGGCTACGTCAACTATGCCATCGTCGCCGTGGCGGGCGGCATGCTCTGCATCAAGGGGCTCGCCGACGTAGGTGCGCTCGCGAGCTACCTGGTCTTTGTGCGCCAGGCCGCCATGCCCATCAACCAGTTTACGCAGCTCGGCAACTTCTTGCTCAACGCGTTGGCCGGTGCCGAGCGCCTGTTTGCGGCTATGGACCTTGAGCCCGAGGTGGACGAGGGCTGCGTGGAGCTGGTGCAGACGGGCGATGCCGCATGGGCGTGGAAAATTCCCGAGGGCCAGGGCGTGGGCGTCTACGGGCACCTGCATGACGTGGCAGCCGTTGATGAGTCGGGCCGCGCGGTGGCCGCCGACGGCATCGAGCTCACGTGCGGCTTGGTCCCGCTTGCCGGTGACGTGCGCTTCCATGCCGTGGACTTTTCCTACGTGCCGGGCGCCCGCGTGCTCACGGACCTCAACCTGTTTGCCAAGCCGGGGCAAAAGATTGCGTTTGTGGGCTCCACGGGCGCCGGCAAGACGACTATTACCAACCTCATCAACCGCTTCTACGAGGTCGATGACGGCGAGATCACGTACGACGGCATCGACGTCAAGCACATTGCCAAGACCAGCCTGCGCGGGTCGCTCGGCATTGTGCTGCAGGACACGCACCTGTTTAGCGGCACCATTGCGCAGAACATCCGCTTTGGCAAGCTCGACGCGACCGACGAGGAGGTGCGCGCCGCTGCCGAGGCCGCCTGCGCGGATTCGTTTATCCGCCGCCTGCCGCGGGGCTACGACACACCGGTCACGGCCGATGGCGCCAACCTGTCGCAGGGCCAGCGCCAGCTGCTCGCCATCGCGCGCGTGGCCGTCGCCGACCCGCCGGTGCTCATCCTGGACGAAGCCACTTCGAGCATCGACACGCGTACCGAAAAGCTCATCGAACGCGGTATGGACCGCATCATGCGCGGACGCACCACGTTTATGATCGCGCACCGCCTGTCCACTGTCCGCGACGCCGACGCCATCATGGTCCTCGAACACGGCCGCATCATCGAGCGCGGCACGCACGAAGAGCTGCTCGCCCAGCACGGCGAGTACTGGCAGCTGGCGCATGGCTTAAAAGAGCTGGATTAACCCGTTCGAGCACGATGCTTTGATCCCTCCGTGCCCCTCACCTCACCTCAGACCATCACAACATTCGATGTTTTTTGCCAAAAACGGGAAAAGCATCGAATGTTGTGATGGTTTTTCTGCCACTCGACCGGGTGGAATCGCTTTCTTGCGCACGAAGGTGTGCGAACCCGTGAGCAGGGGAATAAGGTTGGTTATCCGACTCCATTGGAGGGCTCATGGACCTGCCGATCGTCCTGTCCCATAAGACTGCCTGGCTGTACCACAACGTGGCGCGCCCGTCCGAGCCGCTCTCGCGAGCAAGCAGCCTATACGATGAGGACTCGCTTGCTAACGAGGCGGAGCCGACCGCGAGCCTGCCCAAACTGGGACTCGATGCCAAGGGGCTGAGGGCTTCAATGGCAGTTGGGATCGTTACCGACTATCTGGTTTCGCTCGGTATTCCACGAGAAGAGCTCGATCATATCGATACGCTCGTCAACTTCGATTTTGAGCGCTCGACGCCGGCTGGATTTAGGTGCCACGTGTTTGGAGCGCCGATACCTCCAGGCCATCTTATCGAGGTGGCAGAGGGCCTTCTAGTGGTTGATGAGGCCATGTGCTTTGTCCAAGCGGGTTCGTGGATGAGCGAGCCCGAGCAGCTGGAATATGGCTACGAAATCTGCGCACGATACCATTTGAATCATCTGTCGACAGGCGATTATATCGAGATGGGGCAGAGGTATACCGTTGCCGACTTGATTGCTTATTGCAATGAGAACCGATCTCGTCAGGGGGCCATACGCGCGGCCGCCGTGCTCAGGCACGTGCACGATGGCGCGCGGTCGCCCATGGAGACGGCCACCGCAATCATGGTCGTAGCAAAACGTTCCCAGGGCGGGCTGGGATACGCCAAGATCGAGCTCAACCATCGGGTCGATGTTCCCAACGAGTTCAAGTATCTCGCAAAGGCCGGGTATTTCGAGATCGACGTATATGCGCCTGCGAGCGGTACGGGGGTTGAATACAACGGCTCGGACCATCTTGATAAACAGCGCAGCGCGTCGGATGCGGAGCGTATGACCGTGCTGAGCGCGCTGGGCTTTAGGATGATCGTCCTCACCGGGACTCAGTTTGCCCACCAGCTGCAATTGCACCGGGCGATGAACGCCATCGCGCTCGCTATGGGTCTTAAGTGCGACCGAAGCGAGGTGTTCCAGAAACGTCAGAACGACTTGCGAGAATTCGTGATTCGGCACTGGGACGGCGGCCTTTAGAGGCGTTCCGGTCCTTCTACGGGGTGCCGTGGGCGGGCAAACCATCACAACATTCGACGTTTTTCGCCAAAATCGGGAAAAGCATCGAATGTTGTGATGGTTTGCGTGTTGAGGATGGGCTTGGGAAGCCGGTCTTGCTCGAAGCGACCTGTCCTGTCGTACGGGTGTCGGCATGATTCTCTCGTGGGGTATTATGTTTTCCGAAGAATAAAACGCCGCGTGAGGGGAGGGCTGCGTGGACGGGCACGTGCAACATGACGGCTTTGGCCGCGATATCAACTACCTGCGCATTGCCGTTACCGACAAGTGCAATTTCCGCTGCATTTACTGCATGCCGGCCGATGGCGTGGCGCCCCGCGCGCACGACGAGCTGCTCAGCGCCGAGGAAATCGCCCGCTTTGTGCGCTTGGTAGCGGGGGAGGGCATTCGCCGCGTGCGCCTGACGGGTGGCGAGCCGCTGGTCAGCCGCCGTATCATCCCGCTCATTCGTGACATCCGCGCGATTCCGCAGATCGAGGACATCTCGCTCACCACCAACGGCGCCCTGCTTCCCAAGTTGGCGCCGCAGCTCAAAGATGCCGGGCTTAACCGCGTCAACATCTCGCTCGATACGCTTGACCCTACGCTCTTTGGAAAGATCACGCGCCTGGGTCGACTCGAGCGGACCATGGCAGGCATCGACGCGGCGCTGGCTTGGGGCTTTGAGCCCGTTAAGGTCAACTGCGTTGTGGTGCGTCGGCTCAACCAGGATGTGGCAGCCCTTGCGCGGCTGACCGTCGACCGCCCCATCCACCTGCGCTTTATCGAATACATGCCCATCGGCGACGAGCGCACCAGCTCGCATTGCGCTGTGGATCCGCATGCGCCCGCGCTCAATCCCGAGCTGTGGGACGCGAGCGATACCGTGCCGAGCGACGAGCTGCGGGCGCGCATCAATGCCGGGGCCGCCGCGGCGGGGCTGGGCGAGCTTGAACCGCTCGACATCAACGACGCTCCTGCCGGCGCGGGCCCTGCGCGCTATTGGCACTTTCCGGGCGCGGCGGGAACGGTCGGCTTCATTAGCGCCATGTCCAACCATTTTTGCGCGAATTGCAACCGTCTGCGCCTGACGGCCGATGGCGACGTGCGTCCGTGCCTGTTCAGCGATGTCGAGTATTCGGTGCGCGACGCCTTGCGCCGTGGTGATGATATGCAGGTACTTTCGATTTGGCGCGATGCCGTGGCCCACAAACCGCAGGAACACGCGATAATTGAGGGCACGCAACGATTTATGTCCCAAATCGGAGGATGATCATATGGCCAAGAGCAGGTACGCCGATGCCACCAAGGCCGCTCGCAGGGCCGCGATGTCTGCCCACAAAGCCACGGCTGCGGCGAATGCTGGCAACGCCGACGCGTCCGCACAGCCGACTGCCAGCGCTGCCACCGAGCCCGCCCGTGACGCCCGTCGCGACGAGTTGACGCACGTGGACGCCAAGGGCGAGGTGCGCATGGTTGACGTGTCCGACAAGGCCGAGACCCATCGCATTGCCATCGCAGAGGGCACCATCCTCATGCATCCCGAGACGCAGGCCATGGTGCTGCAGGACCGCGCCAAAAAGGGCGACGTGCTTGCCTGCGCGCGCGTGGCGGGCATTATGGCCATCAAGCGCACGAGCGACATCATCCCCATGTGCCATCCGTTGCTCATTACCAAGAGCAAGTGCGACATTGCGCCCATCGCTCCGGCGGGGACGCCGGCCGAGGACGTGCCCGAGGGCTGGGCACCGGCGCGCGCGGACGGACAGGTTGGCTTTCACGTACTGGTTACGGCCGGCGTGACGGGCAAGACGGGTATCGAGATGGAGGCCCTGACCGGCGCGAGTGCCGCGTGCCTAACGATTTACGACATGTGCAAGGCGGTCGATCGCGGCATGGAGATCGTCGACGTTCGTCTGCTGCACAAGGAAGGTGGTCGCTCGGGTGTGTGGGATCGTGCCGAACGCCAGGCCGCTGCTGTTGAGGCCGTGGGAGCCGCGGGCAACGCACCCGCGAGCGCACCCGTCGCCGTCGCGTCCGCAGCTCCGACACCGGCCGTCCCCGCGATCGCGTTTATCGGCTACCAGAACTCGGGCAAGACAACGCTCGTCGAGAAGGTCATTGCCGAGCTCACCCGCCGCGGCCTGCGCGTGGGTTCGCTCAAGCATCATGGGCATCACGGCTTTGATATCGATGTGCCCGCTAAGGACACCTGGCGCCATCACCAGGCCGGATCCAAGCACGTGGGACTCATCTGCGCCACGCGCTGGGCGGAGTACGCCGACACGCGCGAGGAGGACGAGATGCCCGCGCGCGAGCTGCTGTCGCGCTACAACGATGTCGACGTGGTGATCATCGAGGGCTACAAGACCGAGGGCTTCGACAACATCGTCGTCGCGCGCTCCGGTGTCGACCGTCTGCGCGGCAAGAGCTCGCTCGACCTGGTCGACGGTCACACGCTGGCCCTTGCCTGCAACGAGGCCCTGGCGCGTCAGGCCTTCGACGCCGGCTTCGCGACCCGAGCCATCAACATCAACGACGCCCGAGCCATCTGCGACCTCATCCAAGATCACCTTCAGGCTTGACGCTGCGCCGGCCCCAAGCACCCCATCTCGCCCCTCAAGCCGTCGCTCGCGTACCAAAGTACGCGTCGCTCCTCTTTCGGGGCGACCTGGGGCACTTGGAACCGGCTCGCTGCGTTGCCATAACATGCCAAAAAGGGACAGGTTTATTTTGGTAGGTTTTATCTGGGCAAACGTCACTTCCACCACAAAGGGGCCAGGCACCTTTGTGGTGGTTTTTGTTTAAGTAGATGTGTGGGACATGCCTTACAATCTACCAAGTAGTTCATGACGGGCGAAAAACGGAGAAAAGGGGCTTGATGGGTCCTTAATGTTTCATGCGGATTGATTGATTCGATAGACGGTGGCGAATGCCCACCGCCCGTATTCGTATGAAACGAGGAGTCTCCATGCTCGCATCTCTTCTCTCAAAACCTCAACCTTAGCTGTCCGCGCAGGCCAAGCGCCTGGTGGCCATGCGCTTTCTCATTTACACCGGTTTTCAGACCAGCTACTTTATCGGCGTTATCGGAACACTCACCTATGCGGACGACGCTTCGGTCGTCGCGACATCGCTGGCCGTCCTGTTTATGAACGCATTCGTGATCTTGGGATCCTTTGCGGGTGGCGCGGCGCTCGACGCCTGGGGTCCGCGCCGTCATTTCCGGGCGAGTATCGTCGGCACGTTGGCAACCGGCGCGGCAATTCTCGCCTTTGGCAGCGCGACCGAAACAGTCCTTGCCGGCGCGGTGCTCCTGGGCTTTGTGATGGGGTTCGCCCAGCCCATCGCCACATCCTATCCGGCCTACCTCACCGACGATCCTGTCGAGCTCAAAGACATCAACTCCGCCATTGCCATGTTTTCAAACGTGAGTATCATCGTTGGCCCCACACTGGGCGGCTTTGTCGCGGCGGCTGCATCGTCACGCGCGGTGTTCGTGCTCATGATGATCTTTACCGTACTGGCGCTCGTCGCCGGTTGGGGCTTTAGGCAAAGTGCGGGTCAGGCCGCCACACACGAAGGCAAACCCGCGACCGGCGACATCACATCGGATAAGGCCAGCCAAAGCCCCGACCCCAACACGTCCTCCCGTGCCACCTTCGCGACAAGCATCAAGACGGTCTTTACCAATAGCGTTCTCGCCCTACTGTTCTGCATCATCTTTCTTTCGAACTTCGGCTATGGCGCCTTTGACCCGCTGGAGTCGTTCTTCTACCGCGATGTCCTGCACGTCGGTGTCGAATGGATGGGCTGGCTCTCGTCGGCCAGCGGTGTGGGCGCGGTGCTGGGTGCCGTGGTCGCGCTCCGTTTGCCGCCGCGCTTCGTCAGCCTCAAAACGCTGCTCGTGGCACTCATGTCCGTGGGTCTGGGAAGTTTGCTCTATGTGGGAACGCCGTACGTGGGCGTAGCCCTTGTCGGCCAGATTGTACTGGGCATAGCTTGGGGCGTCGTCAACCCGCTCCACAACACGATCGTGCAAACGACGGCTCCGCTCGAGCAGCTCGGCCACGTCAACTCGGTCATGGGCTTTGGCAACATGTTCGCCGGCGTAGCCCCGCTGGCGATTGCCCCCTGGCTGGCGGCGACGTTTGGCGTGCAACAGGCGCTCGTAGGGGCGGGCATGGTCGTGACGGCAGTTCCCGCGGCGTTGCTGCTGTTTGGACGCCGGCATTTTGATCGTGCCGCAAGGCAGTAAAAACCATCACAACATTCGTTGAAAATCGCGATTTTGCCGAAAAACGTCGAATGTTGTGATGGTTTGCGCTCCGGGCCGGGACACCCTTCGGGTCCGGCCACCACAAAGGGGCCAGGCACCTTTGTGGTGGTTTTTGCTTTGACGGGCCGCGCCTGCGCCTTGGTATACCATGTACGCCGTTCACGAATACACCCCACATCGCCGCACAACCCAGAAAGGCCCCCATGGACACCACCTTCAGCCATATCAAAGCCGTGTTCTGCGATATCGATGGCACGCTGCTCACGAGCCAGCACACGGTGTCCCCGCGCACCGTGGCGGCGATCCGCGCCCTGCGCGAGCGCGGCGTGCTCTTTGGCCTGTGCACCGGGCGCGACGCCCACGCGACCGAGGCCATGTACGAGCTCTGGGGCATCGAAGGCCTGGTGGACGTGATGGTGGGCTGCGGTGGTGCCGAGGTCATCGACCGTGCGCACGACATCAACGAGCTGAGCTATCCGCTGCCGGGCGAGACCATCGCGCGCATCTGCAAGCACATGGCGGACCTTCCGGCAACGCCCGTCTGCCCCCGAGACGGCGTGTTCTACGTGCCCGAGAGCAACGCGTGCGTCGAGCACCTGTCGCGCGTCGACGGCGTGCCCTACCAGGTGGTCGATTTTGCCGAGTTTTTGCGCGAGCCGCAGCCCAAGGTGATGTTTACCATGGCGCCAGAGGTAATGCCGCGGGTGATTGAGCGAGCATCGACGTTTGCCGACGACACCGTCAAGGCGGCGGCTCTGCAAACCACGCAGCGGCTCTACGAGTTCATGGATCCGCGCGTGTCCAAGACGCGCGGCCTTGTGCGCGTGGCGGAGCTCAACGACATGGAGCTCCAGGACATCTGCGTGTTTGGTGATGCGGACAACGACACCTGCATGGTGGCCGACGCCGGCGTGGGCGTGGCCATGACAAACGGCAGCGACGCCACCCGTGCCGCCGCCGACTTTGTAACCGCGAGCAACGACAAAGACGGCATCGCGATCTTTATCGAGGAGCATCTGCTGTAGTGCAGGGGGAGAACCGCCACAAAGGGGACAGGCGCCTTTGCGGTGGCCTCAGGCGATTTGGGCGAATTGATGCCTAAAATCTGCGCGAAAATTCAAATATTGTTGTCTGAACATCACGCTTCTAACTACCGATGGGTTAAAGATATTCCCATCAATTTGGTAGTCTATTCATCCCGGTTAATGACCTACCGTGAACGGTCGATTTTCGACCGTTCACAGGATGCATGCTCTTGAGCAAAATGTTGTGCAAATAAATAAAATGCTATTAAAAAATGATAACTAGCTTAATTACCAGTAGAAATAGATATTTCATAGCGAATAAACGAAGGTAAATCCGAGCAAATGTCAAGAGAATTGAGAATTCGCTACAAAACTATCGGTATTTTTGCTTAGATGTTCAAACAATCGTTACAATATGTACTATAACCGTGCGCAATTACAGATTGCGCAGATACGTTTGATAGTGAAAGAGCAAGATCGCGGTCTCTTGGGGAGGAGACATCGATGAAAGCGAATTCAGAAAAAACTAAGCAGAGTAAAAAAGCGACGCGTCGTGTACTGGCAGGCGTTTTGTGCGGAGCATCCGTGTTGAGCCTGGTACTGTCGCTCGTCATGCCTCCAATCTCGCAGGCCATTGCCAACGATGCCCAGACAGTTTCTACCGAGGAAACTGTGATGGGGGGGGGTTCCTCAAGTGAGTCTACTGATGTAGACAACACCAACAACGGGGATACCGAAAACCAGAATAGTGACGAGACCGAGGGCGACGAGACCTCTGGTGGCGCTGTCGCGACGGGCCTGTCGCCCGATGACACGGAAGCAAAAAGTGCTGAGCAGCCTGCCGAAGACGACACTAATGGTGAAGACGCAATCGCGCCTGCTGCGGAGAATGAATCAGATTATGAAATTCGCAACGGCGCAGAGCTGAGCTCAAAGCTCCTTAACAATAAACTGCGTGATGGAGCCGGCGCTGCTACTTTTAAGCTTATGGCCGATATCGACTATGACGATGAGATTAGGCTCGAACAGTCCAGCGACAATCTCATCAATATCACCTTGAACTTAAATGGTCACAAGATTAAGCACGATGATAGTAATGGCAAGCCTCTGTTTGATATTGCTAAGGGCGCGACGCTTACGGTCGTGGACGACGTGGACTCTGGGCACATTCAGGAGGATGTTGACGACGGCCAGCAGCTGCAAGATAAGGACGAGCATCTGACACCTGAAAATTATGGCAAGACGGCAAAGATGACTTATGACAAGAATGGCATTCCGACTGGTCTTATCTATTACGTAACCGAATCGACTGCAAGTGGTGTAGGCACCACTGAGAAGATCTATGAGCACAAAGCGACTATTCAGGGCGCAATCGTTGGAGTCACCAAGAACTCCACGATGAAGCTCATTAACGTTTACCAGGGCGGCACGTTTAACCTTCAGGGCGGTACGCTTACGCAGAAAGAGGACTGCAATGTCGGCAGCCTCATCTATGCCGAGAACGGTTCTACCGTCAATATGAGCGGTGGCTACGTATGCGGTGCCTCTACGGGAACTTCGGGTACCGGTGCGGGCATTATGGTTAATACAAACGGCAATGTATCGACCCTCAGTCTGATCGGCGGTGTTATCGCTGCAAACTACGCTCCCAAAGGTGCCGGCGTGTACTCGAATGGCTCGAACGTTTCCATTTCGAAGGACGCGGTTATTTCGGGTAATGCGACGTTCAATGGGGAAAGCGACCAGCCTGGCTATGGTGGCGGCATTATGGCCGTAGGCGGCAGCGTAACCGTTTCGGGCGGCTATATCACGAATAATAGAATGGCTAAGTTCTGCGGTAATGATGGCTGGGGTTGCCATGGCGGCGGCGGGCTTGCTGCCAATAACGGCGCCCATGTCAGCATTTTCGGTGGCCAGATTACTGGCAATTATTCCGAGGAAGCCGGTGGCGGCGTTTACGTTACCGATGTGGGTCGAAATGACAAGCCTCGTACGGGAATGGCGTGGCTGCATATCACGGGAGGGATTATTGCCTCTAATGTAAGCTATCAATCTGAAGGTGCCGGCATTCGCGTGGGCCAGATGGTTGACGCGATGATTGGCGACGCTACGAGCAGCAAGGTCTACATTACGAATAACCATTGCATGTCTCGCTTTGACTGGGGCGGTGGCGGTATCTTCGTCCAGGGAAACTCGGATGCGGGTAAGGAAAAGACTGCTGGTAGATTATTTGTATACAACTCGTACATTAGCAGCAATACCGCTGGTGGCTATGGCGGCGGCGTAGCAGTCTGCCCCACGGGCAAGACGTTGGTAACGAACACTAACGGCACGGCAATCTTTGGCAATTCGTCTGCTGGCAGTGAGCAAAATGCCATCGATTATAAGCCGGCAGATGGCAAGTATAATAATGGTACGCCCCATCTTTCAGCTGGTGGTGCTGAGGGTTTTGATAAGACTGAAGATCAAGATGCATACAATTCGAAGGTGTTTCGCGAGAACGGCCATGCCGATTTCTTCCTTGTGGCAAAGGCTGGCCATAAGGAACCGCTTGCGGCAATAATCGGCAAGATGCTCGGCGGCGAAGATGCCAAGTATCGGGGAAGCAAAGAACGCAGTGATAACAAAGAACCCAGTGATAACGACGAACTCTATGAGGCTATCACTATCCCTGCCAATGGCGGCGTGAAGATTTATCGGAGCGTCGGTCTGACTTCGGATGTCGAAGTTGGAAGTGATGAAGCGAATAAAGCACAGGATGCCGCTACAACTTTCATCACGGGCAACTATTCCTGGGACCATGGCGGTGGCATCATGTCGAATGGCGACCTGTACCTGGGTCAGCCTGCGGATACATACGTCTATCCGAGCCTTAAACTGAAGGCGTCAAAGGCGCTGAAAAATAAGCAAACCGGAGTAGAAGAAACGCTCGCCAAAGATCAGTTCTCCTTCGCTGTCTATCGCAGGGATTCGGCCACTGCGACGATGCCCTCTTGGAACAAAGATGAATTCAACAATGGCGGCTGCACCTTGGTCGGAACTGCCAAGAATGAAGCTGACGGCAACATCACGTTTGACCTTGGCGAACAGTTCATTGATAAGACTGTTGAGGCTAACAAGATTACATACTACTTGGTCGAACAGACCGGTGGAGTCTCTGGCATTGAGTACGACCACACTGTGTACGAGATCGAGGTGCAGCTCACGGACAACAAAACTTTGCTCATGAAGGTGCCGAAAAAGGATGATCCGAACGATAACGTGGAGCTTTACGTTCATAACTGCACGATCGCAAGCGTGAGCGTGACCAGGCACTCCGAGGATCAAAGCAGCCCGCTGGGTGGGGTGCAGCCGGGTGAAGACGGCTACTATTCAATTGGTTGCTCCGATGGATCAAAGACCTTCACCAACAAGTACACTCCGTACACCTCCAGCGGCTCTTGGAAGCCCATGGCGACCAAGGTCGTTGAGGGCGGCGAGATGAAGGGGTTTACGCTCGAGTTTGCGGATAATACAAAGTTCAAAGGAGATAGTCTCAAGACTGTGACGACCTCTGCGACGGGCACGAATCCTCAAACGTTGATCTTTGATCCCATCAGCTATGACTTGAGCAAACTCGAGGGTGGGGATACCACCAAACACGGTGCTTCCAAGACCTTCACGTACTACGTGCGTGAGAAGAACGATAGCTCGATTTCCTCGCATTACAAGTTCGATCAGTCGGTCTATAAGTTCACGGTTGTTGCAACGGACAATACCGAGGGAACCATCAACTGCAAGGTGACCTACAGGAAGGGAACCGTCGACTCCGATGGCAAGTGGGTGGAAGACGTTAATAGCGAAGACCACGACCTCACCAACACCTCCACCCCCACCTTTACCAACACCTACTCCACCTCTTTGCCCCTTTCTGGTATGTCAGGCGTCACTCTGACGTACCTTGCCGGCGCGGCGGTGCTTTGCGCTGCTGCGGCCTGGATGCACATTCGTCGCAAGGCGAATGCGGAGGGAGGTAAGCGTCGTGAATAAGAAAGTTTGCTCCTTCCCGATCTTGTTTGCGCTGCTTGCCCTCCTGATCGGCACCTGCGCGGTTGTGTTCCCCGCTTCCGCGCAGGCCGCGCCGACCTCGACCGGTTCCATCACGGTGAGCGGCACCGTGGCGAGCAGCTACGACGCCTACCAGATCTTTAGCGCCAACGTCGTCGACAGCGACAGCGACGCCAAGATCGCCACCGACCTTGCCTGGGCAAGCGACGCCGTGCGCGACGCCGCGCTGCCTGTGCTGCACAGCGCCGGTATGCCCAAATCCCAGACCACCGCGCAGGAAGCTGCCGAGTGGCTCAACACCGATTCCCACCTTACGAGCGCGCTGAGCGCACAGCTCGCTCGTTCCCTCCAGAGCTCTGGCACCGTGTCCGTGGCCCTTAACGCGGGCACGACGGCCGAGCTGCCCTGTGGCTACTGGCTCATCGTCGCCGACGACGATGCCATCTCCCAGAACGAGGCCGGCACCGCGCCGATCATGGCCCTGGTCGGCGGCAGCGCCGTCACCGTCAAGCCCAAGGCGGCGACCCCCAAGGTCGCCAAGCACGTGCTGGAGGACGGCACCGCCGCCTGGCAGAAGGCCGCCGACGCCACGGTCGCCGACGGCCTGTACTGGCGCCTCTCTGCCACGGTCCCGGCGGGGCTCACGGCCTACGACACCTATGCGGTGCAGTTCGTCGACACCATGAGCGCGGGGCTCGACCCCTCCAAGGTGGCCGCGAGCATGCGCGTGTACGTGGCGGCGGGCGCGGACGGCGGCTTTGACGCGGTCCAGACCGGCAAGGACGGTCGCGCCGGCACCGACCCCGCGAAGGGCTGGACCGATATCACGGCCCAGTGCGCCACCAAGGTAGCGGCCGACGGAACCTTTACCGTGCGCACCGGCGACCTCATCGCCGCGCTCGGCGGGGCCGACGCCTTCACCGCGGGCGCCCGCGTGGTCGCCGTGTACAACGCGCCGCTCAACAGCGCGTGCAACCACGGCATCGCGAAGGGCAACCCCAACGAGGTCTACCTGCGCTACCCGCGCTCTCCCTTTGCCGACCAGTCCGGCGACGCCGGCTTCACCCGCACGCCGAGCGACGATGCGTGCGCCTACACCTGGGATCTCGCGCTCACCAAGCGCGGCAGCGACGGCGACAAGCCGCTTGCCGGGGCGGTCCTGAGCATCGCCGACGACCGCGGTCGCACGCTGGCGGCCGACGGCACGTGGGATGCGGAGGGCAAGGCCACCGTCACCACGGGCGAGGACGGCCGCGTGACCGTCTCGGGCGTGGACTCGGGCAAGCTGGAGGTCCGCGAGCTCAAGGCGCCCAAGGGCTACACCGCCTTTGAGGGCACGCGCTCCGTGACGGTCAAGGCCGAGGGCCTGGACGTCGATCAGGTGGCCGCCGCCAAGCCCAAGCTCACCATCACGGCCGAGTCGCCCCTGCGCGCCGACAGCGCGGACGGGTCGACGGGTAGCCTGGAGGCGTCGCTCATCAACACGCCCACCGGCACACCCCCTAGCATTACCACCGGAGGCTTTATGCCCTCGACTGGCGATATGGCAATGTACGCCGCGGCCGTCGCAGCGGTCGCCGGAGCCGCGCTCATCGTGGTCGCGCTCCTGGTCAAGCGGGGAGGTGGCAGCCATAAAGAGTAGCTGGCAGCCCCGCAGAGAGCGGGGCGAGACGTAGCGAAGCAGATGCTAAGACACAGACAGACAGATTTAGATCAAATGGAATTCGAGCAGAAAGCAGAGGAAAAGAAGATGAGCATGAGCAAGAACATCGCACGCCTGGCAGTAACCGCCGGCCTCACAGCAGCGCTGAGCTTCGGCGGCGTGATGGCCCCGGTCACGATGGCGTTTGCTGAGGGTACGACGGGCAGCATCACGATCAATAAGGTCAACGACGCCAACAATGACAATACGTTCAACGCCTACCAGATCTTCAAGGCAAAAGTCGCTGATGAGGGGAGCAAAGGAAAAGTTGCTTCCGATATTGAATGGTCAAGCACGACTATCGGGCCCAAGGTAGTCGCTGCTATTAAAGGATCTGCCAAGTACAAGGAAATCGTGGATGCAGACGGCACTGCGGCGCTTGCGGACGGTGCCACTGCCCCGGTTGTTGCCGAGTGGCTTGCTAAAAATGTGCCGGGTACTTCTGCCAGCTCGGCAACCAGCAGCGAGGGTACGCGCGTTGCTCCCGGTGACGTGCTTTATGAAATTGCAGCTGCGGTTTCAGGCAAGAAGCAAGGTGTTGATGCGGAGACCGCTGCGGGACAACTTACGGCGGACAAATCGTGGACGCGTCCGGACGCTAGTGGCGATGGCTATTATCTCTTCGTGTCTGATGGTCTTACGGTTCAGACCAAGCCGAATACCGGCACCTCTCCGATCTTTGCCATCGTTGGCGGTAATCCCGTGGTCGTTACTGAGAAGACCAGCATCCCGACGATCAATAAGGAGATCCTTAA
The DNA here is from genome assembly GCF_040915425.1 of Collinsella aerofaciens. Classification (GTDB taxonomy): domain Bacteria; phylum Actinomycetota; class Coriobacteriia; order Coriobacteriales; family Coriobacteriaceae; genus Collinsella; species Collinsella aerofaciens_BW. The sequence goes on along the minus strand of NZ_JBCPDN010000002.1, from coordinate 15,628 downwards.
CGACTCCAATGAGAATAAACAAGACGGCTACACCGCTCAACAGGGGTGGAGTAATTTTGCTGACTCCCAGATGGGTCAGGAAGTAAGCTATAAGCTCACCGGCTCGATTGCGGACAACTACGCCACCTATGATTCCTATACATACAAGTTCACGGATACCCTTTCGCAGGGCCTTACTTATGATAATAAGTCGCTCGAGGTTTATGCGCTGAATGGTCAGAGCTATACCAAGATAAGTCCGGAAAGCTACACAGTGGATAATCCTACTGAGGACAATAATACTCTGACGGTGAGTTTTAATGGTAAGGGATTGAAGTCGGCTATCGCGGCTAAAGAAAGCGACACCCTTACTATCAATTCCAACACTTATATCGTTGTCTTTTACAAGGCCAAACTCAATAGCAAGGCTAACTATGATACTGTCGGTAATACAAACAACGTCTATCTCGAGTACTCCAATAACCCCATGGCCGAAGGCACCGGCAAATCCGAGATCAAGAGCGTGACGGACCACGTCTTCCGTCTCGATGTTACCAAGACCGATAAGGGCTCCGGGGAAGTAATCAAGGGAGAAGGTCTCCAGGCGGGCTTTAAGGTTAAGGTTCTCGAAGGTGACGAGGACACTTTGGATAACAAGTGGCTTGGTGAAAACGGCGAGATTGTCGACGAGGGCCATGCATATGAGTTCATGACGAGACTCAGTGACGGCAAGGTCTATATTCCCGGCCTTGACACCGGTAAGTACCAGATTACTGAGACCACTACACCCACTGGCTACAACACCATCGCCTCATTTGAAATCACGGTAACTCCGACATACAAGAAAAATGGTGAGTTGGATACGCTTACGGTCAGCTCCAACAATAAGGAGATGGCCGTCATTGGGGATGCAAATGGCGCAACCATGCCCCTCACGATTAAGAACAAGAAGGGCTCTGGCCTTCCCCTCACCGGCCTTAACGGCGTGACCTTCACTTGGATCGCTGGTGGCGCGGTGCTGTGCATCGGCGTGGCGCACCTCATCCGCAGCCGTAAGCAGGCTGAGGAGTCCGAGCAGGAGTAACGCTCGCTCACCCATCCCTTTGGCAGGTGGGATGTGATGGCCATGAGACTTGCGGACACTTTTCTCGTCCATCCACGTTCTTGCTTTGCCATTCTCTTTTCGGGGCAGACTCCGCACTGGAGTCTGCCCCGTTTTTTTGGATAACGCAGTCAGGTTTCATTGCCCGAGAGATCAAGCGTATGAATATCGAACAAATGTTTGCAATTATTGCGTTTACCAGGCGTGGTGCGTGTAACCGCAGTAAAATGGCTTTGCGACGCATCCCGTGCGCGGGCGGCCGACGACTCGATCGGAGGTCCCCAAATGCTGAAATTCCTTAACGCGCTCGCCGCCCTCGCGGCGGTGGGCTCGTTCGTCATCGCGTTTCTTGACTCGTATGAGGTTCGGTTTAAGGTCCGTAGGCGCACGCGCGGTGCGGACGGTAGAAGGCATTTGCGCCGCAACAAGCGCAAATAAGAATGCCCGGGGTTAGAGGCCCGGGCATTTAACAACACCGGAAACTGGTCGCCCGCGCTCCAAAGTACTTACGCGGGATGCGTCGTTTCCTATTAACATTGTATCCCGAATCGCCCCGCCGATCCGGGACATTCTGAAAACTCAAATGCGGGCCCATACTCGCGCTGCGCAATGCTGCCAGGCTGCGTTGTCTGGCGCGGAAGCTCGCTAATCGGCTATTATTTGTTTAGACAACTTGAGTTGTAGAGGAGTGACCGGCGATGGTGCAGGGCGCCAAACATATGAAGAGCAATAACGCCGCGGACAACGGCGGCTCAAGCCTTCAGCCCAAACCTCAACCAAAGCCCAAGCGTCGTCGCAAGCGACTGCCGCGCTGGGCCGATCGGCTCATCACCATCGTCATCATCCTTATTGGCGTGGGCCTTATGACCTGGCCGTGGATCTTGGACCGGCTCGAGGCCTCGGGCGTGTTCAACCAGATCAGCACGGTGTCCAGCACCGTGGACGCGCTGTCTGCCGAGGAGCGCGAGCGCATCCTGCTCCAGGCGCGCTCCTTTAATGAGCAGCTGGCGGGCGAGGCCACCGAGCTCCCCGCCGACCAGATTGAGCCCTACGCTCAGCAGCTCATCTTTGACCGCGACCCCATGATGAGCTGGGTCGAGATCCCCTCCATCGACGTGAGCATGCCCATCTACCACGGCACGAGCGAAGAAGTCCTTATGGCGGGCGTCGGCCACCTGGAGGGCACGAGCCTGCCGGTGGGCGGCACCTCGACGCATTGCGTGCTCACCGCGCACTCGGGTATGCGCAACCTGAGCATGTTCGACGACATTCACTCGCTGGAGCCCGGCGACCTGGTGCTGCTGCACACCATGAACAAGACGCTCGCCTACAAGATGGTGGACTCCGAGGTCGTGCTGCCCGAGGAGATGGAGTCGCTGACCATCGAGCCCGGCGCCGACAAGGTGACGCTTGTCACCTGCACGCCCTACGGCGTGAACGACCATCGCCTGCTGGTGCATTGCGTGCGCACCAAGTACAACAAGAAGGACGTCGACAAGCAAAAGTCGCTGGCCGGCCGCCACTGGGGCAAGCGCGAGTTCGCCGTGCTCATCGTGGTCGTGGCCATTGTGCTGTTGCTGCTGGACATCGTGGTCCACGCGGTCCGCAAGCGCCGCAAGGCCAAAGCCTCGGCATAAGACATTCTCCAGAACCACCACAAAGGGGACAGGTACCTTTGTGGTGGTCGGGACTTCCAAACCATCACAACATTCGATGAAAATCGCGATTTTGGCGAAAAGCGTCGAATGTTGTGATGGTCTTCGTTGTGGACGCGACGGTCTTCGTTGCGGTCGGGACGGTTTTCGCTACGGACGGCGCGGTTTTGCTGCAGAACCGCCAGCCCGCCGCCTGCCAACCGCCGTCCTCGTTACGTTTTCGCTGCATTTGGGTAAAGCACCTGCTCCAAGCGGCGTTGCCTTGTATACTAGAGCGGTTTATCTGTTATGCGGAAGGGAGCGCCTATGGCACTCAGCGAGAAAGACGTGCGCGGCATCGCCGAGTACGCAAAGATCGCACTGACCGATGACGAGCTCGCCCAGATGACGTCCTACATGAACGATGCCGTCCAGATGCTCGAGCCCGTCTTGCAATATGACTTGCCCGACGTGGAGCCCACGTTCCATCCTATCGGAAGCCTGTCCAACGTGATGGGCGATGACCTGCGCGAGCCCGAGCGCGACCTGCCGCTCGACGTCGCGCTCGAAAACGCCGGCAGCGCGCGCGACCGCTACTTCCGCGTGCCGTCCATTTTGGGAGAGGGGGAGAGCGAGTAATGGCGCTAAGCTTCGATTCCCTTACCGCCGCCCAGATCGCCGCGGGTGTTGCCGCCGGCGACTTTACCGCTACCGAGGTGGCCCAGGCCTCTCTTGCCGCCATCGAGGCACGCGAGGGCGGGGTCCAGGCATTCCTGCAGGTGGCGCCCGAGCTTGCGCTCGAGGCCGCTGCGCGCGTGGATGCCGACCGTGCAGCAGGCAAGCCGCTGCCCCCGCTCGCGGGCGTGCCGCTGGCCATCAAGGACAACATGAACCTCGTGGGCACGCGCACTACCTGCGCTTCCCGCATGCTTGAGGATTACCAGAGCGTCTACACCGCCACCTGCGTCCAGCGCATGCTCGATGCCGGCTGCCTGCCCATGGGCAAGGCCAACATGGACGAGTTTGCCTTTGGCAGCTCCACCGAGAGCTCGGCGTTCCACCGCACCAACAACCCTTGGGATACCGAGCGCGTGCCCGGCGGCTCCTCGGGCGGCTCCGCTGCCGCCGTCGCCGCGGGCGAGGTCGCGCTCTCGCTGGGCTCGGACACCGGCGGCTCCATTCGCCAGCCGGCGTCGCTGTGCGGCGTGGTGGGCTTTAAGCCCACGTATGGCGCCGTGAGCCGTTACGGCGTGGTCGCCTTTGGCTCGTCGCTCGACCAGGTGGGGCCCTTTGGCCGCACGGTCGAGGATGTCGCACTGGCCATGAACGCGCTTACCGGCGCGGGTCACGATCCGTACGACTGCACCAGCCAGGATTGCGCCGTCGACTTTACCGAGCATCTCAACGACAGCATCGAGGGCAAGCGCGTGGGCATCATCCCCGCGTTTATGGAGGCCGAGGGCCTGACGCCCGAGGTCAAGGCCGCTGTTCAGTGCGCCGCTCAGGAGCTGCAGAACCAGGGCGCCGAGCTGGTCGAGGTCGACCTGCCGCACCTGGACGCCGCCATCGCCGCCTACTACGT
>NZ_JBCPDN010000002.1:0-11180 GCF_040915425.1 Collinsella aerofaciens | reverse complement strand
GATGCTCGGCGCCTACCTGCTGAGCTCGGGCGTGTACGACAAGTACTACTACGCTGCGCAAAAGGCCCGCACGCTCATCACACAGGACTACGACGCCGCGTATGCCAAGGTAGACACCATCCTTATGCCTGCCTCGCCGCGCACGGCTTTTAAGTTTGGCGAGATCAGCGATCCTACGCAGATGTACCTCTCCGACCTGTACACCATTTCGCTCAACATCTGCGGCAACGGTGGTATCTCGGTGCCGCTGGGCCTGGGCGAGGATACTCATCTGCCCGTTTCTGCCCAGCTGGTGGGACCTGCCTTTAAGGACCGTCAGCTGCTCACGTTTGCCCGCGCCCTGGAGCGCGGCTTTGCCGATGCCGCCACGGGCGCGCCCGCGCTTTCCGTCGCGCCCGATTTTGCCGGGAAGGGAGGCGAGCTGTAATGAAGGAGCTTTCCGAGGTCCTGCAGGATTGGGAGGCCGTGATCGGCCTGGAGATCCATACCGAGCTCACCGCACTCGATACCAAGATGTTCTGCAACTGCAAGCTCAGCCACGATGACGAGCCCAACGCCAACGTGTGCCCGGTGTGTCTGGGCCTGCCCGGCGCCCTGCCGGTGCCCAACAAGCGCGCCATCGAGAGCATCGTCAAGGCCGGTCTCGCCACCAACTGCGAGATCCAGCGCCACTCGATGTTCTACCGTAAGCATTACTTCTATCCCGATATGGCCAAGAACTTCCAGACCACGCAGGGTCCGGTCGCCTTTGCCATGTACGGTCACCTGGACCTGGACGTGACCGGTCGCGGTGCCGCCGAGCGCCCCGACTGCGCGTTTGGCGAGGCCGAGGCCCAGAGTCTGGCGAGCGCCTCGGCCAACGCCGAGGGCCTGTCCACGTCCATGACGTCGACCATGCGCGAGGGCAACCAGCGCGCCGGTCACCTGGCCAGCTACGATGCGTCCAACCTGCAGATGCCCGAGCGCCGCGAGGACGGTTCCTACACGGTGCCCATCCGCATCCTGCGCATCCACATGGAGGAGGACGCCGCCAAGATGGTCCACGTGGGCGGCGCCGAGGGCCGCATTACCGCCGCGGCCGAGTCGCTCGTCGACTACAACCGCTGCGGCACGCCTTTGATTGAGCTCGTCACCGAGCCCGACTTGCGTACGCCCGAGGAGGCTCGCCTGTTTATGGAGAAGCTCCGTCGCATCTTTGTGACGCTGGGCATTTCCGACTGCTCCATGGAGAAGGGTTCCATGCGCTGCGACGGCAACGTGTCGCTGCGCCGCCGCGGCGAGACCAAACTGGGCACCAAGACCGAGCTCAAGAACCTCAACTCGTTTAAGAGCCTGCATGACGGCCTTGCCTACGAGATCTGCCGCCAGGCCGAGGTGCTCGAGGAGGGCGGCATCATCTATCAGGAGACCCGCCACTGGGAGCCCAGCCGCAAGCGCACCGTGGTCATGCGTGTGAAGGAGACGGCCGACGACTATCGCCTGTTCCCCGATCCCGACCTAGCGCCGTTCGATCTGGACGACGAGTTCATCGACCGCTGCCGAGGCGAGATTCCCGAGCTGCCCGACGCCAAGCGTGCCCGTTTTGAGGCCGACTTTGGCATTAAGACGGCTGACGCCGAGCAAATCGCCGGCGACCCCGAGTTTGCCGACTTCTTTGAGGCCGCTGCTGCCGGTATGGCCGGCAAGGAGGCCCAGACGGTCGCAAACCTGCTGGTGAACGAGATGATCGCCTACCTTAAGGGTGCAGGCGTTTCACTAGCCGAGTCCGGCATTGCGCCGGCTCAGGTGGCAGCCCTTGCCAAGCTGCTGGCGACCGATGCCATCAGCTCCAACCAGGCGCACGAGGTCTTTGAGGCCATGGCCCAGACCGGCGACGACCCCAACAAGATTGTCGACGAGCGCGGTATGCGTCAGGTGAGCGATGCCGGCGCACTGCAGCCGATCGTGGACGAGGTGCTGGCGAACTGTGCCGATCAGGCGCAGCAGTATCGTGACGGTAACCAAAAGGTCATCGGCTTTTTGGTGGGCCAGTGCATGAAGGCGAGTCGCGGCAAGGGCAACCCGAAGCTCTTCAACGAGTTGCTGAGAACGTCGCTCTCGTAAGCGGGAACCGAGGGGCCGGGCGCAGGGCCTTGCCTCTCAATTTCGGACAGTCCTGACTCACGACGGAGGCGCCACTGGCGCCTCCTGTTCGTGCGGAACTCATTGAGAGGCAAGGCCCTGCGCCCGGCCCCTCGGTTCCGTGACGACTCGGCCGTTCGGGTCAGGTGGGGCTGAATGGAATTTGGTGAATGAGGGCGCCGTTGGTGCCCTCATTTTTTGTGGATGTGGCGCAGGGGCGGTCCCTTGGTCACATCGCGCCCCATAGTTTCCAAAAAGTTAACCTTTGTTGAACTTGATAGTTAGATAAACTAAACTATTTTCTAAAAGTGTGCTCGAGCAAACTTGTTTACTCGGGTGCTGAGGCACCGTGCCGCGTCCAATGCGGCAAAAGGGAGAAGCAACATGAAGAAGTCGACGTTCAATACCCTGCTTGTCGGTGGCGGTTTTCTGCTTGGCACGGCCGGCATCAAGCTGCTCACCAGCGCTCCGGTAAAGAATGCCTGCGTGCAGGGCATCGCGTGCGGTATGCGCGTCAAGAACTGCTACCAGGACATGGTCGAGCAGGCCAAGGCCAATGTCGATGACATGGTTGCCGAGGCTGCCTACATCACCCAGAGCGAGGCCGCTGCTGACGAGGCAGCCGAGTAACGCGCCCAGGCACAAACTATGAGATTCTCGATTATTAGCGAGATCCCCGGCAGGACCCGTCTTCAATTGGCGGGTCCTGTGCCAGAGAGCGATCTCGATGCACTTCTTAAGCTTGGTGGCGACATTGACGGCGTGCACAAGGTGCGCGTGTATGGCCGCATTGGCCAGATGGCGCTCGAATATGACGAGCGGTGTCGTGCGGGCGTGCTCGACGCCTTGGGTGCGCTCGATGCCCAGGCCATTGCCGACGCAAAGACGGGTTACGTGATGCAGCTTGAGCCACGCAAGCACAAGCTCGTCATGGATCTTGCCACACTTATCGGCGCCCACTACGCGCGCCGCTGGTTCTTGCCGACGCCTCTGCGTGCAGTGTTTGTCGTGGCCGGTTACATGGCATTTTTGCGCGCTGCCCTTCATGAGCTGGCGCAGCCGCGCCTGACCGTTCCCGTGCTCGACGCTTCGGCTATCGGCATCTCGTTCGTCAAGCGTGATGTCGACACCGCGGGCCAGACAATGTTCCTGCTCAACGTGGGCGAGCTGCTCGAGGACTACACCCGCGCCATGAGCGAAAACGAGCTCATCAACTCGCTGCTCGATGTGCCCGACAAGGCGCAAAAGGTCGTCGGCGACACCGAGGTAAGTGTTGCCGCCACCGAGCTTGAGCCCGGCGACCTGGTCGCCGTGCGCACTGGCATGTCCATTTGCATCGACGGTGTTGTCGAGCAGGGGAGCGCTATGGTCAACCAGGCGACCCTGACCGGCGAGCCGCTGGCCGTCGAGCGCAGCGTGGGCGACGATGTGTTTGCCGGTACCGTCGTGGAAGACGGCGGCATCTTGGTGCGCGTGCGCGCCAATACGGCGCAAACCAAACTGCGCTCAATCGTCTCGCTCGTGCAGACAGCCGACTCGCTCAAGTCCGAAGGCCAGTCGCATATGGAGGACCTTGCCAACAAGATCGTCCCGTGGAACTTCCTGCTCGCGGGCCTGGTCGCGCTCACCACGCGCAGCCTCATCAAGACCTCAGCGGCACTGATGGTCGACTACTCGTGCGCACTCAAGCTCACGGGTTCCGTTGCCGTCATGACTGCCATGAGCGATGCTGCCAAGATGGGCGTCATGGTCAAGGGCGCCAAGTATTTTGAGTCGTTTGCCAAGGCCGACACCATTGTGTTTGATAAGACCGGCACGCTCACCGAGGCCCAGCCGCGCCTAGCTTGCGTGCTCACCACCGATGGCTGGAGCGAGGACGAGATCCTGCGCCTTTCCGCTTGCCTAGAGGAGCATTTTCCGCATCCGGTGGCGCGCGCCGTGGTCAATGCGGCACGCGAGCGCGGGCTCGAGCACCGCGAACGTCACGCTGCTGTCGAGTATATTGTGGCGCACGGCATCGCTTCGTCCATCGAGGGACGTCGCGCCATCATCGGCTCCGCTCACTTTGTATTTGAGGACGAGGGCGCGCAGCTCGAGTCCGACATTAAGGAGCAGATCGAGTCCCAGATGCAGGGCCTGTCGCCGCTGTATCTGGCGGTCGATGGCAAGGTCGTCGGCGTGCTCGGTATCGAGGATCCGCTCAAGCCTGGGGTCCGTGAGGCCATCGCCGACCTGCATGCGCTGGGCGTCAAGCATGTCGTTATGCTCACGGGCGATTCGGAGCGCACCGCCGCACGCATTGCTCGCGAAGCAGGTGTCGACGAGTTTAAGGCCGAGCTGCTGCCCGAGGACAAGTACGCCTATGTGGAGCGGATTAAGCGCGAGGGGCGCCACGCTGCCATGGTGGGCGACGGCGTCAACGACTCACCGGCGCTGGGTCTGGCCGATGTGGGTCTGGCCATGGGCGGTGGAAGCGACATCGCCAAGGAGGTCGCCGATATCATCCTGACCGATACAGATCTGGCCGCAATCGTGCGCCTGCGCCGCATGAGTCAGGGGCTTATCGACCGTCTGTCGAGTTCGTATTCCAAGGTGATGCTCACCAACTCGGCGCTGTTGGCATTGGGTATTACCGGCATGATCACTCCGCAGACGTCGTCACTGCTGCACAACGGCTCAACGATCGCCTACAGCTTGGGCAACGCGAAGGCGTACCTGCGTTAGCGTTTTCGATTGAGTATATGGCCTGCATTCGGGCGGCACCGCAGCCGCCAGGGTGCAGGCCTTCTTTTGTTTGACGAGATGTTAGCTCAGATATATGCTCATGCTAGCACGGCTAGCAAACGCTGAAGGTGAGGTTGAGATGGCTACCGTTGGCAGCATGGCGCAGGTGAATGTTCGCGTGGATCGCTCGGTTAAAGAGCGTGCCGAGGAGGCGCTGCGACTATCGGGTGGAACGCTGCCCGACCTTATTAAAAAAGTCGTGGCCAAGGTTGCGCAGGGTGGCGGGCAGTGCGAGGAAGTGCTTGCGGCCGTCGACGACCGGCAGCAGGCCGTCGCGCCCGATACTCCGTTCGCCGCGTCGTGGGCAGCGGCAGACCGGCTTTATGCAGATATGGGCATCGCTGCGTCGCCTGTATCCGACGATCGCGATTGGGACACAATCTATTCCGAAGCCATGGATGAGCATTATCGCCAAAAGGGGATGATCCAGTGAGTGGGGCGCCTCTCAAGATCATGGTAGACGCCAACGTATGGGTTGATTCGTTTTGCGTCGACCATGCCGAGTCGCTTGCCGCGCGTGCGTTTATTGGGCAGGCGACGGAGACGGGGGCGTTGCTGTTCTTCCCGGTGCATATCGCTAAGGACGTACTGTACGTTGTCCAACACGAGCTGAAGCGAAGCGTTCTTGCCAGTGGGGGAGCACTCGACGAGGCATCTGCCCGCGCGATTGGCGATGCGGCGCTGGCGTTCGTTCGGAATATGACCGAAAACGCTATGGCCGTGGGCGCTGATGCATCCGATCTGTGGCTAGCCGACAAATATCTGACGCTCCATCGCGATTACGAGGACAACTTGGTACTCGCCGCATGCAAGCGCGTACAGGTCGATTATTTGGTAACTAACGATCGCAAGCTGCTCGAACATGCCGATCTTGCAGCAAAGACACCTCGTCAAATGATGCCGATTCTGGCCTTGGCCGAACGCGGCGGCGCGGCCATCGGTTGACGCGAACTGTTTGCGGGCCTCTTGGACGACGATGCGCCAAGGGGCCCGCGTCTGCTATTTACAAAAGCTCGGCCTTAATGGTGGGACTTTCTGCGAGCTGCTCGGCTGCCTTTTCGTCGGAATCGTTTAGCGCTGCCAGGCTGCGGTAGACCCACTCGTTGACCTGGGTGTTCTTGACGCCTGCGGTTTGCATAAGGGCGCCTACCTCGCGGATTGCTGCGAACAGATCGGCTTTGGGACCCGCGAGCTCGACCTCGATGCCGTGGTAGGCGGTCACGCCGCGGTTTTCGCTCACGTGGTCGATAAAGCCCTTGACGGTCTCAAGCTGCTGGGCGAGAGCTGCATCATCGTCAGCGTCCAGCGCGACGAGTGCGTTCGATACCGTGAGGGCGGGATGTCCGCAGGGGACAAAGCCTTCGATGACATCCATAGCTTCGGTAATGGTTGAGCCCAGGCCTGCTAGGGCATTGACGAGCTGCTGCTTGGTATCCATAACGGTCCTTTCGACGGGTCAATTTTGCTTGGCGAAAATATACGTGACGTGTTCGGTAGCAAAAGTGCGAAGTGTGGCACACATTGGGGTCTTCACAGCTCGTGCATAGAACAGCTGTCCGCTTTCAGAACGTGGTAAGATAACACTCCACAAGCGGGGCTCGCCCCGCATGTTCCTTGAAAAGTCGACGGGTGTTGGATACTCGTGCCCAATCCCATCCAGACTTTCCCGACATTCGGGGGCGACTGGTTTCGACACGATAGCTCTGAGAGAGGAAGCAAGCCGAGGTCTCCTCGCCTCGTTAAACAGGGGTACCGTCAAATTGAATTGACAACAACTCTTCTTTTGAGCCTATGGCTCTCGCTGCTTAATTTATAGCGGCGCGTCAACCCGGTGATTTCCCCGACACCGGCGCGACGTCATTTTTGGGGAATGCTCCTGCGCACGTAATCGGTATGGCGCAGGCTAAGACCGAACCGGTTAGGACGCCGCGAGCGTGTCGCTGCGCGCAAAGCGTCCGAGACTAAACCAGCGACTGAGCTTGGAGATGCCAATCAGGGGGTTTTCGTGGACCGGAGTTCGATTCTCCGCGCCTCCACCAACTGTTCAGTAGGCGAACACATACGCGTGTTCGTCGTCAGGCGGGCGTTCGTGTTGCTCGTCAGATAGAAAGAAGCCGCTCCATACGGGGCGGCTTCTTTGCGTTCTAGGCCTGCGGCATGATCTCCTGCTCGCCGTCCTCGTCCATGTACGGCATGAGGAACACGCCGCCCTGCTCGGTGGTAAGCAGCAGGTACTCGCGGTTGTGCTCGTCGCACACGATTTCCTGGCCGATGCCCTCGGGCAGGTCGTATATGGGGCCGTCCGTGCGGGCTGGCCTCACGGTCACGTCCTGCGCTCCCATGGCCTGCGACGCGCAGCTGGCTGCGGCCAGGACGATGAACAGCAGGACGACCGCCGCGAGGATGGGGCCGCGCCCGCCGTTGCGCTCCTCGTCTGCGGGGCTCGGGTACGGCATAGCCTATCCCACCTTCACCAGGTAGTCGTCGGCCTCTGGCTTGCCCGTGGCCTTGCCCACGGCGATGTAGCGCGTTGCGCCGCTGTAGCCCGTGTATCGGCCCCACACGTAGCCGTCGGCGATCTTGTACCAGTTATCCAGCGTCACGGTCTCGCCGCTGGAATAGTGCGCCACCTCGGTGCCGCCCAGGCCGGGGGCGTCGCGCACGCGCAGGTAGTCCACAGTGCAGCGGTAGGTGCCGCCGAAGTTCTCGGTCGTTTCCTGCTGCGCAGGCTGCGGCTGCGGGACGGCTGCGGGGGCGCTTCCAGCAGTGATGCCGAAGCATTCCAGGTAGATGCGCGCCAGCTCGTCCAGGTTGCCGTTGAACTTCTCGCGGTCGCCGTCGTTGTCGATGAAGCCGTTCTCGCACAGGCGGTAGTTGATGCCGCGCGCGGCGGCTCGGTTCGGGTTCGCGAGGTCGGAACGTCGCACCAGCTTCTCGGAGCGCCCGGGCATGAACGCCGCCAGCTTGTCGGCCAGCGCATTGTCGTACTCGTCAGGCTCAAAGCCCTCCTTGATGATGACGTGCGCGCCGTGGGCCGTGGCGATGCCGCTGGCGTCCATGTGCAGCTCCACCACTGGCGCGTCGGTGCTCAGGCGGTTGATGCCGCCGTCGGCGTACCAGTTGCGGGACATGTCACCCAGCTCGACCTCGGAGCCGCCGAGCTCCTTGATGCGCTTGCCGAGGGCTCGGACTCGCTCCGCCTCGGTGTAGCCGCCGGCGCAGCAGCCGGGGTCGCCAGCGCCGTGGCCGCAGATGATGAACAGTTTAGCCATTGCCTACTCCTTCCCGCCTACGGTCACACCCAACAGGGCATCGAGCCACTTGGATGTGATGCCCACCGACTTGAACAGCGTGTAGGCCGCCTGCACGCCGCCTACCACGGCGAAGGCGCACGTGACCCATGCGCCCGGGTCTGCGGGCACGCCGCCCACGAAGCCGGTCACGACGCCCGCCAGGAGCGAGCAGCCCAGCGCCAGGATGCGCGCGGCCTTGCCAGTCATGGCCTCGGTCTTGATCAGCTGCACCGCGAACGGCACGGCGAAAGACAGCACGATGGCTGCGATTGCTTGCATTTCTGTCATTTCGGATTCCTTTCTATCGAGCCGATTCCTTGTAGAGCAGGTCAACGCGGTCGGCGATGTGGTCGACCTTCGCCGCCATGCCCTGGCTGCGCGCCTGGCTGTTCGCCAGGTCGGCGTGCAGCACCTCGTTGGAGGTCACGACGGACTCCATGAGCGCCTTCATAGCCTCCATCAGCGCGTTGCTGCGCTCCATCTGCGCGGCGATGCGGCCCTCCATCTGGCTGCGCTCGCGGTCGCGCTGCGCCCGCTCGTTCACCTCGTCCTGCTTTCGCTCTTCGCGCTTGAGGTCGATGTTCGCCTTGCGCTCGTTCTGGGCCTTGAACTCTTCGAGGAACTGCTTGCCGAAGTACAGGACCACTAGGACGAGCAGCGCGCCGAAAAGCGACCCGGGGCCGTACGGCGCGAAGATTTCCAGCACGTCGGTCATTCGTTTTCTCACCTCCTCGAATCGCTGCCGCGATTGTCCGCGAGGTGTCGCCGGGCAAAAGAAAAGCGCCCCCGAAGGGGCGCTCGCTACTCCTGCGGCGCTTCCGGCTGGTCGGGCTCCATGGCTTCCAGCTCGTTGATGCGGTCGCGCCACGTCTGGCGCTGCGAGATGATCTCGGCCACCTCCTTGGCAGCTGCGGCGATGGCCGAGAGCAGGTCGGTGATGGACGATGCGGAGAAGATGCGCTCCACCGCCTTCATGACCTTGTAGTCGCTCTGCTCAAGCTGCTGTTTGTAGCCGTTGATCTCCCCGGCGATTTCCTGTTCTGTCATGGGTCGCTCCTTCCGTTGCTAGGGTAGGGGCATGTTCCCATCCGTGTCGCCTCCAGGTTTGGATTGCATTGAGCAACCCCCCCCCGCGGGATTTCCGAACAGGCTGCGGTACAGCGCGTCCATGGCCCGCACGCTGCGGTGCGCGTCCAGCCGCTTCATGCCGCCGCGCCAGCTCTGGTAGCTCTGCTCCACCTGCTCGGGGGTCATGACGCCATCGGCGACCATGCGGGCCATCTTCTTGAGCTTGCGGCGCTCCCGCGTTATGGAGTCTCGGCACGGCTTCACGACTATGCGGCCCGTCTCCGTGTAGAAGATGCGCTTCTTCAGCCACGTGAAGCCGCGCGACAGCTTCACCACGCGCGTCTTGCGCGGGTTCAGCTCTATGCCCAGCTCGGCGCACTTGCGCCCTATGAGCAGCAGGCACACCTGCAGGTAGTCCTTGGACTCGTGTATCAGGTAGAAGTCGTCCATGTAGCGCCCGTAAGACTCGGGGCGCAGCATCTCGGTCACATAGTGGTCGATGCGGTTGGGGTGGGCCACGGCGCATATCTGGTTCGGCTCGCTGCCCAGCCCCAGGCCCACATCGCCCTGCGCGTCTATCAGGCGGTGCTCCAAGGCGACCACGCGCGGATCTAGCAGCGCGGAGGCCACCTGGTCTTTGACGGGTTGGTGCGCTATGCGCGCGAAGTAGTCGGAGAAGTCGCCCAGGAGGATGTAGCCCTCGCGGCCGTGCCGCCTCCAGTGGTCGGCCAGGTGGCGCTTGAGCAGCTTCAGGGCGTAGTCGGTGCCGCGCCCCTTTATGTTCGCGGAGTTGGCGGCTATGAGGGTGGGCACGATCGCGGGCACGAGCGCGTTTTGTGCCAGGGACTTCTGCACCACGCGCTCGGGGAAGTGTACGGCGCTGATATGGCGCAGCTTTCCTCGCTCCCACAGGTCGAACCGTATGAAGCCCCGGCATATGTCGCGCCCCTCCAAAAGGTCGCGGCGGGACAGGACGGCGTTGCGCAGGTAGCTTCTCATGTACCTCTGCGTGGACGACTTCCACATGACGCCCCGCGCGGCCTGCTTTGAAGCCTTGCACAGGCTGTTGAGGTCGGCCACGGTATCAAGCGTGCACGCCTTGACGCGCTCGGCCTTGGCCTGCGCGCGCTTCTCCTCGCGGCGCTTGCGGCGCGCCGCCCGCCTTTGCTCGGAGTTCACAGGAGGCACCCCGCGCGGCTTGCAATGTGGCTCTGGCAGCCGCTTGAGGTATGGCCATGAAACGCGGCGAAGCCACGGAGCGCCGCGCCATGCAAGCAGCGTCCGGCCACCCTCGCGGGGTGCGTATTTACGGGCGCATGCCCGACGGTCGCGCCTTCCTTCCTCTTCGCGCTCTGCTTTCGGCTCTGGGGCCTACTCGGTCTGGCAATAAGGGAATCCGGGGCGGGGGCGAACCCAGACGTTCGTCGCCGAGTTGTAGTTGGCATTGCCGTTGTTGTTGACGCAGCACACGTTGGACGAGGAGCCCGACGCAACGGAACGCAACCACCAATTGTACCGATAAACAAGGCGCGACCGCCGCCCATTATAGCGAACGCAGGCGCTCTAGCTCGGCCTCGGCCTCGGCTATGCGCTCCTCGGTGGACTTCTTGCCCGTCACGCGCACGTTCTTGCGTGCGCCCTTCAGCAGCCTGATCTCCTCCTCGACCATGGCCGCCAGCCCCTCGAAGCGGTTGGCGTTCACGGGCAGGCCGATATCCATGAGGCACTGCATGTCCAGCATAAGCTGCTCGCAGTCCGCTATGGCCAGCGTCAGGTAGCGTTTCCTCTCCAGCGCGTTGAACGAGCTGTTGGGATAGAAGCAGTCGGCGCGGTTGACGTTGTACACGATGCTGCGCGCCGTCTCCACGGTCGGCACCGCGTTCAGCAGCCTGTAGGCCTTGGGCACTACCGAGG
>NZ_JBCPDN010000001.1:0-81437 GCF_040915425.1 Collinsella aerofaciens | reverse complement strand
CCGTGAGGCCCTGCGAGGAGAACGCCGATCCCGCGAGGTAGATGCCGAAGACCACGAGGTTCGAGAGCGTGCAGAGCGCGAGGCACCAGAGCGCCTTGGCCCACCAGGCGCGCCCGAGCGGGAAGCCCAGGCCCAGAAGCCCCCGCATCCGCGTGCGCGCGTCCGCCCGCGCGACGCACGCCACCACGAGCGAGAGAGTCACGGGCAGGAAGAGCGCGTACCAGTAGTTCCACGCGCTGAAGATCTGCACGCCCCGGTAGGGCATCGCGCCGAGCAGCGGCATCGGCAGCGCCATGAGCACGGCCAGGCGAACCGGTGCCGCGTGGCGCGACTTCAGGGCCTCGGCGCGCAGGCCCGCGAGCAGGCCGCCTTTCTCGCCCGTCATGCCGCCACCTCCCCGCGTGCTCGTCGCCCTTCCCGGCAGAAGCTCATGAAGAGTTCCTCGAGGTCCTGCCCGGGCCGAAGCGCATCCTCGTAGGCGAGGCGCCCTCCGCAGATGATGCCGATGGTGTCCGCCATCTGCTGCACCTCGGAGAGGATGTGGCTCGAGACGATCACCGTCGTGCCCGCCGCCGCGAAGCCGCGGATCTGGTCGCGCAGCTCCTCGATGCCGATGGGGTCGAGGCCGTTGGTGGGCTCGTCGAGCACGAGCAGGCGTGGCCGGGCGATCAGCGCCAGCGCGAGCCCCAGGCGCTGCCGCATGCCCATCGAGAAGCGCCCGGCGCGCTTCTTCCCGGTGTCTGCGAGGTCCACGGCGGCGAGCACCTCATCTATGCGGCTCTCGGGAAGGCCCAGCAGCGTGGTGCGCACGCGCAGGTTCTCGCGCGCGGTGAGGTTGGGGTAGAGCGGCGCCTCCTCGATGAGGCTGCCGATTGCGTAGAGGTCCTCGCGGCGCCAGGCGTGCCCGGCAAAGAGGATCTCCCCGGCCGTCGGCCGCAGCATCCCGCAGATCATCTTGAGCGTTGTCGACTTGCCGGCGCCGTTGGGGCCGAGCAGCCCGTACACCTCGCCCTCGCGGATATGAAGGCTCACGTCGGCCACGGCGTCCTGCGCCTGGTCGCCGCGGCCGAAGCGCTTGGTGAGCCCGCGCGTCTCGAGCATGTAACCCATGGGTTCGTCCTTTCTCTTCCGGGCGCGCGGACCGAGTCGCCGTGCCCGCGCGCCTTACCTTTCGGGTTCACCATCCATGGTGGGGCGCGTTTCTAACGAAGCCGTAACGGCCGTTGGGCTCTTTTGGCGCCAGCCCTTCTCGACCCGTACGCCACTCATGGTATGTTTATCGCGATAACAAGGACGGAGGTGCCCGTGGCACGCAATAAGTACCCGGAGGAGACGGTCGAGAAGATCAGGGGTGACGGCCCAGCGAGTGTTATTTTGCGAGCTATGCGCATTGAAAGCGACCTTTCGTGGTATAAACTACTTGCCGGAAGCCGCGGCTTTCAGAGTACGGCTTACGTGTACGTTTAACCTCCGTGGGCGACGGGGTGCCGCAAGGCGTAGAATATCGCCCACCTGTAGGGGCCTGCAGCGATGCGGGCCCCGCTTCGTATGAAGGGGGCGCAACCGATGAAGATCGTATCCATCTCCCAGGACTTCTTCGACCTCGTCGATGGCGACCGTGAGCTCATGCTTAAGCACAATCGCCCCTGCATCGTGGTGGTGAGGCTGCGTTTCCGCGGAAAGCGCAGGGACTTCGCCGTGCCGCTGCGTTCCAACATCGCCCCTAACGTGCCCAAAGACCAGTACTTTGCGTTGCCACCCCGCCCCACGACGCGCCCCGGCTGCCGCCACGGCATCCACTACATCAAGATGTTCCCCATAACCAAGGCCTACCAGCGCCGCTTCAGGACCGAGGGCTCGGCCTACTACGAGACGCTCCAGCGCATCATCGATGGCAACACCAAACGCATTGTCTCCGAGTGCCAGGCGTACCTTGACCTCTATGAGCGCGAGGGAAGGCCCCGCTTTGCCGTCGACATCGATCGCATCGTGGGCCTGCTGGAAGGCGAGAAGTAGGGCACCTCGGCTCAGTCTCGAGCCATGCGGAGTCGCTCCGCATTTTTGAACGCCGCGTGTGCGTCCCAAATACTTGAGAAACAAGCTGTGAAGTGCGGTGGCGCGCCCGTGCCCGTGCATAGCCGTCACCATCAGCGTCTACGCGGCGTCGGCTTCAAGTGGAACTGGCGCCGCTGCTGTATATGGTTTGCCTTGCTGCAAATGGCGATCAATGCCCACGATGCTTCTGCTTGCGCTTCAGCTTTCGCTGCTCGAAGCGCACCTCCGTCTCGTCCGCGCGACGCTGGCTTCTTGCTTGAGCCGACTCCCGCTTCATTGCTTCCCGCTGTGCCGCGAGCGCCTGTTGTGCTTTGGTGCTCACTGCCGGCCGCTTAAGGGCTTTCGCCGTCTCACGGGCGCGCCGCTTGGGGTTCTTCGCAGGCTTGCTTGTTTCAGCGACCTTGTCGCCGAAGAACGAGAGCTTCTCCCATTCGCTTGTAACGAATTGCAGGATTTTCTCATTGGATGGTTCTGCGCCGAAGACGATGCGGGCGACGCCGTACCTTCCGTCCTCGACGTGCTCCGCCAGCCCGACCCAAAATTGGCCGTCGTGATATACGGTCAGGGTGGACGACACGCTGATCTGCATGGTTGGCTCCTCCTTTATGTAGATAACCATGCAGAGAAGGGACAACCAAGGAGGCAGGTTACTGATGCGGACTCCCGCACGCCCACGACTACCCGACGGGGACTGTGTTTTCATCTCTGATGCCCGCATTGTAGCACGCGCGGACGCGCCCTTCATCGCTGCCGACATGACGTGGCTGAGATTCGTTCCTCGACACATCCTTTTGTATATTGCCTTCCCGGTTTCGAAACTTTAAATCAATTCGAGTTTCGAAACCGGGAAGGAGAGCGTATGTGAGAGGCGATATGAGCATCAACTTGATGCTTGAGGGGGAGCTCGCGTCGCTTCTGCCCATCGGGGACGTGTTCCCGAAGGTCCTCATCTCCCGCATAGGGCACGAGCCCTGTACCCGGGAAGGCGTACTCGTGCTGGACCTCGCGCGGTGCTGCTCGGTGAGCAGGGGTTCTGAACACTGCGTAGGGATATAGCGCGACAGGGGGGTGCAGCACCGTTTGCGCCTTGTCTAGAGGGCACGAACGAGAGATGTGGTCTGCGGACGACTGAATAGCTTCATCTGTTTTGGTTACAACGAAATGTGTGCCGCGCGCCTGCGGCATGAAGGAGGGAGATTTCTATGAATATCGTTGTATTGAGTGGTAGCCCGCGCAGGGGCGCCAATACTGACACCATGGTCGAGGCGTTTGCCGAGACCGCGCGTGAGGGCGGCAATACGGTCGAGGTCGTCCGTGTTGCCAGCAAGAAAATCGGTGGTTGCCTGGGGTGTCAGTATTGCTTCGCCCACGAGGGCACTTGCGTGCAGAAGGATGACATGGCCGACGTGATCGAGTCGCTGAAAGGCGCCGATATGGTTGTCTTCGCTTCGCCTATCTACTGGTTTGATATCACTGCGCAGGAGAAGGCCGCCATCGACCGCCTGTACGCCTTTGGTGCTACAAGCTTCCCGTTCACCAAGACGGCCCTTTTGCTCGATAGCCACAGCGAGGGCGTCTATGATGCGGCGATTGCTATGTACAGGGCCACATGCGCGTACTGCAAGTGGGAGGACCAGGGCATTGTCACCATCAGCGGTATGACCGAGCGCGACAGCATGGCATCGTCGCCCAAGTTGGAAGAGGTGCGAGAGCTCGCTCGCAAACTCGCCTAAGGACAAGAAGAACGCATGGCAATCAGCGTTGGCGGAAAGCCTACTTCCCTTACCAAGAAGATTACTGATTGCCATGCGTTGATGTCCTTATGGACAATCTCCGCGTGCTAGGAGACTTTCTCGCTCAGGAACTCCCTGAATGCGGGGATGTCAAAGCCAACGAGACCATGCCCACGTTCCCCGATAACGCCGTCCTCGAGGAGGCGGCGTTTGTATTGGCTTGCGTAGTTGCTGGCGACGCCCATGCGTTTGGCTATCTCCGAGGTCCTGCTGGGGCCAGAATCGGGCAGCATCGCGAGCAAAAACTCAATGTCTTTATCGGAAAGCTCCCGATAGGTCGTTTCGAGAGAAGCCCGATGCCATGCTTCTCGAGTTGCCTGAAGATGCCATTCATGCACGTGCGCCAGTTGCCCTGGGCTTCTTGAACATATGTCCAATTGATGCCCACTGGACCAATTTGAACGCCGTTCATGCGCGCGTGAGACTGTGAAAGGTAGCTATCTGCCGCTTCTTTGGTTCGCTCGATAATATCTTCGAGCATGCCTGGCATGGCGGGAGACATTTGCTGCAATCCAACCGTGTTCAAGCGCCGTTTTTGAAAGGAGCGAGAGAAGCGCCGTCTTACCCGTTCCTCTTGCGCCCGTAAAAATGGTCGACAGGTTGGGGTCTCCCGGACCGTTGATAAAGCCACGGTTGATATCACGGAGGATGTGTTCGCGACCCGCTAGAAAGGGAGGGACGCTTCGGAACGTCGGGGTAAAGGGGCTCTTGCTGCACTGCATGGTAGCTCCTTTGCAAGTTTTGCTAATTTTTGCAACTTTTGCTAACTTTTGCGAGTTTTGCTAACGGCTTAGGACGGTGCGGGAACCCCCCGTATCGTCGACATTTCCGAGGATGACCTCCGCAACGAGCGGGGTCCGGGGCGCGATATTGCTGCGCTCCGGGCCCCGCTGCTTTGTAAAACTATGGCGGTTCTGCCGTCGTCCTAATCAAACAAACTCGGCATGTCGTTTTCCTTCATGAGGGCACCGGCAGAAGGCAGGCTCTGTGCGGTGAACTTCTCGGCCGAGACGCCGGCGCCAAGAATCTCCTCGGTTGTGCCGACGGTGGTGACCGAGCGGCCCTTCTTGGCCGTAAAGGCTTGGACGCCCTGCGTGTTGGTTGTCGTCTTGGTCTTGAGTAGCGACGTGTTGAAGTTCATCAAGCGATAGTCGCTCGAGACCAGCGCGATGTCGCGATCTTCCTTGAGCACCTGTGCATACAGCAGTTTGCTGCCGCCGTAGATGGCGTTCTTGAGGCGCTTGCGGTTGGTCTTGGTGACGTATCCAGAAAGCGCGACGCGCACCACGCGGCCGTTCTCAAAGACGAACAGCACGTCGGCCTTGTAGTCCTCGGGGTCGATGACCCAGATGACGCTCTCGTCGGGTTCCATCTCGAGGTCGGTGGGCAGATACGAGCCCAGCTGGGCCGACTTGGTGTCCTCAAACGCCGCAACCTTGCACTTGTATACCTGGCTCTTGTTGGTAAAGACCAGCAGCTCGTGGGTGTTGGAGGACGGAAACTCGATAAAGGGTTTGTCGCCGTCTTTGTACTTGAGCGTAGTGGCCTTCTTGAGCACGCGGTCCGTCATCTTCTTAAGGTAGCCATCGCGCGAAAGCATGATGGTAACCGGGTACTCCTCGACCTCGGGCTCCAAGCTTACCTCGATAACCTCGTGGGGCTCGATCCTGCCCGTGCGGCGCGGCATCACGTACTTCTTGTTGACCGCGGCCAGCTCGTCGCTGATGACCTTCTTGATGTTCTCCTCGCTGGAGAGGATCTCCTCAAGCTCGGCAATCTCGCCCTCAAGCTTTGCAATGTCCTTGGTGCGGTTGAGGATGTACTCCTCGTTGATGTTGCGGAGCTTGAGCTCGGCAACAAACTCGGCCTGGGTCTCGTCGATGTCGAAGCCGCGCATAAGGTTGGGCACGACCTCGGCCTCGAGCTTGGTGCCACGGATGATGGCGATCGCCTTGTCGATGTCGAGCAGGATCGCCTCGAGGCCGTGCAGCAGGTGCAGGCGCTCGGACTTTTTTCCCAGGTCAAAGTTAATGCGGCGACGCGTGGACTCAATACGCCACTTGACCCACTCGTGCAGGATCTGACGCACGCCCATAACACGGGGATAGCCGTCGACCAACACGTTGAAGTTGCACGAGAACGAATCCTGCAGCGTGGTCAAGCGATAGAGCTTGGCCATGAGCTTGTCGGGGTCGACGCCGCGCTTAAGGTCGATGGCGATGCGCAAGCCCGAGAGGTCGGTTTCGTCGCGGATGTCGGCGATCTCCTTGACCTTGCCCTCCTTGGAGAGCTTGACGATGCGCTCGATGATGACATCGGTCTTAGTGGTGTAGGGAATCTCGTAGACCTCGATGATGCGCTCTTCGGGAATCCAGCGCCAGCGGGAGCGGATCTGGAAGCTGCCAAGACCGGTCTCGATGATCTTCTCCATCTCCTCGCGGCGGTAGATGATCTCGCCGCCGGTCGAGAAGTCGGGCATGGGCATATACTCGAGCAGGTCGCAGTCGGGATCCTGCAGGTAATGCATGGTGGCGGTGCAGACCTCGTTGAGGTTGAAACCGCAGATGTCGGACGCCATGGCGACGCCGATGCCTTTGTTGGCCGAAACCAGAATATTGGGGAACGTGGTGGGCAGCAGGTGCGGCTCCTTCATGGCGCCGTCGTAGCTGTCAACGAAGTCGACCGGGTCCTTGTCGATGTCCTTAAAGATCTCGGCGCTGATGGGGGAGAGCTTGGCCTCGGTATAACGCGAGGCGGCGTAGCTCAGGTCGCCCGAATAGTACTTGCCAAAGTTGCCCTTCGACTCCACGAAGGGGGCGAGCAGTGCCTCGTTGCCGGTGGCCAGACGCACCATCGTCTCGTAGATCGCGGCGTCGCCGTGCGGATTGAGCTTCATGGTCTGGCCCACGATGTTGGCGCTCTTCTGGCGCTCGCCCTTGAGCAGACCCATCTTGTACATGGTGTAGAGCAGCTTGCGGTGCGAGGGCTTAAAGCCGTCGATCTCGGGGAATGCACGCGAGACGTTGACGCTCATGGCGTAGGGCATGTAGTTGACCTCGAGCGTCTGCGTGATCGGCTGGTCGGTGACCTCGGAGTGCAGGCCGATGACGTTCTCGGCGTTGACCTGCTTTTTCTTTGGCTGGTTCTTCGTCTTCTTCTTTGCCACGATTTCCTCTTGAACTTCTTATGGGCCGTCGTTATCGATTTGCTGCTATTGCAGGTCCAGCTGGTCCAGATATTCCTTGCCGTGCTCGGAGATATGGCGCTTGCGGCCCGCTTCGTCGTTGCCCAGCAACAGGTTAAACATGGTCTCCATCTTGGTGACGTCCTCGGGCTCCACCTTGATCAGGCGACGCGTCTCGGGGTTCATGGTGGTGAGCCACATCATGTCCGGGTCGTTCTCGCCAAGACCCTTGGAGCGGTTGATGGAGCACTTTTGGTCGCCAATCTCCTTGAGGATGCCGTTCTTCTCGAGCTCGGTGTAGGCAAAGTAGGTCTTCTCTTTGCAGTTGATCTCGTAGAGCGGCGACTCGGCGATATACACGTAACCCTCGTCGATAAGTGTGGGCACCAGGCGGTAAAGCATGGTGAGCACGAGCGTGCGGATGTGGTAACCGTCGACGTCGGCGTCCGTACAGATGATGACCTTGTTCCAGTTGAGGTTGTCCAGGTCAAAGGCACCAAGGTTCTTGATGCGCTTGTCTTTGATCTCCACGCCGCAGCCCAGCACGCGCATGAGGTCCATGATGATGTCGGACTTAAAGATGCGCGGGTAGTCCTCTTTCAGGCAGTTGAGGATCTTACCGCGGACGGGCATAACGCCTTGGAACTCGGCATCGCGCGAGGTGCGAATGGCGCCTGCTGCCGAGTCGCCCTCTACGATGTAGATCTCGCGACGGTTCTTGTCCTTGGAGCGGCAGTCGATGAACTTCTGCACGCGGTTGGCCATGTCGGTCTTCTGCTGCAGGTTGGTCTTGATGCTTTGACGCGTCTTCTCGGCGTTCTCGCGCGAACGCTTGTTGATGAGCACCTGCTCCATGATCTTGTTGGCGGCGTCTTTGTTCTCGATCAGGTAGGTCGAGAGGCGTTCCTTAAAGAAGGCCGTCATGGCCTGCTGGATAAAGCGGTTGTTGATGGCCTTCTTAGTCTGGTTTTCATAGGACGTTTGGGTGGAGAAACAGTTGGTCACCAGCACCAGGCAGTCCTGGACGTCCTGCCATTTGATGCCGCTCTCGTTTTTGTTGTACTTGCCCTGTTGCTTAATGTAAGCATCGATGGCACTGGTCAGAGCGCTGCGGGCGGCCTTCTCGGGCGAGCCGCCATTCTCGAGCCACGATGAGTTGTGGTAGTACTCCTGCATCATGAAGGTGCGCGAGAAGCACATGCACGCGGTAATCTTGACGTTGTAGTCGGGCAGGTCCTCGCGATCTCGACCGCGACGGTCGGCCTCGATAAAGAAGGGCTCGGTGAGGTAGTCGGTACCGACCTTCTCGAGCACGTAGTCCTCGATGCCCTTGGGGTAGCAGAAGTCCTCTTCGGAAAACTCGCCATCGTCACCTTCGATGCGCAGGCGGAAGGTCACGTTGGCGTTGACCACGGCCTGGCGGCGCATGGTTTCGCGATACCAATCGTGGGGGATGCTGATGGAGGTAAAGACCTCAAGATCGGGGCGCCATTTGATGGTGGTGCCGGTACGGTCCTCGTCGCTGGGCTCAATCTCGAGCGCCTTCTTTTTGGCGCCGACGACCTTGCCCTTCTTAAAGTGCAGGGAGTACTTGTTGCCGTCGCGCCAAACCGTGACGTCCATGTACTCGGATGCGTACTGGGTCGCGCACGAGCCCAGGCCGTTGGTACCGAGCGAGAAGTCGTAGTCGCCGCCCTGGTTGTTGTTGTACTTGCCGCCGGCGTAAAGCTCGCAAAAGACGAGCTCCCAGTTAAAGCGCTTCTCGGAGGGGTTCCAGTCGAGCGGGCAGCCGCGGCCGTTGTCCTCTACCTGAATGGAACCATCGCGAAAGGCGGTAAGGGTGATGAGCTTGCCGTAGCCCTGGCGCGCCTCGTCAACGGCGTTGGACAGGATCTCGAAGGCGGCATGCGCGCAGCCGTCGAGTCCGTCCGAGCCAAAGATGACGGCGGGGCGCAGGCGTACGCGCTCCTCGTCCTTGAGCTGGCGGATACTGTCGTTACCATAGTTTGCGGTGTTTTTTGCCATACTCGCTCTCTCGGTGCTCCTTTGCTGCGTTTAAGTCATATAGATAGTCAAGGTAGCATAGCCCAGCCCACAGACGATTCCACCCAACACGAAATCCATCGAACAATCGTTCGATTAGATAATGAATGCTTGGAATGCGGGAGGGACCTGTCCTGTCCTATCCAAACATCTGCGGCAGGTCGATGAAGACGGTTCGATCGCTTTCGCCAGCTTCGAAGCCCGAACGGGAGAAGAATCCATAGCGATGGCACTTGAGTCCCGTTGCCTCGACTTGGGCGATTTCCTCGTCGACCATTTTTTGCGTGATGGGGGATTTGCGGAACTTTGCTTCGTAGAATGCGTAGCCCTCGGGGTCTTGCGTTACCACATCGAATTCGCCGCTCGTTTTGTTTGCGGGGTCGTCGTACCAGTACTTGCCTATGGCGTCGAAAGCCGGTTCGATCTTGCCGGTCCTGTTCTGCCGCACGAGGTATTGACGGCAGATCTCCTCGAACATATGAGGAACGTAGTTTTCCTCGAAGTCTTGGAAGACGTGACGATCATAGAAGACTTCCGGGTCGAGCAGCTGACGCGCTGAGGCATTGCGGAAAACATAGCGATAGTAAAAGAGCGAAAGCGGATCCACTACAAAGTAGCCAGACTTGCGCTTGTTCGTAGGGTCGTTGATGGGTGCACGCTTTTGGACGATTTCGAGTGACATGAGCTTGTCGAGCACGTCTGCCATGGCCGGACCGCTCGAGACGTGCGACTGTGCCAGCACGTCCCCCCAACGGGAGTAGCCTTGTGCGAGAGCCCCGAAAACTTCGTTGGCGTTGGTCATCTTCGAGATCTCGGCGTTGAGATAGGACGGCACCTCGCTTTCTAAGCGGGCGCCAGGTTCCGTGACGAGCTCGATGATGTTGTCGCGTACGCTTTGGGATTGATCGATGAGGCGATTGTAAAAGGGGATACCGCCAAAAACGCTATAGAGCCGCACCTTGTCCTCGGGCGAGAACGCGGGATAGAACTTCGCAGCGTCAAAGTAATCCATGGGCTTAAGCTCAAGCGCGAGATCAATTCGCCCGTAGAGGGGGCTTTCATGCTCGATGAGGGATTTCATAATCTCAACGTAGGAGCCGCACAGGACAATGTTTAAACGTGAGTCTTCCCTGTGGGCGTCGATTGAGGTCTGAAGAATGCTGTCTAAGCCTTTAACCGCATCTCTCAAGTAGGGGTATTCGTCGAGAACGAGGGTAATGTTCTTGTCTTTAGCTTGGGCAAACAGAAATTCGATGAGCTCGCGGATGCCTGTGAAGGCGAGCGGAGGAAAGCTCAGCGCTTCAGCAACAAGGACGGACAGACTCTCGAGGTTGTCTGCCTCGGAGGTTTGGCGGCACTCGTAATAGACCGTTGCGACGTCCGACAAATCGGTTAGCGCCTGCTTGATGAGCTCACTTTTTCCGACGCGACGCCTGCCGTAAATGAGAACATTGCGCTGCTCGGGTGCTTTGAGCGTTTTCTTAATACGGGCGAGCTCACGCTCCCTGCCAATAAATTCCACTTACTCGGTTCCTTCCGACTCGGTTTTGTCCGAGTTAATTGTATCGCATGGATCAGTTTATGCTCGAGTTTACTCGGACAAAACCGAGTCGGTTCTGCCCGAGTAAATTTGAAGGCGGCCGAATGCGTCTTGCTGCGTTTGCGGTTGGATACGTTGTCGAAAACGTGTCGTGCGGATTGTTGGATCGAATCGAACATTGGGACAGACGTCTCGTTTTATGGGCCGGGGGCGTGCATGTGCGAGTTCTTTTGGCCCATAAGGAACGCTGGTGGGTCGTTATTTGGGCCACGGGTCACTTCGCTGGCGCCGTGTTTCGTCATACGCTCATAGTGGAAGCCGATGCCACGGGGTCGACTTGGGACTCGGGCAATGGATGAGCTGCAAGCCGAAAGGAGCGGTGAGAATGATGAGGCCCATGACAAAGAAACTGCTGTTAGGAATTCCCACCGTGACGCTTTCGGCCGTGCTGGCGTGTACAGTGGCCGGCTGTGGCGGTAGTGCTCCGAGCGGCTCGCCTGGCGGTTCGGGCGGCAGCGCGCCTGTGCAGGAAAAGCCCAGGGCCTATGATTCGCAGACGGTCGAGGTGGCAGGCATTACCTATGAGTCGGTGGCTCACGGTACGTTCTATCGCGGCGATGCCAAGCTGCAGGACGGCTTTTACCTGCACATCAAGATCACCAACAACAACACAAAGAACAGGACGTTCAGTTCCTTTAACGTGCATGCTGCCCAGGGCGATCTTGAGGCAGGCGACCCGTTGTTTACTTCCGGCAAGGCGGCCGTGCTCGACTACGTTGCAAGCGAGGCTCCCGATGAGCTGCACGAGGGCATCGACCTTTCCGAGAGGCCAGGTATCGGCCCGGGCGAGACCGTTGAGTACGTGTATTTCTGGGCGCCCAAGACGGCGTACTACGGGCCCATCACTGTCGAGTTCGTAGACGCTTATGCCCCCGCCAAGAATCATGAGGCCATGCACTTTGACACCACGGGATGCGAGACCAAGGAGTTCAAGGCGGCCGGCGGCGTGGCCGATTCTGGCGAGAAGACAGATTTAACGGGCATCGACTGCGCATCGTACAGCATCGAGGCCGCCGATGGGTACACGCTGGATTCGTCCGACGAAGAGCGCGAAAAGGCAAACTTCTTCCACGACGAGACTGGAGGACGCCTGAACATCAGCATCTTCCCGCGCTCGCCGGAGGAAGAGGTTGCAAGCCTAGAGCAGGTCTACGAAGGCAAGGAGACAACAACCGACCAGGTCGAGTACAACGGCATAACGTGGCTGCGCTTTACCGGTCCCGACAACGGCCATACGCTGTTTGCGACGGCTCCCGCGACGGGCGAGACCGTCCGCGTGTCGATTGGCTGGAAGATCGATTGGGACGCCGCCGCGCCCATGATGGAGGCATTGAAGCTCAAGTAGCGGGTTGCGATTCCCATGTCAGGCGACTCAGGGCTGGCTCCGAGTTATCGGGGCCAGCCCCTTTTGGTGTTCGATGAGCCGAGTCGGCGTCTCTCACAAAAGTAACTAGGAGCTAGCGAGACCTATCCGAATTGACCTCATTGGCGGTGTCTTTTTCGAGCGCCGTGCGGCGGGCGCTGTAGGCGATGAGGCCGGCGCCTGCCGCGACGAGTGCAGCAGCGGCTGCCGTAAGGGGAACGTTGACATCGCTCGTGCCCGCAAGCGCGCCCGCTTTTCCGGAGCGTTTGTTATTGCTGTGGTCCTTGCCACTGCCGGAGCTGCTTCCGCCGGAGCCGCCGCCCTCGTCGGTACCGCCGCCACTCGAGCCGCCATCGTCGTCTGCTGTCATCGGGGCGTCGTGAAGTTCTGTCGTATCCGCGCTGTCGCATACGCCGACCTGAACTTCTGAGCGTTCGCATGCCGCGTCGGGCACATGAAGCTCGTGCAGTACGGCACCCAGCGCCGAGTTTGCGCCCGGTCGAATTTCCTCGAGCGTTACGGGATCGAGCGCCACCAGATTACGCGCCTTCGCATACAGCGTTACGCGTTTGCCCACTTCGTCGCTCCAACTCTCGGGGATAGCGAAGCTCATGCGGAACTGTGCCGTGCAACCCGGTGCCAGCACGGCGTTGCCACTGTCGGCTACCAGCGGGTGCGTTGCAAAAGGTGTGCCCAGCGTTTCGAGCGCGTACTTCACGTGTGCCATGTCGTTGACCGAAGCGTCCTCGGCAAGCTCTGGATCGTAGATCGATGCCATGCGTGTGTTCGCTCCGAACCCGATGGATGCGCTGGAGAACGGCTGGCTGGAGCCCTCTCGGTACAGATCGATTGTGCCGGCGGTCAGCAAGGTGTTGCCGTCGTTTCGCACCGTGACCATGAAGGATTCGCCTGCTGCTCCGGGCACCACCGCGCCCGAGGTAGCGACTGCGCCCGTCGGAGTGGCACACGCCACCAAGGGCACTTCGATGCCGTGTAGTTCTGCCTCGCTCTTCTCCGCGCTCACAATGTGCGTGGCGAGCGCGGAGAGCATGCTCCCCGACGTCAAAAATGTCGTTATCTGATCGACGGGATGGTCCAGCTCGCACATCACGAACGGCTCCGTAAACAGATCGCCTGCCAAGGTGCTGGCGAAGATGCGGAAGTGCTTGCCCATCACTGCTACCGGGTTGCCTTCTTCGTCGTAGGTTTGCCCCACCTTGCCATCGGTGTTCTCTACATAGAGCACGCACCTGCCGTTGTTGCTTACGCTAAACGATGCCGGGCCACAGCCTGCGGCACCCACGGGCTGCGTTGCAAATGCCGATGCGCCTCGCGTCCAAGTAATATGCTGCAGTTGCTCGTTGACGGTAGCCAAAAAGCCCGTGTGCTGCGGCCACGGCACCGCGTGGGGTACTGTGGCATCTGGCGACATAACGCCCCAGCTCGCAATGGACTGGCCGATCACGGCGTACGATGCACAGCCACAACCGCCTGCGGTCTCGTATGCAATGGGCACCACCATTTTGCCGTTGATATTCTCGGGCGCGCCGAGCTCGATGCTCGACGGTGCCTGCGGAAAGCGGAGGACCTGACGGAACGTGAGACTGTCGCCCGAAACGTCCGACCACAGGGTAAAGCACTCCAGCGCAACCTCGGCCTCGCTGCCGAGCGTCTTTTCTGCGGTGGTTCCGCGGCGGTGGAGGTAGGCGCCCGACAGGCGCCCGTCGACAAGTGTCTTGCCCACCGTGATGCGTGGGCACTGCAGGCAATGGTAGCCATCCTCCTGAAGGCGGCCGCGCGAGATGCTGCGCCACGACGTGTGCGATATCACGCGAACTCCGTCGTTGCTTATGCGCAGGCGCACAACGGACAGTATGCCGGATGTGCTCGCCGTATCGAAAAGGGTGTTGTCGCCGGCGGGGCGCTCGCCCGAGACCAGCAGCACGTAGGCGTCCTGGTTTCCTCTTCCGTCCGTATATTCCACTACGTCGAAGTCGTAATCGTATATGCTGTCGCGCTCCACGTCGCCCTCGCCAAACCCAAGGGGAAAGTCCACAGGCGTGGGAGCGGACCACGTCCCGTTTGCCTTTGTGTGTACCACCAGGCGCGAGCGACCATTGTCGCCGTAGCGCACCGAGGCGATACGGAACAGGCATTCTACGCCGGCAATCATTGCCAGCTTCATGTGGGCTTCGCTGAGCACGCCAGCAAACAGCACGTTGTCGCTCGAGGGCTTGATGCCGCCACGCTCGTCCTCCGACACGCCGGCAGAATCGGCGTTCGGGTCGGCAACGGTGTTCGTTGCCTGACCGATGTAGGTGTACTCATACATCGGCGCGGCGTTTTCGTCGTTCTCTATCAGTGCATGGACGAAATGCTCGATCTGTCCCGTGTCGTCGCTTTCTGCATCCGCCTCGAGCTCAATGCGCGTGACCGCCCGATCCCAATCGCGCACGACAGGCGCGGCGTTTACGGCAGCGGCCTTAACCTCGGCGCGTGCGAGCAGTTCGGCGTTGGTGACGATGGTGGCCGATGCGATAAATTGCGGCACGCCGCCCGCCTCAATGTTGCCGGCCGAGCCGAAGCAGGCATCCAGCGTATAAGGCGTATCTCCACCCAATGCGAGCTCAGAGCGCTGGAGCACATACTGGTCGCCATTGTTCACCGACATATTCCACGAATCGATGAGCGTGGGCCACGACCCCGACCAAGCCTTGGTGGTCCACTTGAACATTACGAATTGGAGTATCACATCGACATCGACGTCTGCACCTACGCGCAGTCGCGGAAGCTGGTGTCCATCTGCCTTCTCGTACCCAATGAACAGCGTGAGGGATGCGGCGCCGCGCACGGCAGACGAAGCGACGCCTGCAACGCCGGCGCCAAAGGTGACGGCAAGCCCGATCTGGATGGTGAACGAGCCCGACGTGTTTGAATAGTCGAGCGAAATGTTATTAAAAAACGCCGCGCCGCTGCCGTGCGTGTGGGCACCCACGGCGAGCGCCAGTTTTGCCAGCACCCAGGGGTTGACGTTTAGGAAAAATGGCACCGGTCCTAGGGTAAACTGCTCGGTCCAATTGAGGTCGGTTCTTACCTGGAAGAGGGCCTTAATATTGCCGTATGCGGGGTCGTTGTTGTTACCCCAGGTTTTGCCCACCCAATCGTAGGCGAGCGAGCCGTACAGCTGTGTGGCGATATCCATCGTGAACAGCGGCGTGCAATGGTGGCGAAGGAGCTTTGTGTTTCTTGGATCGGTGCCCGATCCGGCACTCATACTCTTGTACTGATTCCACTTCCCCTCCATCTCGTCGAGGTAGCGGTTTGCCTGCTTGGCGCCCGACTCGCGCGGCGATTTCTTCCAGTATTCCGGATCAGGGTTGCCCGAATCGTTCATATAGCTGGCTGGTTTGTATCCTCCGCCAAACAGCACGTATCCAGCAAACGAGAAATCGAAGAGGATTGGAAATGTGGGCATCCAACACGTGAACTTATTACCACCGATGCCGGGAAACGATGCGGGGAAATCAAACGGAGTGATCTCTTGGTCCATGGTGGTGGGAATGATGGTGGTCGAGCCTGATTCCGCCTTTGCGGCCGGCGCGGTGACAACGGCCATGTGGGAGGAGAGCGTGTAGGTTTTGCCCTGATAGTCGAGGACAAAGCGCAGCTTGCACCCTTCTTCCAGAAGGCCCGATGCCGCATCGAGGAACGTGTCTTCAAGCGTGAACGTTGCCAGATTATCCGCGCCCGATGCGTTGGCCTTGATCTGGCCGATCTGTGTGACGGTTTCGGGTGAGCTGCCCGCGGCAGGCGTCACTTTGTTGATGCGCAGCGTTGCCTGTCCACCCTGTGGCAGATGTGCCTGCACGGTAAAGGCGTGCGTATCGGGCTGCTCGTTTGCCGTGTCGTCCTTCGGCAATGCCATGAACGTGGCTTTAGCGTACTGGATGTCCCATTCGTCGAATGTGAGCTGGCGAAAGTACGGCTCGCCGTCGGAAAGCGGACGCGTGGGTGCGGTTATGGCGGTGCCGCCCTGGATACGCGCAAGGGGAATCTCGACATCACGGTAGCCCGCCATGCTAATGGAGATGCCGCCGTTAAAGTCGTACGCGTCGAGAAGCGTTGCCTCGTCCACGTAGCCTTCCGAAAGAGGCGCGACCTCAAAGATGACCGTGCCCTCATCGTCGGTCGTGGCGGAGAGCTGCTTGCCTGCGGCATAACGCGACGCGAGCGTGACCTGGGCTCCCTTGACGGGCATATTCTTGTTGGCGACGTCGACCACGACCACACCAAACATGGTGCGCGAGAGAACGAGCACCTTGAAGGGGTCTTCTTCGTCGGCATAGGCCGCGGTGGGCGCGAACGGCAATATGAAGGCGTTTGCGCTTCCCGGCACGCGAGGCAACATAATGCTCGCTAGCGAGGACGCTCCAGCAACAAGTAACGAACGGCGATCAAGCATCTTGGGCTCCCATCCCGCAGGTATCGGTGGAAATAATCCAATTTTGCGAGATGGCGCCCCGTGGCGGTAGTGCCGTTCAAGGGTCAAAATGTCCAATTTAGGCGAGCGAAGTGCCGGATTCCGGAACGCGTTCGATGCGCTTGGCAGCCCGGTCGCTAACGCAACATGTGCGCGACCAGCTCAGCGCGCGTGCCGATGCCAAGCTTTGCATACACGTTGGACAGTCGATTTTTAACGGTACCTGGCGACACGCCCATGTGGCGTGCGATTTCGGCGTTGGTCCATCCGCGGCAGGCGAGCATGGCCATGGTGAACTCCGTGGTCGTTAAATCGTCGGCAACGTCCTCGCCCGAATCGGGGTTGTGGATGCGCCGCCAGCCGTAGCTGAATCGATACGTAATCTCGATGATACGTGCGAAATCGTCAGGGTATTGCGATTTTAGGCATGCCTCGATGAGCCCCTGCAAAAGGCCGTGGTGCTCGCCAATGAGCTCGATAAGGCCGTCGGGGCGCGCAATGTTCCAAGCGGCTCCGAAGTGCGTTTTTGCGGCGTCGACGTCTTTGAGACTCATGCATGCCATGGAAGCTGCCAGGTGCAGGAACAGTTCCGAGATCGGATAGCTCCCCTGTTTCATGATCAGGGCGTTTTCCGCCATGCCCAGACTGCGGCCATATTCGCCGCGCAGGTACAGGGCATGCGCCATCACGTAGCTGGCGAACAGGCGCAGGCCTTCGGGCAGATGCGCCGCAAGCGGATAAAACTCTTCGGCAGAATACGGGGAAGACAAGTGCAGCAGGACGCTTGCGGCCGAGGCGAACAGGATATGCGTGGCGTGGAC
This sequence comes from Collinsella aerofaciens, assembly GCF_040915425.1. Classification (GTDB taxonomy): domain Bacteria; phylum Actinomycetota; class Coriobacteriia; order Coriobacteriales; family Coriobacteriaceae; genus Collinsella; species Collinsella aerofaciens_BW. The sequence continues at coordinate 64,098 of NZ_JBCPDN010000001.1, read as the reverse complement.
GGCGGGTGATTCCTCGTCAGTTGGCGTATCGAGGATGCCCGCAAGACAACGGCGGGCGTCGGCGATACGGTTGAGCGACAGGCTGGCGTATCCGCAGATAAAGCATGCGGAATAGCGCAGTGCGGAATCGGTGGCGTCAAGATAGGGGCGCGCCGTCTTGGCAGCGAGGGCGGCCTGTCCGCGAAAGTACAGCGCTTCTGCCGTGGCGATGGTGCGTGAATCGGGGTCGGAAATGCCTGCAACCGCAGCGTCAATCTGCCCCGGCACAAAGGCAGTGCACATCAACGGCATGGGAACGCATGGGTAGCCATCGCAGTCCATCTTCCATCTCCCAACAGCTGGCAACAATAGCAGCAATTGTACTCCTGTTGCTCGGGACCCCTTTCGTTTTACTGCTCGGTTGACGCTGCGGATCGTTTTGGAAGGCTTACGAGCATGGTGGTCCCGTTCTCGGAACTTGTTTCGACCTCTACTGTGCCACCGTGAAGAGCTGCAATCTCCCAAACGAGCGCTAGTCCGAGTCCTGCGCCACCGTATGCCCTGCTGCGGGATTTGTCTAGACGAAAGAACGGTTGGAAGATGCTCTCACGGTACTGCTTGGGTATTCCCGGGCCCTGGTCCTCGACTCGCAGGAACACGTGGCTGTCGTTGTCGCAGATGGAGACGGTAACGCTCGAGTCGGTGCGGCTATAGCGGATAGCGTTTTCGGCCAGGTTAAACACCAGCCGATAGAGGAGCGTGTCGCTCCCGATTACTAGAGCGTCTCCAGCACAATTGAGGGCTATGCCCCTTTTTTCGGCAAGTGGCGCAAGGTCGGTGAGGACCTCTTCGGACAAGGGGCCAAGCTCCACATCGTCCTCGCAAGGAACGCTGCGGAGCTCACTCATCTCGAGCAATACCTTGGCCATTCGAGACATGCGCTCGGTTTGTTCTTGTAGCAGGCCGAGTAGCTCGGCAGTTTCGGGTTGCAAACCGGAGTGCTCGGAGATGAATAGTTCAATCTGTGCTTGCATAAGGGCGAGCGGGGTGCGCAGCTCGTGTGCGGCGTTGCCGGTAAACTGACGCTGTGCAGAGAACCCTTCGCCAAGACGGGCGATCATGTCGTTGAAAGAGGCGCTGCATCGTTGTAGCTCGATGGGCACATCTTCACTGAGCCTGATTTCGCTTAGGTTGTCAGGCTGCACACGCTCGACCTGGGCCGCAAAAGCCCGTAGCGGTTTGAGCGCACGGCCGCTCACAAAGTATGCCAGCGCGCCGCCAAGGAGTGTGACTCCAGCCGTGATGTACCAGGCTGTCGTGCCAAAAGACTCCTGTGCGTCGTTTACGACGATCGTGACCTCGTCATCGAGGCTCTCCTTCGTTGGGTCAAACGCCTGAGGTGCATCTACGCCGGCTGCGCTAAGGGCCGAGATGTCGCTGCCGATAGCATCCATGTAGCGCATGCCCGTATAGCCGACCAGACAGTTCGTCAGCACGCATGCCGCACACGTCAGCAGTGCCGTCATAATCGTTATGCGCCATTGCAGCGAAAGCCTTTTCATTCGCTATCCTCCATAACGTAGCCCTCTCCAATCCGATTGCGAATCGGGTCGTATCCCAAAGCGCTGCGTAGCTTTTTGCGGAGTGACGAGATGTGAACGCGGGTTGCGTTGCTAAAGCTGTTCACGCTGCTATCCCAAACGTGCTCGATAAGCTCCTCTTGGCTTACCGGTCGCCCCTGATTAAGCATCAGGTATTCCAAGATTCCCGTTTCCTTGCGTGTAAGAGATAGAGCCTCACTGTCCACGGAAGCGATGCGCGCCTTGGTGTCAAAGCTGAGCTTTCCGCAGGCTAATACTATGTCGCTTTGTGCGAAGCGCCTGAGGGTAAGGCTGCGGATCCTTGCCGCAAGTTCGTCCAGATGAAACGGCTTGGTAAGGTAATCGTTGGCGCCGGCATCGAGTCCGGCGACTTTATCGGATACTTCGCCACGCGCGGACAGAATCAGTACCTTAGTCTCGCAATCGGTTTTCCTAAGTTCCCTGAGCACGGTCATGCCATCGATACGGGGAAGGTTGAGGTCGAGTACCACGAGGTCAAAGACTTCGACGCTCAGCAGGTCGAGCGCCTCCTGTCCGTCGTGGCAGCAGTCGACGCTGTACGCCAAGTTTCGCAAGCTGCGCGCGATTGCATCGCACAGTGCTCGCTCGTCTTCGACGATCAAAATACGCATAACAGTCTCCTTGCACATTCCAAATCGCGCTTAACACGGATTTTATAGTCGATATGGTCCAATGGTCGCGTAACGAAAGGAGTGGTTGGGTTGTTCAAAGCGGTAAAACCCGTGGTACAGGTCGCTTTGTTGATCGTCGGAATTGCCATGGTGTGCTTTGGTGTTATGCGTGGCGAGGCGGATGCCGTGCTGGCCAAAGCGATTAGGCTGTGCTTGGAGTGTATCGGAATTGGATAAAAGAGAAAACACTGCGTCGCATGTTTTGGCCCGATTTCGCGGATTCATTCAGGCGGCGGCGACGCTGGTCACCAATATTCACCTGCCAAACTTTGCCAAAGGAAGCATCTATCAGGGCGCGGGAAAAACAGTCTGCGTACCTGGACTTAATTGCTATTCGTGCCCCGCGGCATCGGGTGCGTGCCCCATCGGGTCGTTCCAGTCGGTGGTAGGTTCATCCAAGTTCAACTTTTCTTACTATGTTACCGGTACGCTCATTTTGCTCGGCGTGCTGCTGGGGCGCTTTGTATGTGGCTTTCTGTGCCCGTTTGGCTGGCTGCAGGAGCTGCTTCATAAGATTCCCGGCAAAAAGTTCTCCACGAAAAAGCTCAAGCCGCTCACGTACATCAAGTACGTCGTGCTGCTGTTTGCCGTGGTGCTGCTGCCCGTCTTGGTGGTTAACGACGTGGGCATGGGCGACCCGTTCTTTTGCAAGTACATCTGTCCACAGGGTGTGCTCGAGGGCGCCATTCCGCTGGCCATTGCCAATGCCGGCATTCGATCTGCGCTGGGGCAGCTCTTTACCTGGAAACTTGCCGTTCTCATTGTCGTGGTAGTGCTGAGCGTTTTGTTCTATCGCCCCTTCTGCAAATGGATTTGTCCACTTGGCGCATTCTATGCGCTCATGAATAAGGTGTCCCTATTGGGGATCCGGGTCGATGCATGCAAATGCGTCTCGTGCGGCAAGTGCTCAAAGGTTTGTCAGATGGACGTTGATGTGGTCCACGCGCCCAATCATGCCGAATGTATCCGGTGCGGAAAGTGCATCGGGGCCTGTCCTGTCGATGCCATCAGCTATCGCTATGGCCTGGATGTGTCGGCGGAAAAGCTTCCCTTGACCGCCGATAAAAAGTAAACAAGCTTCGACAAAACGGAGGAATGACCATGAAGCTTTCTAAGATTGCGGCCCTGTTTATGGTGCCGGTATTGGCCTTGTGCCTTGTGGCATGTTCGGCGCCCGGTGGCAATGCGAACGAATCTGCGAGCTCCGATCCTAAGATCGCAGAACTCACTGCGCAGAAGCCGGCCAATGCCGACGAGGCCGCCGAGCTGTATGCGAAGCTCATGCAGAAGGAGAACGAGATCTTTTCGAGTGATAACGCGCTGTGGGAAAAGGTATTCAATGCGGCAAATAAAGACTCGGCAATGATTGAGGATGGCAGCAATTACGGCGATTTTCTGCTCAAGACCATCGACGGCGCCAAGGATAAGTTCACGGCGGATGAGCTTAAGACACTCAAGGCCGGTGCACAGCAGATCAAGGAGATCGAGGACAAGCTCGAGAGCCTGGAGAAGGAGTTCCCCGGCTGTGGAAGCACGCCGAGTGCAGGCGAGAGCGTCGACGCTTCGACCGCTGGCATGACGGCTGGTGCCAATGCTTCGAGCGAGGCGACGAAGTTCCCCAGCTTTACGGGCAAGGACCTGGATGGCAACGACGTGAACAGCGACGAGCTGTTCTCTAAGAACAAGGTCACCGTCATGAACTTCTGGTTCACCACTTGCAAGCCGTGCGTGGGTGAGTTGGGCGACCTTGAGGACCTGAATCAGGAGCTTGCCGAGAAGGGCGGCCAGGTCGTGGGCGTCAATTCCTTTACGCTCGATGGCAACAAGGGCGAGATTGCAGATGCCAAGGACGTGCTGAGCAAGAAGGGCGTGACATATAAGAACATCTGGTTCAAGTCGGATAGCGAGGCCGGTAAGTTTACGTCAAATTTGTTCTCGTTCCCGACAACGTATGTCATCGATCAGAATGGCAACATCGTAGGGGATCCAATCGTGGGAGCCATCAGCTCCGCCGAGCAGCGCGCAGCACTCGACAAGCTTATCGACCAGGCGATTGCGAATAGCGAGCAGTAAAAAATGCGTAAAGCATAGCGAGGATCGTGCGCCACTGTGCGAAGTAGTTCACTACCTTTCAAGATAAGCTCCACCATATAGAGGTCCCGCTCGGGACCTCTTTTTTGGGCGCCGCCCCGTTCGTTTTTTGATGCGGTTCCCTACATTCCTCACTGGCACCGGCAAAAAATGGGGATAGAGTAGGACAAACGCGTCGAATACGAACGGCGGAGGAGAGCGGGCAGGGTGCCTGCGCAGGAGAGGTTGCCGTCTATGCTGGAGCTCAAAGGTATTTGCAAAAGGTACGTTACGCAGTCGTTTACGCAGGTGGCACTCGACAGCGTAAGCCTGTCTTTTCGCGATAACGAGTTCGTGGCCATTCTGGGCCCTTCGGGCTCGGGCAAGACTACGATGCTCAACGTTATCGGCGGACTGGATCATTTCGATTCTGGCGACCTGCTGATCGACGGCATCTCGACCAAGGACTTTCACGATCGCGATTGGGATGCCTACCGCAACAACCGCATCGGCTTTGTGTTCCAAAGCTATAACCTCATTCCGCATCAGACCATTTTGGAAAACGTGGAGCTGGCGCTCACGCTCACGGGCGTGGGGCATGCCGAGCGCCGCCAGCGTGCGCGCGAGGCGTTGGAGAAAGTCGGCCTGGGCGAGCACGTTAACAAGCGCCCGAGTCAGCTATCGGGCGGGCAGATGCAGCGCGTGGCCATCGCCCGCGCCCTGATCAACGATCCCGAGATTGTGCTGGCAGACGAGCCGACCGGCGCCTTGGATTCCACAACGTCCGTGCAGGTTATGGACTTGCTCAAGGAAGTCGCGCGCGACCGTCTGGTTATTATGGTCACGCACAATCCCGAGCTGGCGTACCAATACGCCACGCGCATCGTCAACCTGGCGGACGGCAAGATCACCGACGATTCCGATTCTTTCGATGTCGCTGACGCCACGCGCCGCGAGGCCAAGCCTACGCGCAAAACCTCGATGAGCTTTGTGACGGCGCTGGGGCTTTCTGCCCGCAACCTTATGACCAAAAAGGGCCGTACGGCCATGACTGCCTTTGCGGGCTCGATTGGCATTATCGGTATCGCGGCGATTCTGGCGCTGTCCAATGGCGTGAACAATTACATCAAAAAGGTCGAGGAGGATACGCTCTCGAGTTACCCGCTTACGATCTCCAAGCAGGACTACGACCTGTCGTCCATGATGGGTGGGCAGGGGGCTGTGGACGATGGCTCGCCTGAAAACGTGGATTCGTCCGACGACAGCGCCGGCGGCAAAGCTAAGGGAACCGATAAGATTCCCGTGGTCACGGCCGTAAAGGACATGTTTGCAAGCGTTAAGTCCAACGACATGACGAGCTTTAAGGCGTGGCTCGATGCCGGTGGCGACGGCATCGATAAAGAAGTCAACGCCATCCAGTACGGCTACGGTGTATCGCCGGTTGTCTATCGTGCCGGCAAGGGCGATGAGAAGCCTGTCCGGCTGGTGCCCAACGCCATGACCGAGGCCATGAGCGGAGGTGCGAGTTCGGCGGCAACGGTGAGCATGGAATCCATGGGAACCTCGGTCTTTAACGAGATGATTGACGACCAGAGCCTGCTCGACAGCCAGTACGATGTCGTCGCCGGTCATTGGCCCACGTCTGCCAACGAAGCCGTGATGGTGCTTTCGAGCCGCGGTACGGTGGGCGACTACACGCTCTACAGCATCGGTGCGCTGGATATCAATGAGCTTAACAATCTGGTTAACAGCGCTATGACGGCTGACGGTGGGGTCGAAGCGCCCGAGACCGGTACCGACTTTACCTACGACGATGCGCTGTCCACGACGTTTAAGGTGTTGTCGCCGGCCGATGCGTATCGCAAAAACGAAGAGACCGGCATATGGACCGACATGTCTGGCGACGCCGACTTTATGGCTGCCAAGGTTGCCGACGGTATCGACGTGCACATTGTGGGCGTGGTGCGACCTAACGAGACGGCCAATGCGAGCGCGTTGTCTCCGGGCATTGCCTATACGCATGCGCTGACTCGCCGGCTTATGGAGCGCGCCGCCGATTCGCAGATTGTGCAAGAGCAGCTTGCGCATCCCGAGACGGATGTCTTTACGGGCAAGTCTTTCGATGAACTGCAGGGCGAGGCCAAGCAAGGCGTGGATCTGGGCAGCATGTTTAGTGTGGACGAGGCGGCGCTCAAGAGCGCGTTCTCGTTCGATGCGTCTGCGCTCTCGGGTGCGGCCGGCGGTATGGACCTGTCTGGTCTTGACTTGTCCGGGCTGGACATTGACCTTTCGGGCGTTGGTAAGGACATCGACTTCAGCGACATCATGGCCAAAGCGCCAACCCCAGATTTCTCGGGCATCTTTGACGGTCTGGAACTCACACCCGAGCAAATGCAGCAGGTGGGAACACTAGCCAACCAGCTGTTTGAGGGCTTTTTGCAGTCTGATCAGTTTAAGGCGCTGTCGCCCGAAGATCTTAAAGACGCGTCAAAGCTCGCTGCCGCATTCTCGACGTATCTTGAGAATGATATCGCGGCCCAGCAAATCCTGGCCCAGCTCAAAGCGCTCGGCGGCGATGCTCTGGCCGAGCGCCTGCAGCAGGCGATGACCGACTATGTGCAAAAGCAGCTGGCTCCGTATCTGCAGCAGGCTATGGACCAGGTGATGAAGTCGATCAGCGATCAGATTGCGGCGACGGTGTCAGCTCAGCTCAAGGCAGGCGCAGCAGGGCTCATGGGCCAGATGGCGACGCGGATGTCGTCGAGTTTTGCCAACCTGGCGAGCGCCATGCGCGTGGATGCGAGTGCCTTTGCTCATGCCATTCACTTCAACATGGACGCCGAGGACCTGAGCTCGCTCATGATGAGCTATGCCAAGGCGTCGAAGCTCACCTACGATAACAATCTGACCACACTGGGCTATGCGGACGAGGCCGACCCCATCTCGGTCAAGATTTTCCCGCGCGACTTTGAGGCCAAGGAGCGCGTACTCGATCACATCGATGCGTACAACAAGCAGGTCAAAGCCGCTGGCCATGATGAGCAGGCAATTTCGTACACCGACTACATGGGCATCATCATGGGTTCGGTGACCGACATCGTGAACACCATCAGCTTGGTGCTCATCGCATTCGTGAGCATCAGCCTGGTCGTGAGCTCCATTATGATCGGCATCATCACCTACATCAGCGTGCTGGAGCGCAAAAAGGAGATCGGCATCTTACGCGCAATTGGTGCGTCGAAGCGCAACGTGGCCAATGTATTCAATGCCGAGACCTTTATCGAGGGCCTCATCGCCGGCGTCTTTGCCATTGTCGTTGTGATGGCCGTGAGCTTTCCGGTTAATGCCTGGGCGCTTGCTGCCAAACAGGTACCCAATCTGATGAGCCTGCCCGTGCAGGATGCGCTGGTGCTCATTGCAATTTCGGTGCTGCTGACGGTTGTTGCCGGCCTGCTGCCGGCCCGTAGCGCATCCAAGAAGGACCCCGTCGAAGCCCTGCGCTCCGAATAATGTGACAAAGGGACAGTCCCTTTGTCACGTTCGTTGATATGAGAGAAGAGTAGATGATTCTATCGTTGGCCCCTATGGAGGGGATTACCGGGCATGTGTTCCGTCGCGTGCATGCGGAGTGCTTCGGTGCGCTCGATTGCTATTACACGCCGTTTTTGCCGCCGCCGCGGGTGGGAAACCGCTTTGGCGGCAAGGCGTTTAAGGAGATCGATCCTGCCAATAACCAGGGGCTCAACGTAGTGCCTCAGCTGATGTCCAAGAACGCGGACGAGTTTGTGTGGGCGGCACAGGTGCTCGCCGATATGGGCTACCGCGAGGTCAATCTCAACTTGGGTTGCCCTTCGGGAACGGTTGTCGCCAAGGGCAAGGGCTCGGGTTTCTTGCGCAATCTCGACGAGCTCGAGGCGTTCTTAAGCGATGTGTGCGAGCGGTCGCCGTTGCCGGTATCGGTAAAGACCAGGCTGGGGTTGGAACGCGATGACGAGTATGAACGTGTGCTCGATCTGTATTGCCGCATGCCGTTGGCAGAGCTCATTGTGCATCCGCGCGTGCAAAAGGACCGCTATACGGGTTCGCCGCGCAAAGAGTTTTATGGCGAGACGCTGGAGCGTGTGCCGTTCCCCGTGGCCTATAACGGTGACATTTTTGATCTTGAGGATATGGACGCGCTGGTGGAGGCCTATCCCGGCACGCGCCATGTGATGTTGGGGCGTGGCCTGCTCGCGAACCCCGCTCTGGCTCGCATGGTCAAGGGCGGCCCTGCTGCAACGGCTGCTGAGCTGCAGCGCTTCCACGACACGCTGTTTGCGGCATATGCAGAAGAGATTGGCGGCAATGCGGTCTTCCGCATGAAGGAGTGGTGGTTCTACGCCAAGTGCGCTTTCGCTGATCCCGCTACCGTCCACAAGATCGTACGCAAGACCAAAAAGGTCGACGAATACCGCGCTGCCGTCGAGCGCGTCTTTCGCGAACAGCCGCTTGCACCCACAGCTCGCTTCAACGACTAGTTAGTCGTTGGGGACGTTCTTTAACGACTAGTCATTTATGAACGTCCCCAATGACTATGTTGCACTAGAGCAGGTTTTTCTGCACCCATGCGATGATGTCGCTTGACTCGTAGAGCGGCTTGCCGTCGATGAACAAGCAGGGAACCTGGCGTTTTCCGCCGACGGCGATGAGTGTCTGTTCGGCATCGGAATCGGTCGAGATATTGCGCTCGGGAATGGTCACGCCGTTATCGGCCAAAAAGTGCTTGACCTTTAAGCAATACGGGCAGCCGGTTATAACGTACAGCGCGAGCTCGTGATTAGTAGCCATAGGTCTCCAATCGGTTGAGGTTTTGATTGAAATACCCAAAGCCGCCGCGGTCTATGCGCGCGTCAACGAAGACTCGATGGCCTGGACCAGAAACGCCGTGGCTCCGGTGGCGCAGGGCTTGTCGTAGTAGTCAACAAAGCGCTGGTCGGCAAGATAACCGTGGGCGAGGCCCAGGTACGCCTCGTCTTGGGGCTCGCATCCCCAGTTGAGAGCAATCCAGCGACGATGCATCGCGACAAGCTTACGAGCCTCGTTGCTCTCTGGGTCGCCAATGCCCATGGCAATCGAGAGCTGGCCCAGAATAGCGCGTTCAAGTTCCTTCATGTCGTTCCATGTCTCGGGGTTCATGTCCAGCAGTGCTTCGTTTGCTGCGTCGATCGCCTCGTCGCCGTAGCGCGCCCGCGCCTCGGCACCGTAGCGCGCCTCGTTTTCCTGCACGGTGTGCCAGCGCTCCAGTTGCGGCAGGACGGCGCCCATGAGCGAGACGGCTTCGTCGAGCGACATGCCGGTGTTTTGTGCCAGGCGCGGGGCACAATCCTCAATCATTGCCTCCATGGTGGTGTCATAGGTGTACTTGCCGTGGTCGTAGCACCACTTGCAGTAATGATCGGTCGCGGTGCCCGTGGCATCGGTGCCGCAGTCGTCGGGCGTGAGTATCATGCCGCAGCTCTGGCAATAGTGCTCAGGCATTTCGAGCAGGTGGGACAGCGGTTCTCCGGTTACGGCGGCGATGAGCTTCATCATGTCGATGCCCGGTGTGACCTCGCCGCGCTCCCACCGGCTGATGGCCTGGCGTGTGACGAAGAGCTTAGCGGCAAGCTGCTCTTGGGTAAGGTGATGGGCGCGACGGACAGCAATGAGCTTTTCTGCAAAGGCCATAGCGGCTCCTTTCTGCTGGTTGATGGCTTAAGCATACGCGGCGGCAGGCGCCCTTCCAAGCAACCGTTGGTTGCACGACGGGGGACCGCGGCGAAGAATTGCGCGCAACGCCCCACGCCTCCATGCCGTACAATGACCGGCATGGAACCTATCGCACGCATACATACCGACCTGCCGCAGAAGTTCGGCATCCCGCGCAACAGCTTTTTGGCGCCCCATCTGCAGGGACGAATCTTTTTTGAGCCGGAATTTGCCTCCAATGCAGCGGTTGAGGGCCTGGACTCCTTCTCTCACCTGTGGCTGCTGTGGCGCTTCGAAAACGGAACGCCCGGCGGCACGGCTAAGGATATTGCCGTCGACGCTAAAACGCAGGACAGGTCCGGCACCAACGCAAAATGGTCGAAAACCGTGCGCCCGCCGCGTCTGGGCGGAGCCGAACGTGTGGGAGTGTTTGCCACGCGCAGTCCGTTTCGCCCTAATCCCATCGGGCTCACCTGCGTCAAGCTTGATCGTGTCGAGCTCACCGACGATGGCCCCATCATCCATGTGTTGGGGGCCGACCTGCGCGACGGTACGCCCATCTACGACATCAAGCCCTACATTCCGTTTGCGGACTGCCACCCGGATGCGACCGGAGGCTGGATCGAGGATGCTCCGTGGCAAGAGCTCGATGTTGAGTTTCCGCAAGCACTGCAGGATATGGTCCCGCCCGCAAAGCTCCTCGGCTTGGTCGAGGTCCTTCGCCAAGACCCGCGCCGCGCGGGCAGCAAGCACGAGCCACACCGCGTCTATCATCTGGCTTACGCCGGGCTCGACATATCGTTTACGGTCGATGAAACCCAGCTAACCGTAGTCGCCGTCAACGACGCGCGAGACTAACCGGCCATTCGTCCGCACCCGTCAAATTAAGCGCCAAACCCCATGCCAAAACCGCCCACGCTGGTGGACAATAACGCCTATCGAAACAGTCTACTTTGCACGGGAGCTCAGCATGAAATACGACTTTAGCTCGCTAATCGATCGCCACGGCATGGACTCCATCGCCGTTGACTCCTGGGGCGAGATCCCCGGTATGGCTCCGAACGCACCCGACGAGGGCTTCGACCGCATTCCCATGTGGGTGGCCGACATGAATTTTGCCACGGTGCCCACGGTCCAGGAGCACATCATTCAGCGCGCTCAGCATCCCATGTTTGGCTACTTTAACCCGCGCTCCGAGTATTTCGACCGCATCATCGAATGGCAGAGCCGCCGCAATGGCGTCGAGGGTCTGCGCCCTGAACATATCGGCTACGAAAACGGCGTGCTGGGCGGTGTCGTGTCGACGCTGCGTGCGTATGTTCAGCCAGGCGATGCGGTGCTGGTCCACAGCCCTACCTACATCGGCTTTACCAAGTCCATTGAGGCCGCGGGCTATCGCATTGTCCACAGCCCGCTTAAGTTCGACGACCAGGGCGTGTGGCGCATGGACTTTGAGGACATGGAGTGCAAACTCGCCCAAAACCACATCCATGCCGCGGTATTCTGCTCGCCGCACAATCCCTGCGGCCGCGTATGGGAGCGTGACGAGATCGAGCGCGCCATGGACATCTATCGCCAGCACGATTGCGTGGTGATCTCGGACGAGATTTGGTCCGATATCATCCTGCCGGGGCACAAGCACATCCCGACGCAGTCGGTGAGCGAGGATGCCCGCATGTGCACGGTTGCCCTCTATGCGCCCAGCAAGACGTTCAACCTGGCGGGTCTGGTCGGCAGCTATCACATCATCTATAACGAGACGCTGCGCGACCGCGTGTGCGCCGTGTCCAACAAGACCCACTACAACGAGATGAACGTCCTCTCCATGCATGCGCTTATCGGTGCCTACCAGCCGCAGGGCTACGAGTGGGTGGACGAGCTCAACCAGGTGCTTGCCGGCAATATCGAGTACTTCTGCGATTACGTGGACGAGCATTTTGAGGGTGTGTCCTATTCGCGTCCGCAGGGCACGTACATGGTGTTTCTGGACTGCACCGAGTGGTGTCGCGAACATGGCCGCGATATTCAGTGGCTGCTCGACGAGGGGGCGCGCGTGGGCGTGGGATATCAGGACGGCCGTCCGTTTCACGGGCCCTGCCACATTCGCGTGAATCTGGCGCTGCCGCTTTCGCGCGTAAGGGAAGCGTGCGACCGCCTGGACCGCTACGTTTTTAATGCACGGTAAGTGAGCACTGCATGCGGGGTCTTCTGCCAAGTCGGCTGGAAGGCCCCACACGGTAAAGCGTCTGTAACAATTGGGCGCTCGTGTGGTTTTGTTTGCTGTTATCTTTAACCATTTCAGTCTGTAAACAGGATCGTATGGAGCTCGATGAAAAGATTCCGTCGCTCGGTTGCCATTTCGTTGTTTGTTGCGCTTGCAGTGGCGAGCGTCTTTGTCGTAGCGATAGCTGGCTGTTTCGGGTCGAATGACGGAGCCTCGACGTCTGCATTAGAAGGTCTGGACGCCTCGCAAGTCAAAGACGACGACCTTAAGACGCTCAACGTCGGAAGCGACCTCTATCCACCGTTTGTGTATACCGACGAGTACGGCGATATCGTTGGCCTGGATGTCGAGATATTGACCGAGGCTTTGGCTCGCATTGGTTACAAGCCAAAATACCAGCTGATCGACTGGGAAAAGAAGAAGGAGCTGCTGGCGAGCGGCGAACTCGATTGTGTCATGGGCAGCTTTAGTATGACGGGTCGCGAAAACGAATATCGTTGGGCCGGCCCGTACCTTGCGAGCCGCCAGGTGGTCGCGGTCGATCCCCAGAGCGATATCTACACGCTTGCCGATCTTGAGGATAAGATCGTGGCGGTTCAGTCCACCACCAAGCCCGAGGACATTTTGCTCAATCGCATAAATGAAAACGTTCCGCAGATCAAGGAACTCTACAGCTTTTCGGACGGTTCATACCTGAACCCGGCGCTCGTCGAGGGCCTGGTCGACGCTATCGCCGCGCATGAGTCCTCGTTCCTCACCTACGAAAAAGACTATGGTGTGACATATCGCATTTTGGATGAGCCGCTGCTAGAGGTCGGTTTGGGCACCGCTTTCGATATCAACGATACGCGTGGCATCGACGTCAAGCTCACTCATGCCTACCAAGAAATGCTTGCCGATGGCACCATGGAACGCCTGGTGTCAAAGTACTTCGATGACCCTTCGCCATTTTTGAATATGGAGGGCCTGTCATGATCGATGCGCCCGACCACGCCGCTCAGGAGCGGGACAATCGTTCGACAGGGGCATGGCTCCTTGTCGCTCTGCTGGGGATAGCGCTCTCGGTTGTTGCCGGCATGATGAGCTACGATTACACGACGGCCCAAGCCGAGCAGCGCTTTGCCGACGTTGTCGATTACGTGGCGACGCAGAGCCTTTCCTACGATGCATTCAACAGCGCCTATACGACCAAAAACCTGATTCGCGTTATGGAGATCGCCGGAGAGGCTGCCCGCGATATGGAGCGCGACGGTTCGGTGGATAACGCCATGCTGGAGCAATACGCCGACCAGTTCAACGTGAGCGCGCTGATCGTGACGGACGCATCGGGCAATTTGGTGTCCGAGTCCTCGACGGGCGATGTGGACTACGGGTCGCTCGCTACGTATCTCAAAGAATCACCCGTGCTTGAGGTGGCAACTCATCCGCTTAAGTCCTATACTGCCCGCATCACGCTTGCGGATGATTCGGTCGCAGACATTGGCTGCGTGACTCGGCAGGATGGCGAGGGCATCGTTATCGCGGTAAGGCATCAGAGCGCGAAAGCGGTTGCAAGCAATACACTCAAACTGCAGAGCTTGCTTGATGGCTATGAAACCATCGATAGCGGCAATATCGTGATCGAAAGCGACGGCAAGGTCGTTGCGACCAATGCCGTTGAACCCACCGTATTGGGCGTGTTCGATCTGCCTGCGACGGATGTCTTTATTGTCGACGGTATTAAGGATCGATGCCTGGCTGGTAAGGTTAGATTGGTTAACGCCGACGGCGAGTGGTATTTGGGCACATTTGGAAAAGCGCACAAATTCTATGTGTACACCTATGCCTCGGCGCAGCGCTACTTTGAGGTCGCCGCGGCTGTTGCCGCCGGCGTGCTGGTGCTCTACGGCGGTGTTATAGCCGTTGTTGTGACGGTGCGTCGCCGCGCTGATCGTCGACGTTTGACGGACTTGCTGCAGCAGGAGCGCGACTATGGCGACAAGCTGGCAAAGGCGGCGTGTGAGGCCTCGTCTGCCAACTCGGCAAAGACGGAGTTTTTGCGTCGCATGAGCCACGATCTGCGCACGCCCATCAACGGCATTCGCGGCATGGTCGAGGTTGGCGATGCCAATGCGGACGATCTGCAAAAGCAGACTGAGTGCCGCTCAAAGATCTGGACGGCATCGGGACTGCTGCTCGACCTTGCCAACGAGGCCCTGGATATGAGTCGCCTGGAGAGCGGGCAAATCGATCTGGAGCTTGTTCCCACAAACTTGGTGACCCTCAACCACGAGGTGCGCGATATTCTGGAGCGCCAGGCCGAGGAGCGTCTGGTGACAATTATCTGCGACCAGCAGACGCTTAATCATCCCTATGCGCGGGTGAGCGTGACGCACCTCAAGCGCTTGTTGCTCAATATTGCCGGCAATGCCGTCAAGTACAACCGCCAGGGCGGCTATGTTCGCCTGGTGTGCCGCGAGGTGGAGCCAGCGGATGGCGTCCCCGTCTATGAATACACGATCGCCGACAACGGTATTGGCATGAGCGAGGAGTTCCAACAGCGCCTCTACGAGCCGTTTTGCCGTGAGGGGCAACAGGTGGAAGGCGCTTCATCGGGAACTGGCCTGGGCGCGCCTATCGCAAAACAGTTGGTCGAGCTTATGGGCGGAACCATGAGTTTTACGAGCGTCTTGGGGCAGGGGACGACGTTTACCATCCGCCTGCCGTTCGAGAAATGCAAGCGCTCCGAGATTCCTCAGGCTGTGCGCGTGGACGCGGGAGACGGCGATGCACTCCAGGGCTTGCGCGTTTTGCTCGTAGAGGATAACGATCTGAATGCCGAGATCGCGCAGTTTACGCTCAGCCGTGCCGGTGCCGTCGTGACACACGCTAGGGATGGTGAGTCTGCCGTCGAGATGTTTGCCGCGAGCGTGCCGCACGAGTACGACGTGGTGTTGATGGACATCATGATGCCGGGCATCGATGGCCTTGAGGCCACACGTCAGATTCGAGCACTCGATCGCGAGGATGCCGCGACCACGCCGATTATCGCCGTGAGCGCCAACGCCTTTGCCGACGACCGCAGGCTTTCGCGTGAGGCGGGCATGAACGCGCACCTGAGTAAACCCGTGAGCTCGCAGGAGCTCATTGAGGCGCTTGCGCACATAGCCGCCGACGCTCTATAAGCATATGGCCTGGTTCCAAGGTGGGTTGGAACCAGGCCATATTGTTATTGATGAGGCCTGCTGAGGGGCTTACTTTTCCTGAATCTGCTTGCCGCAGAGATGCTCAATCGTAATCTCGTAGAGCTGGACGCCCTTAATGTCCTTGGCGATTTCCTCTTCGACTTCCTCGGCGGAAGGGTAGTACTTAAGGGCGAGCTGGCGGACTTTGTCTTCGATAAACGCGGGAGTGTCGTTCGCCAGGCGACAGCGGCCAAAGACCACGGTACTCATAACGTAGGGAGCCCAGTCACCGTCCTTGTGCCACTCGTTGCCGTAAACGGTAAAGCAGACCTTGTCATCGCGCTTGAGTGCGTCGACCTTGTGGCCGGCTTTGGCGCCATGGAAATAAATCTTGTCGTGCTCGGCGTCAAAGAAGTAGTTGACGGGAATGGCGTACGGGTAGCCATCGTCGCCGTTGACGGCAAAGACGCCGCGCTTGCAGGTAGCGAGCAGTTCGCGCGCTTCCTCGTCAGTGATGGCGCGTTTCTTTCGACGTAAGGGCCTAAACATCGTTGGCTTCCTTTCTGGTCGTGCGTGGTGGTTGAGCACAAACTATAGCGAAACGGATCCGTTTTTCTTGATGCGGGCGAGTATGTTTTTGAGCTTGTTAAAGTCGAGCGGTTTGGACAGATGGGCGTTCATGCCGGCGTCGTGTGCCGCCTTGGCGTCCTCGGCAAAGGCATTGGCGGTGAGCGCGATGATGGGGATATCGGCTGCATCGACCTTCTCGCTCAGGCGAATCGCGCGGGTTGCCTCGTAACCGTCCATGTCCGGCATCATAATGTCCATCAGGATCGCATCGAAGCTGCCGGCGGGACGGCCAACGTATAGGTCGACCGCTTCGTTGCCATCGGCGGCGCGAGTTACGACAATGCCTTCGCTTTCGAGCAGCGCCTGGGCAATCTCGGCATTGAGCTCGTTATCTTCTGCCAAAAGAACGTTCATGCCGGCAAGCGAGCAGCTGTCTGCTTGCTCGTCCGCGCGCTCTCTTGCCTGAGGGTCTTTGTCGATATCGAGCGGAATCTGGACGTTGAACGTACTCCCCACGCCAACCTCACTCGAAATCTCAATCGTGCCGCCCATCAGTTCAATAAGCGACTTGACGATTGGCATGCCCATGCCGGTTCCTTGGAACTTGCTGCGCGCATCGTCACCTTCTTGGGCAAACGGTTCATAGATATGCTTTAAAAACTTGGGAGTCATACCAATGCCGGTATCCGAAACGCTAAAGCAAAAGAGAGCGCGCCCGTTATCGAGTGGCTTGGTCTTTGAGCTAAAGGTGACGGCGCCGCCGTGCTTGTTGTACTTAATGCTGTTGTCTAACAGGTTGATCATGATCTGTCGGATATGGGTGGGACTGCCGACCATGTATGGCCCCGTGGCGTACGGCAGACTATTGTCCTGCATTGTGATGCCGTTACTGGACGCGCGGAGCTTGCACAGCACCAGCGTATCGTCACAGAGCTCTTTGAGGTTAAAAGGCACATGTTCCAGTGTTAGCTTGCGGTCTTCGATCTTGCCCATCTCGAGGATGTCGTTGATTAGCGAGAGCAGGTGATTGGCGGCAACGCGCGCCTTGGCACGGCTCTCGCGGGCGACCTGGATATCGCCTTCCTTCAATTCCTCGATCTCGATAAGGCCCAGGATACCGTTGAGCGGTGTACGGATGTCGTGGCTCATGCGCGTGAGGAATGCCGTCTTGGCGGCGTTGGCGGCATCGGCTTTTTTGCGCTCGGTTCGAGCGCGCACGAGTGCCCAGATGAGCAGGACGATGCCGACCGACAACATACCGATGAGGGCAGCTGCAACGGCGGCACGGTTGCGATAAAGGAATTGAAGCGTGTTGGATTCCTGGGCCGTGTACGACGTGGAGGAGTAATTGCTTGCGGAGAGCGATTCTCCGGCATTGATGATGCCCTTGTTGATGATTCCCAACAGCTCGGGTTTTCCGCGCGAAATCCAGCACGAGAGCTCACAGGTGTCAGGGAGCTCGGCCGTCTCGCAGTCCTCGAGATCATAACGGTCACCGATGGTTTTTACGCGTGAACTGGGGGCGAGGATGCAGTGCGCCGTTCCCTTCCTGAGGGCGTCGAACGCTTCATCGTCGGATCGGTATTCGGTCACGGTCGCTGTGGGGAACAGACTTTCAAGTGCATTTTTGTTGACAAACGATGATTTGGTACAGGCGATGTTCTGAAGGTCTTTGTTCAGGTTGCTGCCGGTGTGGATGGCGGTGAGGGACACGGTCCCCAACGATACCGACTGCACAACGCCTGATTGCTCGGCAAACCAGTAATCTCGGTATACCGGCAGCGCAACGTCGATGCTTCCCTTTGACAGGGCCTTTGACATCATCTTGTAGTTATCAAAGGCGACGGTTTTGACCGTAATGCCAAATTTATCGTGCAACGTCGCCGCAAGCGATGCGAGCGAGCCTTCCATTTTGCCGTCTTCGTCTTCGTTGCAGTAGGGGAGTTTGCCCGTAATGTAGCCGAGCGTGATGGTGTTGTCATTTGCTTTGAGCCAGGAACGTTCGGGGCTGTTGAGCGATGATGAACCGCTGTTTTGGGCCGAGTAGTTAGATTTGACTTCGTCGATATAGCGTGGGTTGACGCGGGCGATTGCCGACATGGCGGCATTGATGTCGTCCATTAGGTCGGGGCGGCTTTTGGGGACGGCAAAGTAGTAGTCGCTCGAACCAACGTAGAACATGGGCGACGCCTCGGGCGACGAGAGCGTGTCGTTCATGATGATGGCGTCGACCTCGCCGTTTGTGAGCGCGCCAAAGAGGGCGCCGCCAGTGTCGATTTCTTTATAGGTGCAGGTAATGCCTTCGTTGGCGAGCCACTGCTGGCCAACGAAGGTTTGCATAACGTCGGGGTTGTAGCCGATGGTAAGGCCTTGGAGCGCTTGGGGGTCGCCCTTGGCCAGATCGTCGCGATCGGGCTTGGCGTAGATGTAGTAGCGCTCGGTGCCCTCGGGGTTCGAGGAAAAGAGCAGCTTTTGGGCGCGTTCCTCGGAGTAGGAGATGTTGGGCATGAGGTCGATCTCGCCTGCCTCGAGCATGTCCATAAGCTCGGTGAAGGTGCCGGAGACGTATTCGTACCGCCAGCCGGGCGTGTAGTACGACAGGGTCTGGAGGTACTCGTAGCCCCATCCCGAAAGACGCTCCCCGGGGGTGCCGTTCTGGAAGCCTTCGCTGTTGACGAGCCAACCAACGCGGACCGTCTTGACTGGCTGATCGGAGTCGGCGGCAAAGGCAGGGGCGGGCGCGATAGAACTTAGTACGGCAAGCGCGGCAAGCACAATGGCCAGAGCGCGATATATAACTGAACGAAGGACAGTGGCAGCTCTCACATGCAATCCTAACGAATCGAGACATTACCGCATAAGGATACCAGCTCAACCTGCCCAGTCGGCAGCTGCACCGCTAAACGCTCCCGCCCGGCAGTCATTGGGGACGTTCTTGTTTGACTAGTCATTTAAGAACGTCCCCAATGACTAGTTTCGTTTGCGGGGGAGGCGTGGGACAATACCGAGCGAACGAGATTGGGCGTCTGGGAAAAGGGGTCGCGATGAACAAGTTGAGGACGCTTGCCGATGTGCTGCGACAGGCTGGCTTTGCGCGCATCACGGGCCTGTTTCTAATCTTTTACCTGCTGTGCTCGACTGCCGTCTGGCTGTCCGAACCCACGTCCCTTACGTTTGGCGACGGTCTCTGGTTTAGCTTTGAGACGGTCTCGACCATCGGCTTTGGTGACATTCCTGCCGAGACACCGGTTGCCCGCGCCATTACCGTCATTCTGAGCGTCATCAGCATCTTCTACATCGCCATGCTCACGGGCGTGGCGGTGAACTACTGCAATACGCTTATCAAGCTGCGTCAAAAGGACACCATGGCGCGCTTTATGGATGATCTGGAGCATTTGGAAGAGCTCGATCGCGACGAGCTTGCCGATCTTTCGCGTCGCGTGCGCGAGTATCGTCGACGCCAGCGCTAAGACGAACGTCGTGCGCCACAACAAGGGGGACCAAATATGAATATCACCGTGTATCTGGGTGCCAGTGCCGGCAATGATCCGGCGTTTCTGCCCGCGGTGCAGGAGCTGGGCAACTGGATTGGCGCCAACGGGCACGCGCTGGTATACGGCGGGTCCAAATCGGGGCTGATGGGTGCGCTCGCCGATAGCGTGCTCGAGGCGGGTGGACACGTGACGGGTGTTGAGCCGAGTTTTTTATCGAGGCCGAGTTTCAACATGACGGTATCAACGACCTTATCGTGACGAGCGATATGGCGGAGCGCAAGGCCAAGATGATTGAGCTCGGCGATGCGTTCATCGCATTTCCGGGCGGTACGGGCACGCTCGAGGAGATTGCCGAGGTCATGTCTGCGGTGTCGTTGGGGCACCTGAGTGCTCCGTGCATCCTGTATAACCTGGACGGTTACTACAACGACCTCAAGGCGCTGCTCGGGCACATGATCGATAAGGGTTTATCGAGCCCGCAGCGCCAGCAAGGCATTTACTTTGCCGACGATTTGCGCGAGATTGCCTCGATTATCAACGGATAAGTCTTGAGCCTGCCCCACAATGGCTCCCAATGGTGCCGTTTGCAGCGCAGACGGTTGGCTCGTTCGAGCAACGCTCGCTCTACAATAAAACGTATCTATGTCGACTTTAACCGCGGGAGGACCCGATGGATAACCTTGCCAAACCCACAAACCGCGCGCTGTTTTTGGTCAGCGTTGCCGTGACCGGTGCACTCGCAGGTGCTGCGGTCTGGCTGTTCTTTTTTGCGATGGAGCACGGTATCGACTATCTATGGACCGAGATTCCGCACGCGCTGGGCGTCGCTTCGCCCGAGCTTGCCAGCGGCCCGTTTGGCTTTCTGCCGTACCCGTTTTTTATCTGCCTGCTGGGCGGCCTGTTAATCGGTCTGTACGAAAAGATGACAGGCACCAAGACCGATGACCTCAACCAGGTGATGGCTAAGGTTAAGCAAGACGGGCGCTATCCGTACGACAACCTGGGCAAGCTTTCGCTCGCGGCATTGCTGCCGCTGCTGTTTGGCGGAAGCATTGGACCGGAGGCCGGCCTGACCGGCGTTATCGCTGGTCTGTGCAGCTGGGTCGGCGACCGCATGCGTCGCTTTGGCGCCGAGTTTAGGGAGCTTACGCTGCTGGGCACCCAGGCTGCCCTGACGGCGCTCTTTACCGCGCCCGTCTTTGGTTTTGTGGCACCGCTCGCTGGTAGCGCCGACGGCCAGGGTGCCGGCGATGGCGAGGATTCCGAATCCGGTGAGATCACCATCAGGCTGCCCAAGGCGCAAAAGACCGTGGTTTACGGCATCGCGATTGCTGGCGGCCTGGGCACCTACCTGCTGCTTGGCCAGCTTGTGGGCGGCGGCATGGGTATGCCGAGGTTCGAGGCTGCCGTGGTGGGCAACCTGGAGCTTACCTGGCTCATCCCTCTGTCGCTGATCGGAACAATCTGCGGCTGGCTGTACTTTGTCTCTGAGCACGCGAGCGAAGCGCTTGCCCATGCAATAGGGGCGCGCCCTGTCGTCAAAGCCATGCTGGCCGGCCTGGCGCTCGCCATCTGCGGCACGGTCCTGCCCTACACCATGTTTGCCGGCGAGACGCAGGCCGACGTGCTCATGGAAACCTATCTGACCATTCCCGCCGGCGTGCTTATCGCGACCGGTCTCGTTAAGGCCATGCTGACGCCCGCCCTCATCAACCTTGGTTGGCGCGGCGGCCACTTCTTCCCGGTTATCTTCTCGGGCGTAAGCCTAGGCTATGGCCTTGCTATCCTCACCGGCGCCGATCCGGTCTTTTGCGTTGCCGTCTGCACGGCATCGACGATGGGCGCCGTCATGCGCCAGCCGGTCATGGTCGTGGGCCTGCTGCTCATGTGCTTCCCACTCAAGGGTATCGTTTGCATGATCATCGCCGCCGTTATCGCCGCCGGCATTCCGCTGCCCAAGCCGCTGCGCAAGTAGCGCGGTTTTTCACGAGTCAATTCCAGGGGTACGAGATGATCCTGTACTTTAGCGCGACAGGGAACAGCGAGCATGTGGCGCGTCGCATTGCAGCGGCGACAGGCGACAAGGTTGTGTCGATTGAGCGTTTTGATGTCGAAGCCCTTCGCCTTGTTGCGACGGAAGGCCCCTGCCAGCTGGGATTTGTTGCTCCGGTGTATGCCTGGGGTCTGCCGACACCGATGATCGAGTTTTTGAAGACTGCCGACCTGTCGATTGCTGCCGGTGCAAAGGGCGGCGAGCGCCCCTATACGTTCTATGTTTCGACGTACGGTTCGACGACCGGCCAATCTGCCAAGTTTGCCCGCGACCTGCTGCACGAGCGTGGGCTCGAGTTAGATGCGGCGATGAGCGTCAAGATGCCCGATACCTGGACGCCTGTTTTCGACCTGTCTGACCCTCAAAAGGTTGAGGGTATCAATAGAGCTGCCGAGGCGCAGATTGATGCCGTGATCGAGGCGGTGCGGGCACGCCGCACGGGCAACATGATGCGCCATCGCGTGCCTCTGTTTGCATCGTGCGCGTATCACGCAATTGGGCTGCCGCGCATGCAACAGACGAGCAAGTTTGCCGTCGATGCCGATCGCTGCATCGGCTGCGGCCTGTGCGCCAAGCGCTGCCCCATGGCGGCGATTGAGATGCGCGACGGCCTTCCCGTCTGGACAAAGCCGGAGTGCGCAGCCTGCCTTCGTTGCCTGCACCGTTGTCCCAAATTTGCCATCTCGCACGGTAAGCGCACGGCATCCCACGGTCAGTACAGGCATCCCAAGCCAGGTGTGAGGATGTAGCGGCTGCTGGCCGCGCTACTTCCAAACCGCGAGCGCCGCAGTGCCCAGTACGATGAGGGCGAGACCGATGGCGCTGCGCCGCGAGACCTTTTCGTTGAATGCCAAGCGCGCAAATAGTACCGATACGACAATCGATAGTTTGTCGATCTGCACCACGACGCTCACCTGGCCTGCGGCGATGGCATAGTAATAGAGCAGCCACGATGCTCCGGTCGCGATGCCCGATGCCGCGAGAAATACGAGCTCGTAGCGGTCTACGTGCACGGCTTGGCCCATCTTGCCTTTAGCTGCCACGATTGCCCATGCCATAACCAGTACCACGCAGGTGCGGATTGCCGTGGCCAGGTTTGACTCGACGCCTTCGATGCCGATCTTAGCGAGGATGGAGGTGAGCGCTGCGAACATGGCGGCGCCGAGGGCGTAAGCGAGCCAGGTCCGGTCTTGCTGCTGCTCGGGTCCGGCGGATTGCTGCTTCTCGGTCATTAAAAACGTGCCGAGGGTAATGACGGCGGTTCCCACGAGCTTAACCGCAAGGTTGCTCGTCTCGCCAAAAAGCACGATGGCGATCAGCGCGGCGAGCACGGTGCTCATCTTGTCGACCGGTACGACCTTATTGACGTCTCCGATGCTCAACGCCTTAAAGTAACAGATCCACGAAGCGCCGGTAGCGAGTCCCGAGAGGACGAGAAAGAGCCAGGATCTGGGTTCGATGCTGCCAATGGTTCCAATGGATCCAGAAATGCCCGCCATTGCCCAGGCGAAAACGAGCACCACGCAGGTGCGAATGGCCGTCGCGACATCGGAGTCGGTCTGCTTGATGCCGCATTTGGCCAAGATGGATGTGATGCCGGCAAAGAATGCTGACGCAAATGCTGCGACGACCCACGACACGGGTTGAGCGCCTCCTCAAAAAAGACCACGCCAGATCTATGGCGCATGTCCAATGATACCGCGCTTGCCTATAGGTTGCGTGCCCGGTAGACCTTGGTGCTGATGGCGCAGCTGACAGCGCCAAGGACGACCGTTGCCAGCGCGGCAATTCCTGCGCACAGGAAGCCAAGAACGGAAGGATCGGGATTCGCCCCGGCAATCATCGACATGAGCTGGTTGCTGATGGGGTTGAATGAGTTTAGCGTGACCATGATAAGGCACATGTATAGGGCGTATAGACCAACGGATAGGCGTTGCGCCTTCATGTGTTCAAATCGAAAGAACAGAGGCAGTACCAAAAACACCGCCATGAGGGAGAAAAGCATCGATATTGCCGAGGCGATTGCGGTCTCAAAGACGGTCTCTCCCGTGGAGGGGATACCCACGCTGTTTAAGATCGGGATGGCGACGATACTCAACAGCACGGCCGCGCACGTCATGATGACCGAGAAAATAGTGATGCACAGGTAGCGTGCGCTGACGATGTCTTTGCGTGAGATGGGCAGCGTTGCCCGATAGCGCTCCCATCCGTTTTGGTTGTCGAGCCCGGCCAGCGACGTCATGGCCATGATAGGCGACATGGCACTGATCGCGAAGGCGCCGGCGGCGCTCATATCGGAATCACCATTCGATGCCCTGACGGCGGTCAGCACGACGAAGATGAACAGGCCGACACCTGCGATGCTCGGGACGAGCGTGCGAACGATGGCAAGCTCGGACATAATGGCGCGTTTCATTTCGAAGCCCCTTTCAGCATGAGGCGCAGATAGTCATCAATGGTTGCCCGATCGCAGGGAATCTCGGGAAAGGCTTCGAGCGTTTCGCGACGGTTGGGCACGAGCACGTCCACGCTATAGGCGTGGTGGACGGCACGGGCGCCTTCGACGCAAGCCATAAGCTCGGCGGCCTGTGCTTGGGTACAGTGGGCGATGCCGGCGCGGTCGGTAATGTCCTCGCGCGGCAGGTCAAAAATAATCGAGCCGTTATCGATGCAGATGACGCGGTCGGCGGCGCGATCGAGGTCGGACGTAATATGGCTCGAGAGCAGCACGCTGTGCTGGCCGTCGGCGACAAAGGCAAGCAGCTCATCAAGCAGTTCCTCGCGTGCCATGGGATCGAGGCCCGCGGTGGCTTCGTCCAAAACGAGCAGCTTGGCATTGTGGCTGAGTGCACAGGCAAGCTGCAGTTTCATGCCCATGCCGCGGGAGAGGTCCTTGACCTTTGTCTTGGGATCGAGGCCAAATCGGTTGATGAATCCGGCGAACGTTTCGCGGTCCCACGTGGTGTACGCCGGTCCTACGAGCGACTCGATCTGGCCCACCTTGAGCGTGGAGGGGAAGGGGCACGTGTCCAGGACAAGACCGACGCGGGAGCGTAGATGGCGTTGCGACTCATCGGGCGCGTCGGCGCCACAGCGTTGCCCAAACAGGTTCACTTCGCCGGCATCGAGCTTTATAAGCCCGAGCGCGGCTCGAATCGTCGTGGTTTTGCCGGCACCGTTGGCACCAACAAAGCCGACGATCTGGCCGGGCTCCACGGCAAGCGTGACGTCGCGCAGCGAAAAGCGGTCGCTTACAGTGCGTGAGATGCCTTTGAGTTCTAGCAAGTTTTGCATGGTATAGCCTTTCTTGCAGATGGCTACTGCATGGTTTCGGGGGCCACCAGGTCGAGCATCTCGTGCAGTTTGTCGCGCGTGACGCCCAGGGTTTCGGCTTGGCTCGCCGCTTTCGCAAGCAGCTCTTCGATATGGCAGAGCTGGTTTTCGCGCAAAAGCTCCTGGTTGCCCTCGGCGACAAAGCAGCCCTTGCCCTGCACGGTGCAGATAAACCCGAGCTGCTCCAAGTCGGCGTAGGCGCGCTTGGTGGTGATGACGCTCACGCCAAGATCGCTCGCGAGCGCACGGATGCTGGGGAGTTTGGCGCCCGCAGCGAGCGTGCCCGAAAGGATCTGAGCTTTGACCTGCGAGGCTATTTGCTCGTAGATGGGCTTGTCGCTCGAATTGGATAGGATGATGTCCACAGCGGCTCCTTAGCTGATGGGCTACACGTGTATATAACCGGTAAGCACAGTATATATACACTATGCACAGTTATGCAAGAGGTAAATACGGATTGTCCGCTCGTTCATTCATCTCAATCTGTAACATCTGGAACCGATTTGGACGGCTACCTGTTACAGATTGAGATTTTGCTGGCGGGCCCCACCTGGTTGTCTCAATCTGTAACAACTGGAGAAGATTTTGGCTGCTAGATGTTACAGATTTAGATCTTTCTGGGACGCCCACCTGTTTGTCTAAATCTGTAACAGGAAGAGGTTCAAAAACCGTCTAGATGTTACAGATCGAGACAAACTGCTGCGGAGTGCCGCCATCGACTGCTACCCCATGCCCCATCTGATGAATTTGTCCTGATAGGCGCTCTAAAACGGAATTTCGCGGCTACAATAGTGCGGTTACAACGACGTAATGCACTCAATGCAAGAAAGGATCCGCATGGCAAGCCTGTCGGATGAAATCTCGTCGCGCCGCACATTCGCGATCATCAGCCACCCGGACGCCGGTAAGACCACACTTACCGAGAAGCTGCTGCTCTATACCGGCAGCATTCAGACCGCCGGCTCGGTCAAGGGCAAGAGCTCGGCCAAGCATGCCGTCTCGGACTGGATGGACATCGAGAAGGAGCGCGGTATCTCCGTTACCTCCTCGGTCCTGCAGTTCACCTACAACGGCGCCTGCGTCAACATCCTCGATACCCCCGGCCACCAGGACTTCTCGGAGGATACCTACCGTACCCTTATGGCCGCCGACGCCGCGGTCATGGTCATCGACGGCGCCAAGGGCGTCGAGGCCCAGACCAAAAAGCTCTTTAAGGTCTGCACGCTGCGCCACATTCCCATCTTCACCTTTGTGAACAAGCTCGACCACGAGGCTCGCGATCCGTTTGAGCTCATGGAAGAGATCGAGAACGTCCTGGGTATCAATACGTATCCCATGAACTGGCCGATCGGCAGCGGTCGCAACTTCCGCGGCGTGTTCGATCGTCAGACTCGTCGCGTTATCGCCTTTGAGGGCGACGGCCACGCCAACGCCACCAAAAAGGTCGCCGAGGTCGAGGCCGAGCTGGGCGACCCCGCCATGGACGAGCTTATTGGCGAAGAGAACCATAAGAACCTGATGGACGACATCGAGCTGCTCGATGGCGCCGGCGATGAGCTCGACTTGGATGCCGTGGCCTGCGGCAAGCTGAGCCCGGCGTTCTTTGGCTCGGCGCTCACCAACTTTGGCGTGGAGCCCTTCCTCAAGGAGTTCCTGCGCCTGGCCCCGACGCCGCGCGCCTATACCGATACGCTCACCAGCGAACCGGTCGATCCCTGCCGCGACGACTTTAGCGGCTTTGTGTTTAAGATCCAGGCCAATATGGATAAGAACCACCGTGACCGCATCGCCTTTGTGCGCATTTGCTCGGGTAAGTTCGAGCGCGGCATGGATGCCTTCCACGTGCAGGGCAACCGCAAGCTTAAGCTTGCCACGGGCACGTCGATGATGGCCGACGATCGCGCCATCGTGGACGAGGCGTACGCGGGCGATATCGTGGGCCTGTTCGATCCGGGTATCTTTAGCATCGGCGACACTGTGTGCTCCGGCAAGCGCCACGTGCAGTATCCACAGATCCCGACGTTTGCCCCCGAGATGTTCGCTCGCATTACGCAGGTCGACACGCTCAAGCGCAAGCAGTTCGTCAAGGGTATGGAGGAGCTTGCCCAGGAGGGCGCCATCCAAATCTTCCGCGAGCTGGGTGCCGGCATGGAGAGCGTCATCGTGGGCGTGGTCGGCGTGCTGCAGTTTGAGGTGCTCGAGCGCCGTCTCAAGGCCGAGTACCGTGTTGAGGTTCGTCGCCAGCCGCTGCCCTATACGGACATCCGCTGGATCCAGAACGACCCCGACACCATCGATATCCCGGCTCTTTCGCTCACGCGCGACACGCTGCGCGTCGAGGACATGCGCGGCGGTAAGCTGCTGCTGTTCACGAGCCCGTGGAACGTGGATTGGGCAACCGACCACAACCCCAACCTGATCCTGTCGGAGTTTGGCAACGTGGCCTTTTAACGCATCGGCGCGGTGGCCCTGCGGAGCTGCCGCGCCGTTCGCTTGCCTGATGCCGCGCGAGCGGCTATCATACCCACCGTCGTCTCAAGACCGAGACGTCCGAGCAGTTCGGGTCCGATATCCTGCTCGTTAAACCTAAAACCAAAGGAGTACATAATGATCAAGAAGGTCATGGAGGACTACAAGGTCCTGCTGCGGAGCATTCCCGCGGCAACGGTTTCGCTGTTTTTCGTGAGCGTCATCATGATGAACCTGCTGGCCAACAAGGAGCTCATCAGCCTGCCGTATCTGGCACTCGATTGCGGCTTTGTGGTGAGCTGGGTTTCGTTTTTGTGCCAGGACATGATTTGCAAGCGCTTTGGCGCCAAGGCATCCATCAAAATCTCTATCCTCGCGCTGCTGGTCAACCTCGCCGTGAGCCTGTGCTTTTGGGCATGTTCGCTCACGCCCGGCATGTGGGGCGCCTACTACGACACGGGCATGATCGAGGTCAACACCGCCCTTAACGCCACCATCGGTGGCACCTGGTACGTGGTGCTTGGCTCGTCGCTTGCCATGCTCGTTTCTGCCGTGGTTAACTCCACGCTCAACCAGTCGCTTGGCCGTATGCTCAAAAAGAATAACTTTGCGAGCTTTGCCTTCCGCTCCTATGTGTCTACGGGTGTTGGCCAGTTTATCGACAACTTGGTCTTTGCCATTGTGGTGAGCCACACGTTCTTCGGCTGGACCTGGGTGCAAGTCCTTATGTGCTCGCTGACGGGCGCTGTCGCCGAGCTGCTGTGCGAGGTCTTCCTAAGCCCCGTGGGCTACAAGGTCGTGCGCGGCTGGGAGCGCGAGAATGTGGGCTCCGAGTACCTCGAGCGCCACGCAACCGCCTAAGGAGCAAGTATGCGGGTTTTGATCACGGGTGCTTCGGGCGGTATCGGAGCCGCATGCGTGCAGCGCTTTTTGGACGAGGGCCACGAGGTCGTGGGCTTTGATCTGCTGCCGGCGGCGATCGAACACGAGCGCTACCGCCATCTGATTGTTGATGTTCGCGAGCCGGACTCGTTTCCAGACGACCTTGAACCACAGGTAATCGTAAACGTTGCCGGTACGCAGGATTCGGCCGACGATATCGCCGCCAACCTGTGTGGCACCATCAACGTGACCGAGCGCTATGCCTTTGTGGGGGAGGGGCTTGCCGCCAAGCCGGCGCCGGCTATCGAATCCGTGGTCAATGTGGGGTCGGCGAGCGGGCATACGGGATCGGAGTTTCCCGCCTATGCTGCCAGCAAGGGCGGCGTTATCGCCTACACCAAGAACCTTGCAAACCGCCTGGCGCCGCAGGCCATCGCCAACAGTGTGGACCCGGGCGGCGTTATCACGCCGCTCAACCGTTGCGTGATGGAAGACGAGCACCTGTGGAACCAGATTATGGAGCTCACGCCGCTTAAACGCTGGGCTACCGCTCGAGAGATCGCTGAGTGGATCTACTTTGTGGGCGTGACCAACCGGTTTATGACCGGACAGAGTCTGTTGATCGATGGCGGCGAGGCCGGCCGCACACAATTTATTTGGCCCGAATAGGAAACGCGCCCGATGGAAAGCTGTCGGGCGCGTTTTTGATGTATCGATTGTTAGCCGAGGCAAGTCCAGTTGACGGGGGTCGAGTCGTGCTGCTCGAGTAGCCGATTGGCTGCCGAGAAGGGACGCGACCCCATAAAGGCGGGGAGTTCTGCCGTGGCGCGGTTGGCCGAAAGCGGCGAGGGGTGCGTGGAGGCCAGGCAGAACTTGCCGGTTGCCTCGCCCGCACCAGTTGCGACGAGCTTGCCTTCGACCATCTGCTGAGCAAAGCGGCCCCATGCCAAAAAGACTACCGGCTGGGGCAGCTGACAGCAGCGTTCGATAACGTAGTCGGTGAGCGTGCTCCAGCCCAGTTTGGCGTGCGAGTTCGCGGCATGCTCGCGCACGGTGAGCGTAGTGTTGAGGAGCAGGACGCCCTGTTGTGCCCATGGTGTTAGATCTCCCGTGGCGGGAATGGGACAACCCAGATCGGCTTTGAGTTCCTTATAGATGTTGCGCAGGCTCGGCGGCAACTTGGTTTGCGTCGCGGGGACCGAGAACGACAGCCCCATGGCCTGGTTGGGTCCGTGATAGGGGTCCTGACCCAAGATGACAACTTTGACCTGGTCGGCCGGTGTGTAGGCGAGGGCATTGAGGATGTCGTCTTGTGCCGGGTAGATAGTCTGCTCGGCACGCAAAAGGGCGATGCGCTCGAGCAGCTGGTTCGTAGTGTCACGTACCGGCTGTGGCGCATCGCCCAACCAAGTTGCTATGTTGCGGTCGCGGGTCGCGGCGTCCATGGGGCTCCTTTACGTCAGATGCTCTGCTGGCATCTATTGTAAAGGCGCACCGGTTGCCTTTATGCCACGGCTGTATGAAGAGCGGGGTCTAAGAGACGTGCTCGGGCGCTCCTGCCATGCGAGCCTGTCCATGCGCGCGAAGGCGCGGAAGCTCGACGGTTGCTACCATGACGCCGGTGAGGATGAGGGCGGCGCCAAAGAAGGCGATGGGGCTCAGGACCTCGCCGACCAGGAAGAACGAAAAGACGGCGGAGCATACCGGCTCGAGCGAGAAGGCGAAACCGGTGGTCTCGGCAGGCACGTGGGGCTGCACGAGCGTCTGGGTGATAAAGCCGTAGGCAGAGCAGATGAGTGCGAGCGCGACGACGACCACGATTTCGCCCGGCGTGCTGGGAAGCGTGAAGCCGCCAAAGGTGAATGCCGCGACGCCCGAGAACAAACCGCCAAAGCCTAGCTGCCAAACGCCCAGAGCCAGCGGATCGACTTCTTCGACAAAGCGCTTGGCCACGATAATGTGGCTGGCATAGATAAAGGCCGAGAGCAGCATGATGATTGCGCCGGGATTCAGGCTGGTAAAGTCGGCGCCCGAGAGCAGCAGCATGCCGCAGGTGACGATAGCCGTGCCGATGAGCACCTTGCGCTCGGGGGCGCGACGCAGCAGAGCTGCGTTGGCAAACGGCACGATCACGACCGTCAGGCTCTGCAAAAAGCCGGCAGTGGAGGCAGAGGTGAGGCTGGAGCCCAGGCACATGCAGGTGAGCTCGGTTGCCATAATGGCGCCGATGATGGCGGCGCGGACCATAAGGTCGCGGTTGATGCGGAAAGCGCGCTTGTGGAAGAGCAGCAGGCAGGCCACAAAGGCGATGATGCAGCGTAACGCGACGATGCTCGTGGCGTTCATGCTGTTCATGCCGATCTTCATGAGGGGATACGAAAAGCCCCATGCGACGGGAACGGAAAATGAGAGCGCGATTGCTTTTTTGCGATCCATGGGACTCCTTTTGTTACAGAACGGTTTCGTAAAAAGGATTCTGCTCCCAGATGTGGATGTAGTAAAGCGAATGTATCTTCAGTACGATTAAGAAAAACTAATGTTGACAGAAAAAGCCCTGGCAAAACGTTTTACGGCTGCATTGACGTGGAGGTACGATGGCATCGCGGTATCAGATTGTTTGTATGGTGGTCGATCGC
The DNA here is from genome assembly GCF_040915425.1 of Collinsella aerofaciens. GTDB lineage: Bacteria > Actinomycetota > Coriobacteriia > Coriobacteriales > Coriobacteriaceae > Collinsella > Collinsella aerofaciens_BW. The sequence goes on along the minus strand of NZ_JBCPDN010000001.1, from coordinate 33,204 downwards.
GGCAGTCTGAAACGTGCGGCGGACGAGCTGGGCTATACGCAAAGTGCGGTGAGCCAGGCCGTCAAGGCGCTCGAGCGTGAGCTGGGCACCACGCTTATCGAGCGCGGAAAGCAGGGCGTCTCGCTTACGCGCGACGGCAAGCAGTATCTGCCGTACCTGCGCCAGATTGTGACCGCCGAGGCCGAGCTCGAGGGCAAGCGCCAGGAGCTGCTGGGGCTTTCGTCGACAGATATTCGCATCGCGACGTTTACCAACGTGAGTCGTACCGTGCTGCCGCGCGTGATCCGCGATTTTGGTGCGCTGCACCCGGGCGTACGCTTCACCCTCAAGCAGGGCGATTACACGCGCAACGCTCAATGGGTGCACGATGGCGTGGTTGATTTTTGTTTTACGGCACGCGGATTTACCGCTGGGCTCGAGAAGCGCGTCGTCTATCACGACGAGTTGGTGGCATTGTTGCCGGCCGCGCATCCGCTGGCGGCAAAGGAAAAGGTGACGCTCGCCGATCTGGCGTCCGAGCCGTTTGTGCTGCTGGATGAGGGCGAACAGAGCCTGGTGCTCGATGCATTTGCGGCGCATGGACTGTCGCCACACGTGACGAGCGAGGTAACCGACGACTACACCATCATGGCGATGGTGGAGGAGGGCCTAGGCGTGAGCATGCTCTACCGCCGTACTGTGGAGGGCATGCGGGCCGATATTCGCGTACGTCCCATCGTGCATGCCCCCTCGCGCGACGTGGTGGCCGCCTGGCGCAGCTGGGACACCATGCCCATCGCCACGAGGCGCTTTATCGACTATATGAGCTCGCATGTTGTCAATTAATGGCTGGTGTGGCGTTGAGTGCGGTGTTTAGCGGGCTGTCGCTTTGGCTTGGGTGGCGCGATAGGTGCGTGCCGGGTGGCAGAGTAGCACCGCCACGACCATAAAGAACGCCGTGGTGCCCAGGCTGATGGGGTAGACCATCATGATGTTCGCAAAGGTGCGGAAGTGCGGGAACACGCAGAACACCCAATAGAAGCGGATGCCGCAGACGCAGATCATGGTGATGAGGGCGGGCGTGAGCGAGATACCAAAGCCGCGCAGGTAGCCTGACATGTTTTCGTAGAACATGCTAAAGGCGTACGCCGGGAAGATTGAGCACACGCGGATATAGCCGATTGAGACGATGTTGGGATCGCTGTTGAACAGCGACAAAATCTCGCGCCCCAGGCCGACAATAACGATAATTGTGGTGAGCGCGACGATACCGCCTTCGACTAGGCAGACCTTGAGCGTCTTGGTGCAGCGGTCGATCTGGCGGGCACCGTGGTTTTGTCCCACAAAGGTGGTGCAAGCCTGGCTAAAGCTGTTGAGCAGGTTGTAGCACACGTACTCCAGGCTCATGGCGGCGCTCGATGCCGCCATGACCTCGGTGCCCAGGCTGTTGATGGCAGACTGGATGATGATGTTGGCGACGGCAAAGACAGCGCTCTGGATGCCGGCGGGCAGGCCGATCTTAACGATGCGCTTGAGGGCGACGGGGTCGATAGCCAAGTCGCGCGGGGTGACACGGACGACGGAGTCGGTCTTGAGTAGGCGGATAAAGAGCGTAGCGGCGCTGACGGTGTAAGCGATGGCGGTGGCGATGGCGACGCCCGCGACGCCCCAGTGGAGTACAGGGACAAAGATGAGGTCCAGGCCAATGTTGAGGACGGTGGACACGGCAAGCGCCTGCAGCGGCATGCGGGTGATGCCGACGGAGCGGAAGATCGCGGCCTCAAAGTTGTAAAGCAAGATTGAGGGCATGCTGAGCAAAAAGACGCGCAGGTAGAGCGAAGCGAGCGGCATGGTTTCGGCGGGAACGTTGAGCGCGGCGAGCATGGGCTCGGCAAAGATCTCGCCCAGCGCGATGACGACAAAGCCCACGAGCGCCATTAAAATCGAGGTATGGACGGCGCGTTTGACCATGTTCTGATCGTTGCGGCCGATAGCGTTGGCGATGACCACGTTGGAGCCAAGCGACATGCCAATAAACAGGTTGAGCATAAGGCTGGTAAGCGGAACATTGGAGCCGACCGCCGCCATGGCGAGGGTTCCCTGGTCGCCCGAGAAGTTACCGATGATGACCGTGGCGATGAGGTTCGACAGCTGCTCCAAGATGCTCGTGGCGGCCACGGGGAAGGCGAACAGGGGAATATTGCGCCACAGCGAGCCGGTGGTCATGTCAATGTGCTTAGATACGGTGTCAGCCATACGCTCTCAATCTCTAATATGCTCTTTCGTGCTTATTTGCGCAGATGATGATACTCCTAATCGACTAGTCATTGGGGACGTTCTTAAACGACTAGTCATTTAAGAACGTCCCCAATGACTAGGTGGGGAAGGCGTGCGACAATGGTGGGCGTTGTGTTGTTCGCGCTAAGGAGTTGCCATGTTGTTGTGTCCCGTTTGCCATGAGCCTTTGGTGGACAATGAGCGCGGTGCTGCATGCGCGGGCGGACACCGGTTTGACCGTGCTCGCGAGGGCTATCTATATCTGCTGCGCTCGTCCAAGAGCGGCGACTCCATGGGCGATCCCAAGTCGCAGGCACGCAGTCGTCGTGACTTTCTGAACCGTGGATACTACGCGCCGTTGCGCGATGCGATGGTTGAGCAGGTGCGCAAGCAGGTGTCTGAGCGCGCCGCGTCTACGAAAGGCCCCATGACGCTGCTCGATATTTGCTGCGGTGAGGGCTACTACACCAGCGCCATGGGCGCGGTGCCGGGCGTGGATGCTTACGGTTTCGACCTGGGCAAAGAGATGGTGCGCCTGGCCGCCAAGCGCGGCGATGCGACCTATTTCGTGGCCAACATGAAGGACATCCCCGTGGCCGATGGCGCCTTCGATATGGTGACCGAACTCTTTGCTCCCTTTAACGAGCGTGAGTTTTCTCGCGTGCTGGCGCCCGAGGGCTCGCTCTACACCGTCGTGCCAGGTGCACGCCATCTGTTTGGGCTCAAGGAGGTGCTCTACGACACGCCGTACCTTAACGATGAGAAGCTGCCGAAGACCACCGAGCTCGAGTTAGTCGGAACGCAGCGGGTATCTGCGAATATTACGCTTCAGACGCAGGCCGACATCGAGGCAGTGTTTCAGATGACGCCCTACTACTACCGCACGCGCCCCGCCGACAAAGAGCGCCTGGCAAGCCTCGATACCCTTCAGACTGACATCGACTTCATCATCGCCGAGTACCGTCACTAACCTGCCAAAAAGGGACAGGTTTGTTTTGGCAGGTTTTATCTGGGCAAACGCAAAGGGCCGACCGCGGAGATGCGCGATCGGCCCTTTTTAGTTGCTTGGTTGCAACAGAGGTTATGAGAAGCGGGCGCTTACAGGCGGTCCTTGTTCTCGGCCTTAACGGCGTGTGCCTGCTGAACAAAGAACAGGTCGTAGACCACGATGACAAAGGCGACGATATTGACGGAGCTGCCGCCGAGTGCGGGAAGCGTGAGCACGGCTTGGAGGAGCGTGGCTGCCGCGGCAACGATACCGAGCTTAAATGCGCCGTCTACCTGCGAAGGCTTGTTGGCGCCCTTGATACCGGCGACGCCTGCGGCAAGGTCGACGAGGCCCTTAACAATCACCACAACAGCGGCGAGTGTGGCGTTCGATCCGTAAGCGGATCCAAAATTGCCGGTAACAATGCCGGCAATTCCGATGACGAGGCTGGCGATGCCCAGAACAAAATAAATCAGGGCAAGGATTTTGAGTGTCTTGCGAGCAGCGCTCATAGCTGGTCCTTTCGATGCGGGCGCGGAGAATCTGTCGCGCCCAGGTTACGGCACATATCGTGAAGCACATTGTAGTTCAACGGGACGATGCATGCGTTTGAAAGCGTCTCTTGCCTGTACGATCCAACCTTTCAAAAAGGAAAGCTGGACGTAAGCCAAATCGATGGCAGCTCATGTGCGGCGCTGCGATGATGAGGCCGTAACAAGGAGCTGGTCTCAAGGAGGAGTCATGATGTACGGAGCAGAGCAAGTACGAGAGCCGCGGTCGCTGGGAAGGCGCATGAGCGATTCTGTGATCGCTGCCGTGTGCACGGGGTTGATGGCGGTGCTTTGCATTGGGATGCTGTGGGCCATGTCGCATGTGGGACAATAGCGGACGGTTGGGTGCTGGCATAAACGGCGCCCCGCGTATTCGTTTGTTTATTAAGGAGTGTCCATGGGCGTCGTCGATCCCTTTTCTGTTGCTCGGGCCGCGGGGCTTGAGCTGACCGGGAAGCCCGAGGGCCTCACGCTCACCGACGGCTCGATGGAGCTGCGAGCCGATTTTGCCCGCATGCTGCCACGACTCAAGCAAGGCCGTCTGCAGCAAGAGCTGCTGGTAAAGGCTGCGCGCACAAAAGGCATCGAGAGCCCATGGGCGATTGATGCCACGGCAGGCTTTGGCGAGGATTCGCTGCTGTTGGCGGCCGCGGGCTTTACCGTCGATCTGTATGAGCAGGATTGCGTGATCGCGGCGCTCCTCAAGGATGCCTTGGATCGCGCGGCGGATGATCAGGTGCTTGCGGCTGCCGTGGCTCGCATGCGCCTTCATGCGGGCGAGGACAGCATTGCCGGCCTTCGCCATACAGCTGGGCTGATCGAGCAGGACGAGCTCGCGGCTCCCGACGTGGTGTATCTGGACCCCATGTTTCCCGGGCGCACCAAAAGCGCGGCGGTCAAAAAGAAGTTCCAACTCTTGCACCATTTGGAGCAGCCGTGTGCCGATGAGGAAACACTGGTCGAAGCTGCGCTCGCGGTGCACCCGCGCAAGGTTGTTATCAAGCGGCCGGTGAAGGGGCCGCTGCTTGCCGGCGTTAAGCCGAGCTATCAGCTTGCGGGCAAGGCCGTTCGTTACGATGTTTTGGTGCCGCCGCGTCCGTAGCTTGCGTACGATGGCTGACACTCCGTCAATGCTGTGCCGATGCAGTGCCTATTTCCAAGGGTGCGACGTCAGGTGCCATCCACCGCAGTATTCGCATTTGTAGCAGGCCAAACCACGCCGCCCGCGGTTTTCGCAGTCGGCCATAACAGCCTCGGCCTCAGCGCGCGTGTCGTAACGGTTTTTGCGCTCGCACGACTTGTAGCGCCAGGCCTCATCGCGCTCGGCGTCCAGGGCGTCGCGGCGCTCGTCTTCGCGCGCAAACAGGTCGCTCATATCGCCGCCGGTGGCAGTGCCCAAAAACTCGCTTTTTGCCTTTGACCAGGCGGCTCGCTTTTTGCTCCCCATCTGCTTCGTGCCCCTCTCCAAACGCTGGTATCATTGCTCAACCAAAGTGATACCAATAAACGTGAGGTCGCCGCGTGATGATCAGAAAAACCCTCGATACCGACATTCCCGCCGTCATGGCTATCTACGACGTTGCCCGCGCTTTTATGCGCGCACACGGCAATGCCACGCAGTGGCCCGAGGGCACGCCTTCGGCCGAGCAGCTGGCTGCCGATATCGCCGCCGGTGGCAGCTATGTGTGCGAAGTCGACGGTCGCGTGGTGGCGACGTTTGCCTTCCTGCCGGGGCCGGACAGTTCCTACGATGTGGTCGAGGGTGGCCAGTGGCGTAGCGACACTCCGTACGCTGTGCTGCACCGCGTGGCATCCGACGGCACCACGCATGGTGTCGCGGCTGCGATGTTTGCCTTTGCCAAGGAACGCATCGACCATCTGCGTATCGACACGCATCAGGACAACCTGCCCATGCAGGGCGCAATCACCAAGGCCGGGTTTAAGCGTGCCGGTATCGTGTACGTGTCGGACGGCACACCGCGTGTTGCGTTTGACTGGCTGCGCGAGGCATAAGAGCGAGGGCGCGTATCAACAATTCGCGCGGACGAAAATGGCTCCGGGTGGGGCCATTTTCGTTCGCTGCGCTGTTTTGCAAGCCGGCTTTCGCAAGGCGCGAACCTACGAAAATCGCCGCGCGGCAACGCGGGGCGATGAGCTCGGTCGGGGGATAGGGCCCGCTTCGCCCGCCGGCCCGTAAATTGTATCATCCAGTGTGGAGCGTGAGTGCCCGTTGCCGCGTGCGATGGGCTTGTAATAAGAGGAGAGCCATGTCGAAGCAAGCGGTCGTTGGAATCTTGGCGCATGTCGATGCCGGTAAGACCACGCTGGCCGAGGCCATGCTGTTTAACGCGGGTCGCATTCGCAAGCGCGGCCGCGTTGACGATGGCGATTCGCATCTGGATACGAACGAGATCGAGCGCGAGCGTGGCATTACGATTTTCTCGTCGCAGGCCGTGCTCGACCACGGCGATACCCACGTCATGCTTGTGGATGCGCCCGGCCACGTCGATTTTTCGGCCGAGGCGGAGCGCACGCTGCGCGCGCTCGACTATGCGATTTTGGTCGTGGGTGCCAACGATGGCGTGCAGGGGCACACCGAAACCCTGTGGCGCCTGCTCGCGCGCTATGACATCCCGACGTTCATCTATATCAACAAAATCGATTTGGAGAATCCCGGCCGCGATGTTTTGCTGGCACAACTTGGGCAGCGTCTTTCCGAGGGCTGCCTAGACGCCAGCGAACTGCTGGCGGGCGGCGCCGTTCAGGAGGACGCTGCTGCGTTGGACGAGTCGGCGCTCGAGGAGTTTCTTGATGCGGGTGAGCTTTCTGTCGCAACGCTGTCGCGCATGGTTGCCGAGCGCAAGCTCTTTCCCTGCTTTGCCGGCTCGGCGCTCAAGGACCAAGGCGTGGACGAGCTGTTGGATGGTATATGCGCGCTGATGCGTGAACAGGCGTGGCTCCCGGAGTTTGCCGCGCGCGTCTATCGTGTCAGCCGCGGGGATCGCGGCGAGCGCTTGGCATGGGTTAAGGTGACCGGCGGCACGCTGCATGCCAAGCAGATGATTGCCGGACGTTCCGGTGCCGAGGCATGGGAGCAAAAGATCGACCAGGTACGCATCTATAACGGCGAGAAGTATGAGCTTGCCCAAGAAGTTGCTGCTGGCGGTATTTGCGCCGTGACGGGTCTTGCGCACGTTCGCCCGGGGGACGCCCTGGGCGCGGAGCCCGCGGGCGATGCGCCTGTCATTGCGCCGGTCCTCACCTATACGGTGCTTCCGGGCGAACACGACGTCCATGTGGTATTCAAAGCGTTGACTGAGCTGGCAGACGAAGACCCCATGCTCGGCGTAAGCTGGAACACGCATCTTGAACAAATACATCTGCAGCTTATGGGGGCGGTGCAGCTCGAGGTCGTGCAGCGGGTGTTGGCCGATCGCTTTGGCCTTTCGGTTGCGTTTGAGTCTGGCGGCATTCTCTATAAGGAGACTATTTCGCAGCCGGTCGAGGGCGTGGGCCACTTTGAGCCACTGCGCCACTATGCCGAGGTGCATCTGCGTCTGGAGCCGTTGCCAGCGGGTTCGGGCGTGCAGTTTGGCACCGTGACCTCGACCGATGAGCTCGATCTTAACTGGCAGCGTTTGGCACTCACCAACGCCATGGAGCGCGATCACCTGGGCGTGCTGACCGGCTCGCCCATCACCGATGTGCGCATTACGCTCACGGGCGGCCGTGCGCATGCCAAGCACACCGAGGGCGGCGATTTTCGCCAGGCCACGTACCGCGCGATTCGCCAGGGGCTCATGCAGGCGCGTGAGGCCGGCGCGGCGGTGCTGTTGGAGCCGTGGTACCACTTTGAGCTCGAGGCGCCGGGGGAGTGCGTGGGTCGGGCGCTTTCAGATGCCACGCGCATGGGTGCCGAGTACGAGCCGCCGACGATGGCGGGGGACCGGGCGAAGCTTGTGGGTCGCGTGCCGGCATCCGAGGTGCAGGACTATGCCCTGGAGGTAGCTGCCTACACAAGCGGCCGCGGTCATCTGTACCTGGAGTTCGCCGGTTATGCGGCTTGCCATGATGCCGAGCGCGTCATCGAGACGGCCGCCTATGAGCCCGAGGCCGATCTGCCCAACACGCCCGACTCGGTCTTTTGTTCTCACGGCGCCGGCTACACGGTCAAATGGTACGACGTACCCGCCGCAGCTCACGTAAAGGTCGATCCCGCCACCTTCCGCTCCTATCGCCCCGCCGACCCCACCTTCTTCTGCCATTAGGGGACGGGGTAGAAATGGTAGATTTTTGAACCCTCTGATCCTTGACTAATTGATTTTGGCGCCGACGCTGCAAGAGGGACAGTCCCTTTGTCACCTGCTGATGGTATAACTCGGTATAAGTTGGTATAACTGTTACCAGGGTTTACCGATCTGAGGAGGCCGACATGAATCCAAATCCCTTTAAGCCAACGGCAGGCAAGCGGCCTCCGATGCTCATCGGTCGAGAGTCGGTCATCGAGGATTGTGAGGAAGGGCTCGATAACGGCGCCGGTGCCCCCGGAAGGCTCATGCTCATTACGGGAAACCGCGGCTGTGGCAAAACGGTTCTCCTGCGGGAGCTGCAACGTCTAGCCAGCGAGCGTGGATGGGCGGTTATCTCCGATTCCGCTTCGCTTGGCTTATGCGACCGCCTGGCCGATGCGCTTCGCTCGAATAAACCCGTTGTGACGTCAATGGAGTTCTTTCCGTCGTTTGGCCGGATGTCGGTCGAGGCGGCGCGAGCAAAGGGTGAAACGTTACGAGGGCTGGTCAACGAGCGCCTCAAGAAGCTCGGTCCAGCCAAGGGCATACTGTTTGCGATTGACGAGGCGCAATCGGCGTCTATCGAGGAACTGGCGGCTCTCGCCGTTCTCTATCAGCAAGTGCTCGGAGATCAGGATGCTACGGGATTGCCCGATAGCGATCAGCGCGGTCTTGCGCTGGTGTTCGCTGGATTGCCCAGTATGGTTGATGACTTGCTCGAAGAGCCGAGCGTGACGTTTTTGCGGCGTGCCCAGCAGCGTACGCTGGGGGCGATATCTTTGCCCAAGGTGCGCGATTCGTATATCCAGACGGTCAAAGACGCTGGTCTTTACGTTGACGCGGAGACGGCGGACCTTGCGGCACGCAAGAGCATGGGGCATCCCTATATGGTTCAGCTGGTGGGATATTACATGTGGCGGGCTGCTGTCCGGCATGGCTCTCAGGTCATTGAAGTGTGCGATGTCGAGGCTGGCTACGCCGATGCCGTCTCCGAGTTCTACGAAGCGGTTGACGCGCCTCTGTATTACGGGCTGCGCAGTCCACAACGCCTCTTTATCGAGGCCATGGCTGCTGACGAGGGTAAACCGACGCGCATGGCGGATATCATTGAGCGTTGCGATCGCACCCAGAGCTGGGCGAGTAAATATCGCGCAAGCCTGATTCGCGAGCGCGTCATCGAGGCTGCTGGATACGGCCTCGTCCGGTTTACCGTGCCCATGCTGGGCGCGTACATTCGCGATCGAGTTTTATGGCATGAGTAGGGTGATAAAGGTGACGGAACAGAAGATGAGCCCGCAGGCTATCGAGGTGCGTGGCGCGCGCGTCCATAACCTCAAGGACATCGATATTGATATTCCGCTGGGAAAGCTCGTGGGCATTGCCGGCGTGTCGGGTTCGGGCAAGAGTTCGCTGGCGCTGGGGGTTCTTTATGCCGAGGGCTCGCGCCGTTACCTGGAGGCGCTCAGCACCTATACTCGCCGTCGTCTGACGCAGGCCGAACATGCCCAGGTGGATGAGGTCTTGCACGTACCGGCGGCGCTCGCACTGCACCAGCGTCCGAGCGTGCCGGGCGTGCGTTCCACTTTTGGCACCATGACCGAGCTCAACAATAGCCTGCGTCTGCTCTTTAGCCGTTGCGCCCATCACGTGTGCCCACATTGCGGGGCACGCGTGGAGCCGAGCCTTAACGTGGCTGCGGGCCTGTCACTCACGTGTCCGACATGCGGCCGCGAGTTCTACGCGCCGAGTGCCGAGGATTTGGCTTTCAATAGCGGCGGTGCGTGTCCCACTTGTGGCGGCACCGGTGTCATGCGCGAGGTGGACGAAGCGAGCCTGGTGCCCGACGAGTCAAAGACTATCAACGAGGGCGCGGTGCTTCCCTGGGGTACGCTCATGTGGGATTTGATGAAGCAGGTCGCCGGCGAGATGGGCGTACGCACCGACGTGCCGTTTAGCCAGCTCACGCCTCAAGAGCGCGATATCGTGTTCCACGGCCCGGCGGTTAAGAAACACATTCTCTACGTTCCCAAAAACGGCGAGGGCGCCACGCCGCTCGACTTTACCTATTACAACGCCGTCTATACCGTCGAGAATGCGCTCGCCAAGGTTAAGGACGACAAGGGCCTCAAACGCGTTGCACGCTTTTTGCGCGAGGGAGCATGCCGCGATTGCGGCGGCACGCGTCTCTCCGAGGCTGCGCGCCAGCCTCAGGTGCGCGGTATCAATCTGGCACAGGCCGCGGCCATGACGCTTGGTGATGCGGTCGAGTGGGTGCGCGGGGTGCCCTCATCCTTGCCGGTCGAGATGCGGCCCATGGCGACGGATATCTGCGATTCGTTTTTGAGCGCGGCCCGTCGTCTGGTCGACCTGGGTCTCGATTACCTTTCACTCGATCGCGCCGGTGCCACGCTCTCCACGGGTGAGCGCCAGCGCGTGCAGCTTGCTCGCGTGGTGCGTAACCGGTCGACGGGTGTGCTTTATGTGCTGGACGAACCTTCAATCGGCTTGCATCCCGCCAATGTCGACGGCTTGGTGGGCGTGATGCGCGATCTGGTGGATGACGGCAACACCGTGGTCGTTGTCGACCACGATACGCGCGTACTGGCGGAAGCCGACTATCTGGTCGAGATGGGCCCCGTTGCCGGAGCGGGCGGTGGCAACGTGATCGCCGCTGGTACGGTAGACGAGGTCGAACAATCGCAGGGCAGTCGCATCGCGCCGTTTTTGCGCGCCGAGCCCAAGCGTTTGCGCCCACAGGTGACTGACGACGAAATGTTCGACCGGGGCCACATCCGCATGGCGACCGATACCATCCATACCGTCAAGCCGCTCGAAGTCGATATCCCGCGCGGTCGCTTGGTCGCGGTTACGGGTGTTTCGGGTTCGGGTAAGACGACGTTGGTACTCGAGACGCTCATTCCGGCGCTTAAGGCGCAGGCAGCTGGTGGGCGCCTGCCGGAGCACGTGCGTTGGGTCGATGCCGAGGGTATTGCCCGCGCAAACCTGATTGACGCTACGCCCATCGGCGCTAACGTGCGCTCGACGGTGGCGACCTATGCCGACATCCATGATGAGCTGCGTCGCGCCTTCGCCCGTACGCCCGAAGCCAAGGCGGCCGGCTACAAGGCGGGTGCCTTTAGCTACAACACCGGCGCCTTGCGCTGCCCTACGTGTGACGGCACGGGCTCGATATCGCTCGACGTGCAGTTTTTGCCCGACGTCGAGATCGTCTGCCCGGCATGCCGTGGTTCGCGCTACGCCGAGGCCGCATCGCATATCCATCGCGAGGGCAAGGACGGGAGTCTGCTTACGTTGCCACGGCTCATGGACATGAGCGTGGACGAGGCCATCGACGCCACGGTGGGGCTCAAGAAAGTTCAGACGCGCTTGCAGACCTTGCACGACCTGGGCTTGGGCTATCTCACGCTCGGTGAGCCCACGCCGGCGCTCTCGGGCGGCGAGGCACAACGCCTTAAGCTCGCGAGCGAGATGGGCCGCGTGCAGGACGATGCCGTATTTGTGTTCGACGAGCCCACGATCGGCCTGCATCCGCTCGATGTTCAAGTGTTGTTGAGTGTGTTCGATGGTCTCGTTGCCAAGGGTGCCACAGTTATCGTGATCGAACACGATCTCGACCTTATCCGTAACGCCGATTACGTGATCGACATGGGCCCGGGCGGTGGCGATGCGGGCGGGCAAATCGTCTGCGCCGGCACGCCGAGCGACATCGCGGCCTGCCCCGCAAGCATCACCGGTCGCTACCTATAGACAATGAGGCAAAGGGACAGCCCCCCTTGCCTCATTGATGCCTATTTCACGCATTGAGCCGCGAGATAGTCGCGGAAGAATGGCAATTCAAATGCGACGAGCCCTCGTCCTCGTTCCCCGATGATGCCGGCATCTATCATGCGGCGTCGGTAGCGGGAGACCTGCTGTGGCGAACGCTTAAGGCGCTCGACAAGGTCAGCGGTGGTGGACTCTTCCTCGTCATCGAGCATGGCGATGAGGAATCGCTTGTCCTCTGCAGTGAGTTCCCGATAGGTTGCCGCGAGGATTCGGTCGTCCATCTCGTCGCGCGCGATTTTGATTCCCAGGTCAAAGTCGCGCGACGAGATTTCCTTCGAATCGCTTGTGAGATCCCAGGCACGGTAGCCTACGAGTTGCAATAGGAAGGGAAAACCAGAGATCGAGCGAACGGCTCTATCGATTCCCTCGGCATCTGCCAGGCGATCGTTTTCCTGGATCGTGCGAATCAAGGCCTCGCGTACGTCATAGTCGGCAATGCGACCCAGATGATATTGTTGGGCGCGGCGAAGGAACGAGACCGTCTTGTGGTTCAGCAACGTCGATACGTTGTTGGGAAGTCCCGCCATGAGCAGGGCGACGCGTTTTCCATCGGTCACAAAGTGCTGATACGTCGCTGCGAGCTGAATCATCTCGTCGAGTGTCGGGTCCACCTCGTCAACCGTGACGAGCAGACCGGTGCCCGCCTCGTTGAGCTGGTCGATGATGTCGCTCATGCGATAGCGCCAGGTTGAGGCATCGTGAACGCGATTGACCTCAATGCTGCCGAGCGGTGCAATTCCGAGACCGGTGACTTCGAAGTTCTTAGACGGGTCGATAAGATGGCCGGCAGCACGTTTCGCCCCGAACTCGATTTCCTCAAGCATTCCCGGGAGCGCGGTCGTCTTTACGGCTATCCAGCCGTGGGATTCCGCCCTTGTCGCGAGCGACGACATGAGAGCGGTTTTACCGGTTCCACGCGCGCCTGAGAAGATCGAGGTCAATTCTGGGCGCCTACGCTGGCTCAAGAAGGCACGGTCCAAATCCCGAATAATCTGTTGTCTGCCAGCGAGATGGGCAGGAACCTCACCGAAACTGGGGGTAAACGGGTTCTCGAGATATTTCACAAGGTTCTCCTTTCACACCGCCGTTTAACTTCATTTTACTTTAGTTAATTCTGATTAAAAGCAATGGTTCGTTATTTAGAGCATCAATGTGACAAAGCGACAGTCCCTTTGTCACATTGATGCCAAAACCAGCTTGTCAAGAGCTAGAGGGTTTAAAAATCTGCCATTTCTACCCCGTCCCCTAATGGCAGGTTTGTCACATTCCCGGAAAGCCTGTTTGGCGCAGGGCTTCGTAGAGGACGATGGCGGCGCTGTTGGAGAGGTTGAGGGCGCTGATGCGGTAGTCGTCCGGGTTGACGAAGTTGCCGCAGATATCCTGCTGAAGAATGGCCTCGTGGCTGTCCTCGGTATGCCCCAGCGATTCCTCGTGAGCTTCCCAAGCCTCGGCGTTATCGAGTGAGTCGCAATCGCGCAGCATCGGGATGCGCTCGCAACGCTCGGGCGCCGCGGCAAGCAGTGGCTCGGGAATGCCCGAGCTCTCGCTGCCAAAGACCAAATAGTCGCCATCGCGGTAGGTACTCTGCGCATGGGTGCGGCGTGCCTTTTTGGTCAGCAGATGCAGGCGCTCGTCGGCGGGGGAGAGGCCGTTGCGCGCAAGGAAATCCTCCCATCCGGCATAGGTTGACACGTCCAAGTTTTGCCAGTAGCCCAGGCCGGCGCGACGCACCGTCTTGTCGTCGAGTGAAAACCCCAGCGGCTCCACCAGATGCAGGCGGGCGCCGGTGACCACGCAGGTGCGACCGATATTGCCCGTATTGGCCGGAATCTCGGGCGCATACAGCACAATGTTGAACATGAGTCTCCTTGGCTCAGAACGAAAAACCACCACGAAGGGGACAGGCACCTTCGTGGTGGTTTGGCGGTTACGTAGGCGGACAAATGCCCGCTTGGATAAACCTAGGCGCGGTGCCAGTCGGTCAGGCAGGCATCGAGGGAGGCGATGAGCGCGTCCTTGTCCATGTGACGGCCGATGATGCACAGGCTCGTCATGCGGTCGCCCGTCTCGTCGTCCCAAATCTGCATGATCTCGGGGTTCTCGTCGATGATCTTCTGCTTCTCGCCCTCGGGCGCCGAGTCAACGAACAAGCCGTTCTCCATCAGGCGCATCTGGTGGCCGGCCTGCTCAAACATGTAACACATGTCCGGATCGCCGGTCTGCCACAGCGGGCCCTTGACGCGAATGACCTCGTCGGGCCACTCCTGCTCAACAAAATCGGTGAACTTCTGCAGGTCAAACGGCTTGCGGCGCGAGTACACAAAGGTCTCGATGTCGTACTCGAGCACCTCGGGGTCGTCGTGCTCCTCGGGATGCTCCATGGCCTCGATCCAGGCGGCGGAGTTGTAGGCGCGCATAAAGTCGAAGCGGTCGGTGTCGAGCAGCTCCTCCATGGGGACCTCGCCGTTTTGGGCCTCGACGATCACGGCGTCTTTCTGCAGGCTGCGCACGATGGCCTTGAGCTCGGCGATCTGTTCGGGCGTCACGGTATCGGTCTTGTTGAGGATCAGCGTGGAGCAGAACTCGATCTGCTGGATGAGCAGGCTCTCGATGTCGTCCTCGTCGATATCCTCAGCCAGCAGGTCGCGACCGCCGTTGAACTCGTCGTACATGCGGGCACAGTCGACCACGGCCACGATGTTGTCGAGCGCGAGCTTGGGCTCGCCGCCCACCTTGGCCTCGTCGCAGAAGCTCGAGATGGTGTAGGCGATGGGGATAGGCTCGCAAATACCCGATGCCTCGATGATGATGTAATCGAAGTTGCCCGAATCGGCGATGCCCTGCAGCTGGTTAGCAAGGTCGTCCGAAAGCGTGCAGCAGATGCAGCCGTTGGTGAGCGGGATGAGGTCGTCGGTCTCGGAAAGGCCGCCGTCGGCGATAAGGCTGGCGTCGACGTTGATCTCGCCGATATCGTTGACGATAACGGCGGCGCGGATGCCGCCGTCGTTAGCGAGGATGTGGTTGAGCAGCGTGGTCTTGCCGGCACCGAGGTATCCGGTAAGCATGATGATCTTCACGGGTTTGTTGGGCATGTGCCCTCCTTTGTTAGACATGGCTTACAGTTAAATCTTATGCCAAACGCCTGCTCTTATACCCACGCGTCGGCAAATAACACAGGCTACTCCCAGGCTCCCCACACATCGGGGCAATAACCGACGGTGGCCTTTTTGCCGTTGCGAACGATGGGCTCGGCTAGAACCTGCTGATTCTCGAGCAGCTTGTCGAAGCGCTGGCTAGGGGTGAGGTGCTGGATGAGCGCGAGCGTCTCCTCGTCCTTAGCCTTGGGGTTGAGCAGCTTGTCGATGCCGCCGACCGCCTGCATCACGCTCGTGAGCTCGCCCTTGCTCATCTCCTTTTCCTTAAGGTCAATAAACTGCACCTTAATGCGACGCTCCTTAAAATAACGCTGAGCCTTTTTGGTATCGAAAGACTTTTTGGTGCCAAAAATTTGCACGTTCATGTATTTGTTCCGCCGTTCTACCTGATGAAGTTGGTGCGCTCGCGATCGGCTTCGGGGGCTTCGATGCCGGCGGCCTGTCCTGCCTCGATACAATGCAGGAGCCAGGCCATGTTCTTGCCGATGTTGCGCATGGTGGCCAGGCCCTCGGCGTCCTGGGTGGCCTCGCCCGGCATGGCGCCAAACACGTTGTTCCAGTACGTGGAAGCAACCACGGGCATCTGGTTGATGGTGAAGTACTTATTGAGCACGTCGAAGGTGGTCGACGTGCCGCCGCGACGGGCAACGGCGACGGCAGCGCCCGGCTTGTGTGCAAAGGCTTTGCTGCCGGCATAGAAGGCGCGATCGAGGGCCGAAAGGATGCGTCCGCTGGGGTGCGCATAGTAGACGGGCGAGCCAAAGACAAAGCCATCTGCCTGCTCGGCGGCAGCGATCAGCTCGTTCACCACGTCATCGTCAAAGGTGCAGCGGCAATCGAGCTTGCCGCACTGACCACAGCCAATGCAGTCGCGAATGGGCTTGGTGCCCAGCTGAAACACCTCGGTATCAATGCCTTCGGCATTGAGTTGCTCGGCGACCTCGGCGAGTGCGCGGGCGGTGTTGCCGTTTGCCTTGGGGCTGCCATTGACCAAAAGAACCTTCATCACAAACTCCCTCTGCTGTTGGTGACTTCTGCAGAGGATTATCGCACGATGGGGGAGGCGGTGTGGGCGCGGTGCTAATCCAGTTTGGTACCTGGCACCTGCACGGCTTTCCCGAGCAACGCTTTGAGCTCGTTCAAAATCGAAACGGGCTGACGGTCGACGCCGTCCAGATGGAGCGTGGCCACGCGAATGGGCGGCTGATATTCAAATGGGCCAAAGAGCACGGGCGAACCCAGGAACCGCTCGATTTCCTCTGCAATCGCATCGGTTTCTTCGGGATCAAAGTCGTCGAAAAGCGCCACGAACATCGGCCCCGTCGAGCGGAACATACGACCCTTACCGCGCGAGCATTCCACCAGACAGGCGGCACATTCTGCCAAAACACGGTCGCCCGCATCAAAGCCAAAACGGGCATTGACCTGAGTGATATCGTCGATTTTAATGGCGATCAACCCCGCCTTGCGCGCCACGCGACGCATTTCGCCAATGGCGTTGACCAGGGCGTGAATATCGCCCAAGCCGGTCACGGAATCGGTCGTATCTGCCAAGCTTCGGTTGATGATAATGCCCACATACATGCCGGGCTCGGTATCGGTGCCGTCCAAGCGGTAGCCCGTGCAGTCGCAAAGCACGTATTTTCCGGTGGCATCCATTACGCGATACTGCATGTAGTGGAAGTGCCACGTGCCGTTTATCACCATGTCGAGCTCGACACGTACGTTGTCGCGGTCCTCGGGATGAACGCGGGCGAGCCACATGTCGAGTGAGTTAAAAGGGTGCTGGGAGGGCAGGTCAAAATCGCGCACGGCGTTAACCGACCATTGCGATTCTCCCGTATCGAGATTGAGGATAAACGGATAGCGCGTCTCGGAGCTCATGGAGATCGCTTGGAACACCCGGTCGTTGCAGGGAAGCTGATCGACGATTGGGCGTTGCGGCGCGTCACTGTCTTTCGGTTGCTGCACACGATGCATAAGCTTATAGCGATACATCTTGCGATCGGCATCCATCGTCATCTGGCGACGCGTGTCGCCGGCAAGTGGATCGACGCGCGAGCAGCCAAAGCTAAAGCTGCCGATCATGGGCGCCTTGCCACCTGAGCTCGCCTCGATCAGCCTGGTACGTACCTGCTCCAAGCGCTGCTCGAGTTCAATCTCGTTTGCGGAGAGCGAGATGAGCACAAACTCGTCTCCACCGATACGGAACAGCATCTCATCGTGCTCCATGGTTTCGGAGAGCGTGCGGCAGATGCTCAGAATATAGCGATTGCCTTCGGCGTGGCCAAACCTATCATTGCAATGCTTGAGATGGTCGATGTCAATATAGGCGCAGGTGAAGGGATCGCCTTTGCGCCAGAGTTGCTCGACGTGACGGTCGAATCCGTTGCGGTTGCCCAAGTTGGTGAGCGGATCGATATAGGCGTTGCGCTCAAGCAGCTGGCGCTCTTGTTGCAGGATGGCATGCGTCTTTTGCAGTTGCTCACCAACGGCGCGTAGATCTGCAGGCAGCGCGGCAACATCGAGTTCAGCGGTCGAGACGCCGTTCGCAAGTCGCTGAAGATAGGCAATAATCGATTGCTCGCCCAGGCGATATGACTCGTTCATGATGGATAACCTCCTTGGGCGGAACAACGGTTTGTATCATATCCCCAATTCGGTTTGAATTGGGGATATAAGTTAACTAATGGAGACAAATGTCCCCTTCGACGGTGGCGTTTTGCGCGCGAGCGTATCAGTTGTTATTGCCACCATCGAGCAATGCCTCAAAATCCTTCGCCGGCATGGGACGGTAGTAGAGGAAGCCCTGAGCGTAGCGGGCGCCCATTTGTCGTAGCATGTTTGCCTGCTCATTTGTCTCGACGCCTTCAACCACGACGGGCAGATGGAGCGACTGCGCCATCTCGAGCATCGATGACACGATCTGCGCGCTGCGGCCTTGATCGCGGTCGGTGGGCACAAAGGTGCGGTCGAGCTTGATGACGTCGACGTTGACGTTCTTGAGCATCGCGAGCGTGGACTGGCCGGTGCCAAAATCGTCCATGTAGGTCGAGAAGCCACGGGTGTGCAGATCCGCGGTCAGCTTATCCACGGCCTCGGACTCTCCGGTATAGGCGGTCTCGGTGATCTCGATGTGCATGAGTTCGGGCGGCAGGTTGTACTGGGCGGCGAGCGACCCCATATGCTCGGCGACATCGCAGGCAAGAATGTCTACGCGCGACACATTGAGGGAAATCGGAACCACGCGAAGTCCTCGATTGAGGCGCTCGCGGAGCCACATGGCGACGCCCTGCCAAACATATTTGTCGAGCGTCACTACAAAGCCGCTTTCCTCGAGTGCGGGGATAAACGTTGCGGGCGAAATGAGAGAGCCGTCCTTGTCAATCCAGCGGGTGAGTGCTTCGGCGCCAATAATCTCGCCGGTTTCCATATCGACCTGGGGCTGAAGATAGTACGTGATGCGACCATTTGACAGCGCGTACTGGAATTCGGTCAGCGTGCGGTTGAACACGATTTCGCGCTTGTACTCCTCGGGGCAAAAAATGGCAATGCGCTCCTTAAAGTCGTTTTTTGCGCGCCGATTGGTAAACATGGCCTTTGCCTGCGCATCGATGGTGATCTCCTCATTGGAATCGATGGGGTAAACGCCCATGGACGGCCAAAAACCTACGCCGCCATCATGCCTGGCTACTGCCTCGCGAACGCGGTTGTAGATTTGATGGACGGTGATGTGCTTAAAGGGGATGAGTACGCAAAAGTCATCTTGGCCCCAGTACCCTGCGACGCCCATGCCGGCATTCTCGATGTCCTTGAGGACCGTGCCCACATCGGCAAGCAGGCGGTCGCCTTCGGCCTGTCCATACCATTCGTTAAACAGGCGCATGTGGCCCATGTCGACCGTGGCGATGCACCAGGCGCCGTCGCGCCTTGCCTTGATGAAGGCATTGGCACGGCGCATAAACTCGCTGGGTCGGTAGAGACCGGTGAGCATGTCGAGGTGCTCGGCGACGGCGCCTTTGCGTTCCATCTCGGGTATGGGCAGACTGTCGTTGGGAACAAGTCCGCCGGCCGTGCGAAGGCGACGGTCGAGTTCGCCTAAAACGGCGGTCGCTTGATGGGTTAAGTGCTCGTAAAAGGCCGGGACGACAAGGCAGACGGGAGTAATGGTGTCGCCTGCGATTCGAACAGGAGCGAAAACGGCCTCTTTAAGGTGGCGGGTCAGTTGCTCGAATGCCTCGTGGTCTAGGTCGTTGCTGAGCACGACGAACTGAACGCTTCGTGAACGGTAGACCCGGCTCCTGCCGCGAGTGATCGACAGCATGCGGCCTGCGTATTCGGCAAGCATGTTGTCGACAGCCTCGGCCCCGTAAAGCTCGTTGAGCTTTGTCGTGCCACGAACGCGCACCGCTATAAGGCCCGTCTCGCAACGGTCGCAACGACAGGCGTCGATGGCATTGACCAACATGCGCTGGGTGCCGAGGCCTGTCGCGGCGTCGACGGTTTCGGCAAGTGAGTGGTTGACGAACTCGCCGACATAGAGCGAGGGGACATTTTCGTCGCCGTCGATGCGAAACCCGCGAGCACGGCAGAGGACGTAGTCGCCGACGGCATTGCGCACACGATACTGCATGACGCGACGGTGCTTGGTGCCGTTATAGACTTGGTCGATGTCGTTGATGTAGGCCTCAAGGTCATCGGGATGCACACGCGTTTTCCAGTAATCGCGACAGTTGTCTATGTGCTCCGAGGGAAGGCCAAGATCGCGCAAGGCGCCTTGTGACCAAAGGGTGCGATGTTTGTCCAAGTTCTCGATAAAGAAATAGCGGCCTTCGTTGAGCATCGAAAAGGCGTCGAAAATGCGATCGCTTATTTCGAAGTCGTCGGCGTGGACTTGCGTGATATTGCGTCGATCAAGGTGCATGGCATGACGTAGCTTGTAGTCGTACATGCGATGGTCGGCATCGAGCGTCATGCGATTGGGGGCTTCGCCCAGGGCGGGGTCGGCATACGACACTCCATAGCTAAACGAGCGGGGCATCTCGGAATCGTTGTTTTTGAGCAGGACCGTTCGGCAGTGTTCCAGACGTTCGGCGAGGTCGTCCTCGGTTGCAATCGTAGATAGGATGGCAAACTCGTCGCCGCCTATGCGAAACGCCGCCTCGTCCACTTTCATATACAGCTTGAGATAGAGACTTACCTGCAAGATGTAGCGGTTGCCCTCGTCATGCCCAAAGACGTCGTTGCAGTGCTTGAGGTTGTCGATATCGACGTACGCCATGGTAACGGGGGTGTCCTGCTCCCAGAGCTCCTCGAGGGAGCGGGCAAAGCCGCCACGGTTGCCAAGCCCGGTAAGCTGGTCGGTAAAGGCGGTCCTGATCAGATCCTCCTGACGCTTGAGAAGGTCGCGGACGGTCTTTTCGAGCGTTTCGGTGTAATTGCTGACAGTATCCATGTCGTAAGCGGCTTTCTGAGGTCGGGCGAATTGCGTCGGGCGAGCTCGTTGTGCACACGCGTTGTTGTTCGGCGCTTTGCGTGTATCCAGGCCCCCGCCTTGCTGCGTTGTTGGGTTAATTTACCGGCTAATGTTCGCTGTTGATAACTGCTGAGTAGTATAAACAACAGTGCAGAATTATATATGGGTGTACATGCTACGGGCGGCTATTATTCGCCAAACCGCAACGCCTGGGTGCGCATGAAAAATGCGACTGGGGCGGTATATGTTGACGGGTATACTTGTCCCGGTTTTAAACGCAGGAACGGAGATGGTCGCATGACACAGCCAAATATGACGCGCACGGTGGGGCTTGCACTCGAGGGAGGCGGCTACCGCGGTATGTATACGGCGGGCGTGCTCGACGTTTGGATGGAGCACGGTTTGACCTGCGACCATATGGTGGGTGTCTCGGCGGGCGCGGCGTTTGGCTACAACTTTAAATCGCGCCAGATCGGCCGCGCCATTCGCTATAACAAGGCCTATTGTGCCGATAAGCGCTATGCGGGTGTAGCAAGCTGGCTGCGGACCGGCGATATGTTCAATGCCGATTTTGCCTATCACGAGGTGCCCATCGAGCGCGATCCCATCGACCTGGAGACATATCGCGCCTGCCCCATGCGGTTTACGTGCGTGTGCACCGATATCGAGACGGGCAAGGCCGTCTACCACGACCTGCCTTATGGCGATGAGCGCGATATCGAGTGGATCCGGGCGTCGTCGGCGATTCCCGTGGCGACGCGTCCCGTTGCTATTGACGGGCATAAGTATCTGGATGGTGGCGTGGCTGATTCCATTCCCAGCGCTTGGTTGTTTTCACAGGGGTATGACCGCAATATCGTGGTACTCACGCAGCCGGCGGGCTTTGTGAAGCAGCCCAACAGCGTGATGCCCATGCTGCGTCGCGTGTTCCGTCACTACCCGGAGTTTGTCGCAGCGCTTGAGCATCGGCATGAGGTTTACAATGCCACGCTCGATGACCTGGCACGTCGCGAGGCTGCCGGCGAAATCTTTGTGGTGCGGCCGAGCGAATCGGTGAAGGTGCCGTCACTGTGCCGCGAACCGGATGAGCTCGAGCGCATCTACCAGGTCGGTCGCCGCGATGCGGAGGCGACTTTGCCGGCGTTGAAAGCGTATCTGGCGGGGTAAGGGTCGCATGCGGAAAGCGCATCCCAGAATGGACGTCCAAACTGGGATGCGCTTTCCGTTATTGAAGATATGAGGCTGCGGAGCAACTGCTCGGTCTAGACTTATGCCTGCTGCCAGGTGTCGACGAGCTCCTTGGCTGCGGCGTGGGGGTCGTCGGCGCTGCAGACGGCGCTCACCACAAAGAAGCCGTCGACGCCGGTGGCCTTAAGCTGCGGCAGGTCGGCCGTCTTGACGCCGCCGCCCACCACGATGGGCACGGGGCTTGCCGCGTGGAGTGCGGCCAGGTCCTCAAAGCTCTTGGTGATGATGGAGCCATCGGCTGCGCGTCCGCAGTCGCGCTTGGTCTCGGTCTCGTGGAGCGGGCCGATGCCCAGGTAGTCGACCAGGCTCATGTCGGCGGTCTTGACGTACTCGAGCATCTCTTCGCAACGGGCCGAAAGGCCCACGATGGCGTTGGGCCCCAGAAGCTTGCGGCAGACCTCGACGGGAATATCGCTTTGGCCCACGTGCACGCCGTCGACAGCGATGCCCTGTTCGCGCGCGGCGAGTACGCAGTCCAGGCGGTCGTCGATCAGCAAGGCGACCTGACCGGTCTTGCCGGCCTGTGCGATTGCCTGCGCGGCGTCGCCGGTCAGTGCAATGATCTCGCGGGCGCTTGCCACCTTGGAGCGCACCTGAATGCAGGTAAAGCCGGCGTCGAGTGCCTGGGCCACCACATCGCCCACGGGGCGCCCGAGGGTGTTTTCGGGGCCGAGTACCAGATAGGCCGAGATATCAAGGTTGTCGCGGATGCTCATCGTGCTTCCTCCTGCTTTTTGATCTGCGCTTCCATGCGCTCGAGCTTGCCGGTCATGGTGTCGGTAAATCCGGGCCGAATATCGGCTTTGAGCACGACTTCGGTGCGGATGCCCTTGCTCGCCAACACAAAGGTTGCGTCGCGCACGACCTGCATGACCTCGTCCCAGTCGCCCTCGATCTCGGTGAACATCGAGGTGGTGCGGTTGGGAAGGCCGCTCTCGCGAATAACACGCACGACCTCGGCGACCTCGGCGGATAGCTCATCGCCGGTGCCGCACGGGGCGATGGCCACAGCGACGAGCGTGTTCATGCCGGTATTGGTTGCAGGCTCGGACATGGCCTATGCCTCCTCGAGCTCGAGTTGGTTATCGGCAATGTCCTGGGCGGTTGCGCGGTAGAGCTCGTCGATAAAGGCGACCTTAAAGCTTGCCGGGGCGTCGGCGGCAGCGGCGGCACGCGTGCCGGCCACGTTGTAGACGGCGGTGCCGCAGACGGCTGCCGTAAACGGGTCGGCAGCGCAGGCGTACACGGCCAGCACGCCGCCCTGCGAGCAGCCGCAGCCGGTGATCTTGGACATGAGCGGGCTGCCGCCGTGGGACTTGGCCACGGTCGTGCCGTCGGTGATCAGGTCGACTTCGCCCGAGACCACTACGGCGCCGCCGGTGTAGCGGGCGAGCGCCACGGCAGCATCGCGGGCGGCGTCAACCGTATCGGTGGTATCGACACCGCGCACGCGGCTCAGATCGGTCGCCTCGCCCTCAAGACCCCACAGGCCGGCGAGCGCGATGATCTCGGAGGCGTTGCCGCGCACGATGGCGGGCTTGTACTGCTTGAGCTCGTTTACCAACTGGGTGCGCAGGCTACCGATGCCCAGGCCTACCGGATCGAGCACCCAGGGCTTGCCGGCGTCGTGTGCCGCCTTGGCCGCGCGGGGAATCGTTTGCTCGTAGATGGGGAAGAGCGTGCCCATGTTGAGATAGATGGCGCCGCCGCCGGCAACGAGCGCCTCGCCCTCGTCGGGCAGATAGACCATGGCGGCCGAACCGCCCACGGCGAGCTGCGCATTGGCGACAAAGTCGATCGTCACCGTGTTGGTGATGGAGCCGGCCATCGGATTGGCGGCGCGAATCTCCTCCACGGCCTTGACCATATGTTGCTTAAGCTGTTCCGAATCAATCACTGCACATGCCTCCTTGGCATAGAAAAGGGGCGCTGTGCATAGACAGCGCCCCTGTAAAGGCGGCATGCTCCCTACGCCAGCATTAACTGACAGGTTCAAAGGATTGGGCCCCATGCCCTCTCAGCCTGGTGGTTTGCACCGCCGGCACTCCCGCATCGAATCTGTTGTTCCCTATACTAGCGCACCTGCCAAAAAGGGACAGGTTTATTTTGGCTGGTCGTTACAATAGGTAGAACCGATACGAATGGGGGCCTTATGATTAAACTTGTGCTGACCGATATGGACGATACGCTGATTCCAGCCGGGCATGACGGCGCCAGCGACTACGCCATCGAGGGCATTCATGCCATGCAGGCGGCGGGTCTGCACTTTGGCCCGGTTTCGGGTCGCCAGCCGTCCGCGATGGGCTGGATGTTCAAAAATCGTTCCGAGTGCTTCTCGACTGGCGCGTTCTGTAACGGCCAGGTGATGTTTGTCGACGGCGAGGTTGTTGCCTCCCGTGCGAGCGACAACGGTGCCCTCATGCGTCTTGCCGACTATCTGGAGCAAGAGACCGACGATACCTATCTGAAGGTCTATAGCCTGGGCGATGACTTTTGGGGCAACGATGCCTATTGCGTGACGAGTGATCCCGAGCGCGTTCGTCGCGCCATGGAGTCGGGCGGCAACGCATGGCTCAAAGGCGAAGAGGCCCCGTGCCGTCCCGTCGTCGATGACGCGCCGGTGTTCAAGGCGAATATCTGGAGTGCCCGTTCGCGTGAGGAGCTCGCGGAGCTACGCGAGCGCGTTGCCGCTGAGGTGCCGGAACTCTCGCTCGTGTTTCCCAACAACCGAGTGCGCCTGTTCGACATCCTTCCGGCTGGTTGGGACAAGGGCTGCGCTGCGCTGGAGCTAGCGCGCGCTTTGGGTCTGACGCCCGATGAGGTGGCCGTATTTGGCGATTCCGATAACGATTTGCCCATGATCGATGCCGTTCCCAACTCCGTTGCAGTCGCCAATGCCAACGAGGCTGTCACGGCTGCCGCGCGCTGGCATATCGGCGCTGCGGCAGACGATGCGGTCGCCGGGGCTCTGCATCAGATTGCCGCTTGCGCCGCGACGGGGGAGATGCCGCCGTTTATGCGCCTGCCGGGTACTGCCGACGCGAATCTCACGAACAGCTAAGGAGACAGCCATGAAGCTCCAGCAGCTCAGATATGTCGTCAAAGTTGCCGAATGCGGCAGCATCACCGAGGCCTCGCGCCGGCTCTTTGTGTCGCAGCCTTCGATTACCGCGTCGATTCGCGATCTCGAAAACGAGATGGGTGTGCACATCTTTGAGCGCACCAACAAGGGTGTCATTGTGTCCGAGGAGGGCGAGACCTTCTTGGGCTACGCGCGCCAGGTGCTCGACCAGGCCGATCTGCTCGAAGGCAAGTACAAAGGCGCGTCCGAGCAGGTGCCGCACTTTAGTGTGAGCTGCCAGCATTATTCCTTTGCCGTCAATGCGTTTGTCGATGTGATCCGCGAGTTCGATGCCGCGCGCTACGACTTTACCCTGCGCGAGGAGCAGACCCACGAGATTATCGAGGATGTCGCGCATATGAAAAGCGAACTGGGCATCCTGTACTTATCCGAGCATAACCGCGAGGTCATCGAGCGCATGCTGGCGGCCAACGAGCTCGTGTTCGAAGGACTCTTCTGCGCCGCGCCGCATGTCTTCGTGTGCGCCGACCATCCGCTGGCGGGTCGCTCGAGTGTGACGCTCGAGGACTTGGAAGACTACCCGTTCCTGTCCTATGAG
The DNA here is from genome assembly GCF_040915425.1 of Collinsella aerofaciens. Lineage (GTDB taxonomy): Bacteria > Actinomycetota > Coriobacteriia > Coriobacteriales > Coriobacteriaceae > Collinsella > Collinsella aerofaciens_BW. The sequence continues at coordinate 7,715 of NZ_JBCPDN010000001.1, read as the reverse complement.
CAGGGCAGCTATAACTCGTTTTATTATTCCGAGGAGCTGACCTCGACTTTTGAGCGTCGCAAGAATATCCGTGTGCGTGACCGTGCGACGCTGTTCAACCTGGCCATGGGCCTCAACGGCTACACGGTATGCTCAGGCGTGATCAGTCATGAGCTCAACGGCCCCGGCATCATCTCGATTCCGCTCGATGTGGACGAGTACATGGAGATCGGCATCATCACGCGCAAAAACACGACGCTCACGCGCTACGGACAGGCCTATATCGACGCGATTCGTCAGCATATCTAGGCTGCTGTGCTCCGCGCGGGTCAAATCTCTTTATGACAGTCCAGATTGATATAGGAAGCATCTATATCAAACTGTTATAAACATATATTTTACGATGACCACATGAGCGCTCATACTCTGTCTCGATAAAGCAACCAATGCAAGGGGAGATATCTATGAGCACTTCGATTCAACCGAACGCGCCGTTTCGCGCCGATATCGTCGGCAGTTTTCTTCGTCCCCAGGCCGTGAAGGACGCCCGTGCCGCCTACGCCGCGGGCACGCTTGATGCCGAGGGGCTTAAGGCCGTCGAGGACGATGCCATTCGCGATTTGGTGGCAAAGCAGAAAGCCGCCGGCCTGCAGGTCATCACCGATGGCGAGTTTCGCCGCAGCTACTGGCACCTCGATTTTATGTGGGGGCTGAACGGCGTCGAGCGTCGCACCTCGCGTACGGGCTATATGTTCCACGATGAGGAGACTACCGCCGACACCGCCGTGGTAATCGGCCCCATTAGCGGCGAGAACCATCCGTTCGTCGAGCACTTTAAATTTGTCAAGGCGCTCGAGGGGGAGGGCCAGGTCGCGCGACAAACCATTCCGGCGCCGATCCAGACGTTCTCCGAAGTCACGCTCGACCGCTGCGATGGCCAGCAGGAGAGCCTGCGCGCTGTCTATAAGACCGATGAGGAACTTGCCGACGCCATCGCAGCCGCTTATCGAACCGTGATCGCCGACCTGTACGCAGCAGGCTGCCGCAACATCCAGTTTGATGACTGCACCTGGGGCATCTACTGCGATACCGATTTTGTCGCCAAAACCGGCATGAGCCCGGTCGACCTGCAAAAGGTGAGCGAGCTGGGCGTGGCGCTCAACAATGCCGCCATCGCGGGCAAGCCCGACGATTTGGTCATCAACACGCACGTGTGCCGCGGCAACTACCACTCCACCTACGCTTTTGAAGGCGGCTACGACCCTATCGCTCCGTATCTGTTCGCACATGAGAATGTCGATGCGTTCTATCTGGAGTTCGACACGCCGCGCGCCGGCGGCTTTGAGCCGCTCAAGTACGTCGCTCCCGGCAAGAAGGTCGTGCTGGGCTTGGTAACCACCAAGGCGGCAGAGCTCGAGAACGAGGACGCCATCGTCGAGCGCATCCGCGAGGCGGCAAAGTACGTGCCGCTCGAGAACCTGTATCTGTCTCCGCAGTGTGGCTTTGCCAGCTGCGAGATTGGCAACAAGCTGACCGAGGACGAACAGTGGGCAAAGATCGCGCTGGTCAAGCGCATTGCCGAGCGCGTTTGGAAGTAACGCTACCGTTTGCAGGTGACGGCGCGCGCGAGACATGGTGTATCACGTACAATGGTTCGGATCGTATCGTTCGGGCAGGTTATCCGATATACCTGATCGCCCTTCCATCATGAAAGGACTTCCATGTCCCAATCCTCGACGCCCGCCGTCACCGATGCCATCTACGATGCATCGTCGCTCGGCCGCCCGCGCATGTTTGTGTTGGGTTTGCAACACATGTTTGCGATGTTCGGAGCCACGGTGCTCGTGCCCGTGCTTACCGGCCTTTCCGTTTCGGCGACGCTTCTGTTCGCCGGCATCGGCACACTGTTGTTCCACTTCCTGTCGCGCGGTAAGGTGCCGGCATTTTTGGGCTCATCGTTTGCCTTTATTGCTGGTTATGCCGCAATCGCGCCCAACGGAGAGACCGAGCTTTTGCCCTACGCCTGCCTGGGCGTAGCCTGCGCCGGCCTGCTCTATCCGGTGCTGGCGGCCCTGTTCCGTGCCTTTGGCGCCAAGCGCGTTATGCGTTTCTTCCCGCCGGTGGTGACCGGCCCCATCGTCATTTCCATCGGCCTGATCTTGGCAAGCTCTGCCATTGCCAACTGCCAGACCAACTGGCTTGTCGCCGTCATCGCTGTGGCCGTGATCGTCGTCTGCAATATTTGGGGCCGCGGCATGGTCAAGATCGTGCCGATTTTGCTGGGCGTTGTGGTGAGCTATGCCGTTGCGGCCGCGTTGGGCGAGGTCGACTTCTCTGGCGTCGCAGCCGCCCCCTGGGTCGGTCTGCCCATCGTGTGGGGCAACACCGTGTTTGCGCTCTTTGGCCCGCAGTTCGATAGCGGTCTTGCCACGACGGCCATCATCACCATCATGCCGCTGGCCTTTGCGACCATGATTGAGCACATTGGCGATATCTCCGCCATTGGCTCTACCTGCGAACGCAATTACATTGCCGATCCCGGTCTGCACCGTACCCTACTCGGCGATGGCCTGGCGACCATCTTGGCGTCGCTCTTTGGCGCTCCGGCCAACACCACGTATGGCGAGAACACCGGCGTGCTTGCGCTTACGCGCGTGTTCGACCCGCGTGTGATTCGCATTGCCGCCTGCTGCGCCATTGTGCTTTCGTTCTGCCCCAAGTTTGCTGCGGTGATTGCCGCCATGCCGGCGTGCGTTATCGGCGGTGTGTCGCTCGTGCTCTACGGCATGATCAGCGCCGTTGGCGTGCGTAACCTCATCGAGAATCAGGTTGATTTCCAGAACAACCGCAACGTGCTGGTGGCGGCTCTGGTGCTCGTGCTTTCGCTCGGCATTGCCTACAGTACCGCCGGTGCCATCGTGCTGGAGCTGGGCGGCGTGACGATTTCGCTTTCGGGCCTTGCCGTGGGCTCGCTGGTGGGCATTGTGCTCAACGCCATCCTGCCCGGTAATGACTTTGAGTTCGATACTTCCGAGCTTGAGGAGACTGCTGAATAGTAGCTGCGTTCAGCCAAATTAAAAATGGCGTCCATGCGTATGTACGCGTGGGCGCCATTTTTAATGCGTCAGTATCCAGTGGATGCCGCGCGCCATGCGCAGGTCAGTTTGGGCAAAGTGGTTGCCGGGGTTGAGCTCCAGCGTTGTTGGAATGTCACGCTCTATAAACAGCTCTTCCATCGCGTGCGTATCGTCGAGTACGTGCCGCATCATGCGGTTGGGCGTCTTGGTTTCCTTTTTACCGAGCGACAGATAGGCGGCGTCGGGCGTGGCTGTCATCGTGCGCTCGCGCGCGTAGTCGATAAAGCCGGGGAACCACAGCGACCCCGATGCACTTGCCGCGCGCTCAAAGACATCTGTTTGCCAAAGTGTCCACAGTGCAAAAAGACCCGCCAACGAGTAGCCGGCAACGCCGCGCCAGGCGGGCGGTTGCGGGAGCGATGATTCGGCCTGGGGGATTATCTGCTTCAACAACTCGTCAAGAAAACCAGCAGCCTGTCCACCAAAGGGCTCGGCATCTCGTATAGTTCCCTCACATTCCCAGGGGCTCAGCTCGCGATTCCAATCGAGCCCTCCAATGGCGACAAGGGTGAATGGCGGGCAGTCGAGCTCTCGGCAGCGCTCGTAGACTTCACTACCGTCGCCCATAACCACGGGGAGGTAGATGACGGGCGCGCCTTCCACACACTCTGAATAAACGGTTATCTGCTTATGATGCGCTTCCAAGGCAGGCTTCTCTCGGTGTTGTGATATTGACAGCCTCAATTGTCGCACGCTGGCACGGGGGCAGACGCTAAAAGAAAGGCGCGGAGCCGTTCGATGCGACTCCGCGCCTTGTTGTTTTGCTTCGGCAGACTATGCCGTTACGCTACGAAGAAGTAGACGAGGAAGGCAAGGGCTGCGATCCACATGAGCGGCTTGATCTTGGAGGCCTCGCCCTTAAAGAGCGCGACGATCACGTAGGCGATAAAGCCCAGGCCAATGCCGGCAGAGATGGAGTAGGTGAAGGGCACGCCGGCGACAATCATGAACGCCGGGAAACCCTGCGACACGTCGGACCAGTCGATCTCGGAGGCCTCGCTCATCATGAGGTAGCCGACGTAGACCAGAGCACCGCAGGTGGCGGCACTGGAAACGATGGTGACGATGGGGGAGAAGAACGCGGCGAGAATGAACAGCACGCCGGTGGTGACGGAGGTGAGGCCCGTGCGGCCACCGTCGGCAGCGCCAGAGGTGGACTCGACGAAGGTGGTGATGGAGGAGACGCCCATAAAGCCACCGGCAGCAGCGGCCACGGAGTCGACGACCAGGATGGGGCGGATGTCCTCGACATTGCCGTCCTCGGTCAAGAACTCGCCCTGCTTGGCGACGGCCATCGCGGTGCCCATGGTGTCGAAGAAGTCACTCATGAGCAGCGAGAAGGCAACGACGAGCAGCATCGGGTCGGTCAGAACCTTCACGATGGCCATGTTGCCATCGGCGGTGCTGGCAAACGGGGCGCCAAAGGTCGAGAAGTCGAGCGGTGCGATGAGGCCCTCGGGCGCATGGGTGACGCCCAGCGGGATACCGGCGATAACGGCGACGATGATGCCGATGAGCAGCGAGCCCGGCACGTTGCGGGAAGCCAGGGCAACCGTCACGATGATGGAGATGATGCCGACGATAAAGGTGGGGGAGGCGATGTCGCCCAGGCCGACGAGCGTACCGGCGCCAGCGGTGATGATGCCGGCGTCGCACAGGCCGATCATGGCGATGAACAGGCCCAAGCCAACCGAGATGGCGTGGCGCAGGACCACGGGGATGGCGTCCATAATGGCCTCGCGCAGGCCGCACAGGACGAGCAGCAAGATGACGACACCCTCGAGGAAGATAACGCTCATGGCCACGTGCCAGTCACCGCCGCACATGGTGGTGGCGATGCCCGCGATCATGGCGTTGATGCCCAGGCCCGAAGCGCAGGCGAGCGGGCGGTTGGCGAAGATGCCCATGCAGATGGTCATGATGCCGGCGCCCAGGCAAGTGGCGCAGGCGAGCGCTCCCGCATCGATGCCGGCGCCCGAGAGCACCGCGGGGTTGACGGCAATGATGTAGGCCATTGCCAGGAACGTTGTCAGTCCAGCGCGAAGTTCGGTCCCGATTGTGGACTTGCGCTCGCTGACGTGAAATAGTTCGTCCATGCATACCCTTTCCTTGTTCGGCCCCGAGTTTAGGCCGATTGACACGAACTCATTCACTATATCGCCTTTACAACCTTGCTGTTCCTCACATGTTGATGTTCGGCGCTTTGTAGCGGACGGGCGGTATTTTCCGTATGAAAATGTGTGGGTACCGTATACTTAAGCAGTTACAACGACCCCTATGGAGGAACGTATGATTAAAGAGCTCTGCCACGACGAGGCTATTCTGTCCCAGCGTTGCGAGGTCGCGACCGTCGAGGACGAGTCGGTGGCACAGGACCTGATCGATACCATCAAGTCGCTCGACGATGCCGGCTGCCTTGCCGCCAACCAGATTGGCGTCACCAAGAAGGTCTGCGTCTACCTGGACGATGCCGGCGAGCCCCACGTGCTCTACAACCCTCGTCTGGTGTTTGGCCTGGGCGCCAGCAAGATGGAGGAGAGCTGCCTGACGCACGAGGAGGTCACCAAGTCCACGCGCTATATCAAGTGCAAGGTTGCTTATGACGTGATCGTCGACGGCAAGATGCGCGAGCGCAAGCAGGACTTTGTGGGCTTCGAGGCGCAGATGATTCAACACATGATTGACCACTGTCTAGGAAAGTTGGTCTAAGGGGACCAAAGCACCGCACCTTGCCGCTCAATTGTCGCTCGCGTACCTTAAGTACGCTTCGCTCCTCTTTCGTGGCAATCTGCGGCACTTTGACCCCTTAGACGACCTGCGGGGTTAACTTGGTTGAGTTTATCCTGCTTGAATAGTCCGGGCGTGACATTGTTGTCATGTCCGGGCTTTTGTGTTTAGCGCCTCTTTGTTTGGTGACAATAACCTTAGCAAGAACGTAAAGCTGGGAGGCGCTATGTGTACGAGTATTCGATTTACCGATGATTCCGGCCACATGTATCTGGGCCGCAACCTCGACTGGAGCTTTGACTACGGCCAACAGGTTCGCGTGATGCCGCGCGGGTTTCACATTCCGTATTCGTTTATCGACGACGCGACAGCGGCACACGCGGTGATCGGTATGTGCATCGATTACAAGAACTACCCTATGTTCTTCGATTGCGGCAACGATGCGGGCCTCGCCGTGGCGGGCCTCAATTTCCCGGGTTATGCCGAGTATGCCGAGGGGCCGGTTGATGGAAAGACCAATATCGCGGCCTATGAGTTTCCCCTGTGGGTGGCAGCGACGTTCTCGACGGTCGATGAGGTCGAGGCCGCGCTGCGCGACACAGTGATTGTTGCCAAATCTGCAGGAGAGGGGCTGGGCGTGTCGCTGCTCCATTGGATTATCGGCGACAGCCAGCGCAGCATCGTGGTCGAGATGATGGCTGACGGCCTGCATGTATACGACGATCCGGTCGACACCCTTGCCAATCAGCCCACCTTCCCGTGGCACATGGAAAACCTGCGCACCTATATTACGGCCACGAGCGATTTTCCGCAGACGGCGACATGGCGTGGCGCCGAGCTCAAGCCCTATGGCGCGGGTGCCGGCATGCGCGGTATTCCGGGTGACTGCTATTCGCCGAGCCGTTTTGTAAAGGCGGCGTACCTCAATGCCAATTACCCGCAAAAGGAGAGCGAGACCGAAAACGTCGTCCGCATGTTCCGTTCACTCGAGGGCGTGGTGATGATCGAGGGGGCGTCCAGGATGGGCGATGGCAAGTTCGAGAAGACTATCTATACCGGATGCTTTAGCGCGCGCACGGGCAATTATTACTACGCGATGTATGGGGATCCATCGATTCGCTACGTGAGTCTGATGGATGCCGAGGGCGCGAACCCCGATAGGCTCGTGGTTCCCGAGCCTCGTCGTTCGTAGCCGATAGCTTTACTGCAATGCAAAGTGACCCTGCATCTCCCGTGAGGTGCAGGGCCACTATCGTCGATGGGTGACGGCGCTAGAAGTTGACGTCGTTGAGCTGTTCGCTCTCGAGGCCGTCGAGCTGTTGCTGTTCGGGCGTATCGGCGACGCTCTCGAGCAACTCGGTGGGATCGACGTTCATGTTCCTGCCGGCTTCGTTGCCGTTGACCAGGTCGTCCGAGAAGATGTCGACTTCCATTTCCTCGGCCTCTTCGATCTGGACCTCGAGCGGCACCTGGGTGCGCACGAGCTTAACGGCCGGGCGCATGCGGGCAAAGAGGGGCACGTACTCGATGATGATGGCCGAGTTCTCAAGACCGTACCAGCGTGCCGGGCTTCCGCAGGCGCGGCGGACGGCATACTTGATGGCCATCACGCGGTGGTCGTTGCGGTTAATGTCCGTTTCGGGGGCAAGCATCTTGCGCAGCATGCAAAAACGGAAGTCGCCCACGTTGCCGCGTGTCTCGTAGATGGAATACGTGTGGTGCTGCGGCGGTAGCTCGCCCGATGCCATCAGGTCGCCAACAATCTGGCGCAGGTAGGCATTGATGCGCTGGTTGACCTTAAAGCCCAGGTCCAAGCGCACGCGGAACAAAAAGTCCGTGCCAAAGGTCTCGACGGAATACTCGTGCGTATAG